>JAGWMW010000092.1 GCA_028871575.1 Burkholderiales bacterium | reverse complement strand
CAGCAGGCCCGCGCCCAGCAGCGGCAGCACGCCCAGCAGCGGCAGCAGCACCAGGGCCAGCAGCTTGCTGCGGATCGAGCCGCGGCGGGCCGGCCGCGGCAGGGCCGGCGCCGGCGGCAGCGACGAGGGCGCGGCGGGCGCGCTCAGCGGCCGGGCTCCGTGCCGCCCTCGGCCGCGGCGGTCGCTCCGGCCGCCCCTGCCTCCAGGGCCCATTCGGCGCAGCGCCGCTCGAGCGTGCGGCGCGAGATGCCCAGCAGCACGGCCGCGCGGGTCTTGTCGCCGTCCACCGATTCGAGCACGGCGCCGATATGCTGGCGCTCCAGCGTCTGCAGGTCCACCGGCCGGCCCGGGCCCGCGCGCGGCAGCGGCGCCGGCCGGGGCAGGCTCTGGTAGAGGGCCGAGACGTTGAGCGCGCCGACGATCAGCGAGCGCTCGACGAGGTTGCGCAGCTCGCGCACGTTCCCCGGCCAGTCGTACTGCTGCAGGAAGCGCAGTTCGTCGTCGGTGACCTCGATCGGCGGCACGCCCAGGCGCGGGGCCAGCGTGGCGATGAAGTGCGCCACCAGCTCGGGGATGTCCTCCTTGTGCGCAGCCAGCGGCGGCAGCGTGATCTCCACCACCTGCAGCCGGTAGTACAGGTCGGCGCGGAAGCGGCCGGCCTCGACCTCGGCGCGCAGCGGCCGGCTGCTGGCGGCCACCATGCGGGCGTCGATCGGGATCTCCTGCTCGCTGCCCACCGGCCGCACGCGCCGCGTCTCCAGCACGCGCAGCAGCGTGGCCTGCAGCGCCAGCGGCAGCTCGCCCACCTCGTCGAGGAACAGCGTGCCGCCCCGGGCATGGACCAGCAGCCCGTCGCGGCCGGCCTGGCCGAAGAGCTCGGCCTCGATCAGCGCGGGCGAGACGGTGGCGCAGTTCACCGGCACGAAGGGGCCGCCGGCGTGGGTGCTGAGCTGGTGCAGGGCGAGCGCAGCCAGCTCCTTGCCGGTGCCCGAGGCGCCGGTGAAGAGCACCGTGCTGTCGACCCCCGCCACGCGCTGCAGCGCCGCCTGCAGGCCCTTGATGACGATCGAGCGCCCCACCAGCCCCGACGGCGGGGGCGTGCCCTCGTCCAGGCGCCGCCGCAGCAGCCAGTTCTCCCGCTTCAGGCGCGCGCGCTCCAGGGCCTGGCGCACGGCACCCAGCACCTGGGCCACGCGGAAGGGCTTGAGCAGCAGGTCGCCGGCGCCGGCCCGCATGGCCTCGATCGCGGTGTCCAGGTCGGCGTAGGCCGTGATCAGCACCACCTCGCCGGGGTGGCCGGCCGCGCGCAGCTGCTGCAGCAGCGCCAGACCGCTCTTGCCGGGCAGTGCGATGTCGAGCACCAGCAGGTCGTAGCGGTGCCGCTGCAGCAGCGCCTCGGCCTCCTCGGCCGACGCCGCGGTGCTGACCCGGCCCACCCGCGGGGCCAGCGTGCGCTCCAGGAAATGGCGCATGCCGGGCTCGTCGTCGACCACGAGCACGGCCGCGTCCGGGCGCCGCTGCGGGCCGCGCCCCTCGGCGCCGGTGGCAGCCGAGGCAGGCTCGTGGGTGGAGGGCGGGGGCATGGGCGGTGGCGCGGATTGTAGGCAGCGCCCCGGCTGGCCCGGCCCTGCGGGCGGTGCCGGGCGCGACAAGTTGTCGCAACCGGCGCCGACAAGTTGGCACGCTGCGGCGGGGTCGTCCTGGATGGCGGCGGCGTCGCTGCTGCGATGTCATGCACGGGACGGTCCAGCGGATCGAAACCCGAGGAGCAGAGCATGTCCACAGTGCTGGCAAATGGCAGCGCGGCCCCGGCCGATGCGGGATGGCTGAGCCGCGAGCGAACCCTGGCCGGCCCCGGCTTCAACCGCTGGCTGGTGCCGCCCTGCGCGCTGGCCATCCACCTGTGCATCGGCATGGCCTACGGCTTCTCGGTGTTCTGGCTGCCGATGGCCAAGCTGCTCAAGGGCACCGACCCGGGGCTGTGCAAGGCGCAGAGCCTGGCCAGCGAGCTGTTCACGACCAGCTGCAACTGGTCGGTGCCGGCGGTGAGCCTGACCTTCACGCTGTTCATCGTGATGCTGGGCGTCTCGGCCGCGCTGTGGGGCGGCTGGCTCGAGCATGCGGGCCCGCGCAAGGCCGGCTTCATCGCCGCGCTGTGCTGGGGCGGCGGGATGATCCTGGGCGGCGTCGGGGTGGCGGTGCACCAGCTGTGGCTGCTGTGGCTGGGCTGCGGCATCCTGGGCGGCATCGGGCAGGGCCTGGGCTACATCACCCCGGTCTCGACGCTCATCAAGTGGTTCCCCGATCGCCGCGGCATGGCCACCGGCTTCGCGATCATGGGCTACGGCGGCGGGGCGATGATCGGCGCGCCGATCGCGGTGGCGCTGATGAGCCGCTTCGCCGCCGCCGACGGCACACCCGGCGTGTCCAGCACGCTGATCGTGATGGGCGGGCTGTACTTCGTCGCCATGACCCTGGGCGCCTTCGGCTTCCGCACCGCGCCGGCCGGCTGGCAGCCCGCGGGCTGGCAGCCGGCCGCGAACGCGCAGGCCATGATCACGCAGCGCCACGTGCACCTGCGCCGCGCCTGGAAGACGCCGCAGTTCTGGCTCATCTGGGGCGTGCTGTGCCTGAACGTGACGGCCGGCATCGGCGTCATCTCGATGGCCTCGCCGATGCTGCAGGAGGTGTTCGGCAGCAAGCTGCTCGGCCTGGCCGAGGGCGGCGCGATGACGCCGGCGCAGAAGGCCGCCGTCGTCGCCGCGGCCGCCGGCCTGGTGGGGCTGATCAGCCTGTTCAACAGCCTCGGGCGGCTGTTCTGGGCCTCGGTCTCCGACCACATCGGGCGCAAGGCCACCTACGCCACGTTCTTCTTGCTGGGCATCGTGCTGTACGGCCTGATGCCCACGCTGGGGCACCTCGGGCTGGCGGCGCTGTTCGTGGTGGTGGTGTGCGCCATCCTCACCATGTACGGCGGCGGCTTCGCCACCGTGCCGGCCTACCTGGCCGACATGTTCGGCACCCAGATGGTGGGCGCCATCCACGGCCGGCTGCTCACCGCCTGGTCGGTGGCCGGGGTGATCGGGCCGGTGCTGATCGCCAACCTGCGCCAGACCCAGCTCGACGCCGGCGTGCCCAGCCGGCTGGCCTACGACCACACGCTCTACATCCTGGCCGCCCTGCTGCTGGTCGGGCTGGTGTGCAACCTGCTCGTGCGGCCGGTGGCCGAGCGCCATTTCATGACCGAGGCCGAGCTCGCCGCCGAGCGCGGCCTCAGCCACGAGGCGCCGGCCGCCGCCGGCGGGGCGCAGTCGGCCGCGCGCGGGGCCTTCGGCCTGGCCGGCGTGCTGGCCTGGCTGGCCGTCGGTCTGCCGTTCCTCACGGGCGTGTGGATCGCGCTGCAGAAGGCGGCGGCGCTGTTCTGACGCCGCCCCGTCCGTGCCCGCGGCAGTGCCCGCGGCCCCAGCCACCGGGGCCGCGGTGTAGGCTCTCGCGGTGAACCTGCACCCTGCCGGCGGCCACGGGGCCGCGCTGCAGCAGCCCCGCCATCTCGGGCGTGCCGCGGCCGGCGGCTTCGAGGGCCTCGCCGAGGCCGGCAAGGCGCGGCTGCGCCGCTGGCCGCGCGAGTGAAAGGTCGAGACCGAACCATGAACCACCCCGTCATTCCGATCGCCGTGCAGGGCGCCTCGCGCCAGCGCAAGCGCCAGGCGCCGAAGGGCCGGCGCGTCGACCCCACGGCGCTGGCCGAGGTGCAGTCGGTGCTGGGCGACGAGCCGTTGCGCCGCGACCGGCTGATCGAGTACCTGCACCGCCTGAACGACCGCCACGGCCAGCTGGGCACGCCGCACCTGGCGGCGCTGGCGCAGGTGCTGCGCCTGGCCCAGGCCGAGGTGTTCGAGGTGGCGAGCTTCTATCACCACTTCGACGTCGTGCGCGAGGACGCCGACGGCCGCGTGCCCGCGCCGCCGGCGCTCACGGTGCGCGTGTGCGACGGCCTGGCCTGCGAGATGAGTGGCGCGCCGGCCCTGCTCGCGCGGCTGCCGGCGCTGCTGGGCGCCGAGGTGCGCGTCGTCGCCGCGCCCTGCATCGGCCGCTGCGAGCAGGCCCCCGCCGTGGCCGTGCACCAGCATCCGCTGGCGCGGGCGACGGTGCAGGCCGTCGTCGCCGCCGTGCGCGAAGGCCGCCGCACCCCTGAGCCGGCACCGTACATCGATTACGCGGCCTACCAGGCCGGCGGCGGCTACGCGCTGCTGCGCGATTGCGCCGAAGGCCGGCGCGATGCCGACAGCGTGATCCGGGTGCTCGAGCATTCCGGGTTGCGCGGCCTGGGCGGCGCGGGCTTCCCGGCCGGGCGCAAGTGGCGCCTCGTGCGCGCCGAGCCCGCGCCGCGATCGATGGCGGTCAACATCGACGAAGGCGAGCCCGGCACCTTCAAGGACCGCTGGCTGCTCGAGCGCGACCCGCACCGCTTTCTCGAGGGCCTGCTGATCGCGGCCTGGGCCGTGGGCATCGACGCCGTCTACGTCTACCTGCGCGACGAATACCACGGCGGCCGTGCCGTGCTCGAGGCCGAGCTGGCCCGGCTGCAGGCCGCGCCGCCGGTGGCCGCGCTGCCGACCATCGAGCTGCGCCGCGGCGCCGGCGCCTACATCTGCGGCGAAGAGTCGGCGATGATCGAATCCATCGAAGGCAAGCGCGGCCTGCCGCGCCTGCGCCCGCCCTACGTCGCCCAGGTGGGCCTGTTCGGGCGGCCGACGCTCGCGCACAACTTCGAGACCCTGTACTGGGTGCGCGAGCTGCTCGAGCAGGGTGGCGAATGGTTCGCGGCCCAGGGCCGGCATGGCCGCCAGGGCCTGCGCCGGTTCTCGGTCTCGGGCCGCGTGCGCGAGCCCGGCGTCAAGCTGGCACCGGCCGGCATCACGCTGCGCGAGCTGGTCGACGAGTTTTGCGGCGGCATGCTGCCCGGGCACGACCTCTACGCCTACCTGCCGGGGGGCGCCTCGGGCGGCATCCTGCCGGCGCGGCTGGCCGACGTGCCGCTCGACTTCGACACCCTGCAGCCGCATGGCGGCTTCATCGGGTCGGCGGCGGTGATCGTGCTGTCGCAGCACGACCGCGCGGCGGATGCCGCGCGCAACCTGATGCGCTTCTTCGAGCACGAGAGCTGCGGCCAGTGCACGCCCTGCCGCGTCGGCACCGCCAAGGCCCGCGCGCTGATCGAGCCGCCCCCCGCGCAGTGGGATCGCCCGCTGCTGGCCGAGCTCTCGCAGGTGATGCGCGATGCCTCGATCTGCGGCCTGGGCCAGGCCGCGCCGAACCCGGTGGATTGCGTGATCCGCTACTTCCCCGACGAATTCGCAGCCGTATGAGCGACCTCAGCGACGCACGCGACCTGGGTGATGCGGGCGCGGCCCCGGAGATCCGCTTCGTCCTCGATGGCCGCGAGGTCGGCGCGCGCCCGGGCGAGACCCTGCTCGCGGTGGCCGACCGAGAAGGCGTGAGCATTCCTCGCCTGTGCGCCCGGGACGGGCTGGCCGCGGTGGGCAACTGCCGCTCGTGCATGGTCGAGATCGAGGGCGAGCGCGTGCTCGCCGCCTCTTGCTGCCGCCAGCCGCAGCCAGGCATGCAGGTGCACAGCGCCAGCGCGCGTGCGCGCAAGGCGCAGCAGCTGGTGCTCGAGCTGCTGCAGGCCGACCTGCCCGAGACGCCCTACACGCGCCACAACGAGGTCGACCACTGGGCCGAGCGGCTTGAAGTGGGCAAGCCGCGCTTTGCGCCGCGCCCGGCGGTGGCGCCCGACCTCAGCCACGCCGGCATCGCCGTCAACCTGGATGCCTGCATCCAGTGCACGCGCTGCCTGCGTGCCTGCCGCGACGCCCAGGGCAACGACGTCATCGGCCTGGCCTGGCGCGGCGGCCAGGCGAAGATCGTCTTCGACATGGACGATGCGATGGGCGCGTCCAGCTGCGTGGGCTGCGGCGAATGCGTGCAGGCCTGCCCCACGGGCGCACTCGCCCCGGCCGGCGGCGCCGCGCTGGCGGTGCCGGACCGCAGCGTCGACTCGCTCTGCCCCTACTGCGGCGTGGGCTGCCAGCTCACCTACCACGTCAAGGACGAGCAGATCCTCTACGTCGAGGGCCGCGACGGCCCGGCCAACCATGGCCGGCTGTGCGTCAAGGGCCGCTACGGCTGGGACTACGTGCGCCACCCGCAGCGCCTGACGAAGCCGCTGATCCGCCGGGCCGAGGTGCCCAAGGGCACGCCGGTCGACCCGGCCCGTCCGCTGGACGCCTTCCGCGAGGCGAGCTGGGACGAGGCGCTGGCCCTGGCCGGCGGCACGCTGGCCCGGATCCGCGACACGCAGGGTCCGCAGGCGCTGGCCGGCTTCGGCTCGGCCAAGGGCAGCAACGAGGAGGCCTACCTGTTCCAGAAGCTCGTGCGGCTGGGCTTCGGCAGCAACAACGTCGACCACTGCACGCGGCTGTGCCACGCCTCCAGCGTGGCCGCGCTGCTCGAGGGCATCGGCTCGGGGGCGGTCAGCAACCCGGTGATGGACGTGCTGCGGGCCGAGGTCGTCATCGTCATCGGCGCCAACCCGACGGTGAACCACCCGGTGGCCGCGACCTGGATCAAGAACGCGGTGGCGCAGGGCACCCGGCTCGTGGTGATGGACCCGCGCCGCAGCGAGCTGGCGCGCATCGCCCACCGCACGCTGCTGTTCCAGCCCGACACCGACGTGGCGCTGCTCAACGCCATGATGCACACCATCGTCGAGGAAGGGCTGGCCGACGCCGGCTTCATCGCGCAGCGCACCGAGGGCTACGCGGCGCTGGTCGAGAACGTGCGCGGCTACAGCCCCGAGGCGATGGCCCCGATCTGCGGCATCCCGGCGCCCGCGATCCGCGAGGTGGCGCGCCTGTACGCCACCAGCCGCGCCTCGATGATCCTCTGGGGCATGGGCGTGAGCCAGCACGTGCACGGCACCGACAACGCGCGCTGCCTGATCGCGCTGGCGCTGATGACGGGCCAGATCGGCCGCCCCGGCACCGGGCTGCACCCGCTGCGCGGCCAGAACAACGTGCAGGGGGCCTCCGATGCCGGCCTGATCCCGATGATGTACCCCGACTACCAGCACGTGGACGACGACGAGGTGCGCGAGCGCTTTGCCCGCGCCTGGGGCGTGCCGGCCGAGCGGCTGGACCGCCGGCCCGGGCTGACGGTGGTGGAGGTGATGCGGGCCATCGACGCCGGCCGGGTGCGGGGCATGTACATCCTGGGCGAGAACCCGGCCATGAGCGACCCCGACGCCGACCACGCGCGCCGGGCCCTGGCCGCGCTGGAGATGCTGGTGGTGCAGGACCTGTTCCTCACCGAGACCGCGGCGCTGGCCGACGTGGTGCTGCCGGCCAGCGCCTTCGCCGAGAAGACCGGCAGCTTCACCAACACCGACCGCACGGTGCAGCTCGCGCGGCAGGTGCTGGCCCCGCCCGGCGACGCCCGGCCCGACCTGTGGATCGTGATCGAGATGGCGCGCCGGCTGGGCCTGGACTGGTCGCCCTACGGCGATGCGGCCGGCACGGCCCCGGGCCAGGCCGAGGCCGCCGTGGCGCGGGTTTACGAGGAGATGCGCGGCACCATGCCCAGCATCGCCGGCATCTCGTGGGCACGCCTGCAGGCCGAGCAGGCCGTGACCTACCCCTGCGCGGCCGAGGGCGAGCCCGGCGAGCCGGTGGTCTTCGTCCAGCGCTTTCCCACCGCCAGCGGCCGGGCGCGCTTCGTGCCGGCCGACCTCATCCCGGCGGCCGAGCGGCCCGACGCCGAGTACCCGATGGTGCTGATCACGGGGCGCCAGCTCGAGCACTGGCACACCGGCAGCATGACGCGGCGCTCGGGCGTGCTGGACGCCATCGAGCCCGACCCGGTGGCGATGCTGCACCCGCTGGACCTGGCGGCGCTGGGCGTGGCGCCGGGCCAGCCGCTGACGCTGCACTCGCGCCGTGGCCAGGTCACGCTGTACGCGCGCGCCGACGACAGCTCCCCCCGCGGCACCGTGTTCGTGGCCTTTTGCTGGTTCGAGGCGGCCATCAACAAGCTCACCAACCCGGCCCTCGACCCGGTGGCCAAGATCCCCGAATTCAAGTACTGCGCGGTGCGGGTGGTCGCCGGCGAGGCCGCCGGTGGGTGGCCGGGGCGCGACACTTTGGCAGCCTGAACCCCCGGCCTGACCCGGGCTCACCCGGATAGGCCGGCCCCCGGGATCCCCCTAGGATGAAGGCGTTCGGTGCCCAGGGCGGGCCGGCGCGCAGGCGCCTGGTTTGCGGGCCCGGACCTGCCGGCCCCGCGGATCGTGGGCCGCATCCTCCTGATCCTGGAAAGAGACCTCCATGAAGCAAATGCCAACCGTGGCCGGCATCCGGCGCCGCCGAGTCGTGCAGGCCGCCGCGGGCGCGAGCCTGGTGCAGCTCGCATCGCCGTTCATCCTCACCGCGCGCGCAGCCGAGAAGGTCAAGATTGGCCTGGACAACCCGCTGACCGGCACCTTCGCCGCCGTGGGCAAGAACGAGATGATCGGCTGCCAGCATGCGCTGGAGCAGATCAATGCCAAGGGCGGCATCCTGGGCCGCCCCGTCGAGCTGCTGGTCGAGGACTCCACCAGCGGCGACGCCGGCACCGCGGTGCAGAAGGCGCGCAAGCTGATCGAGCGAGACAAGGTCGACTTCCTGCTGGGCAACGTCAACTCGGCCCTGGCCCTGGCCATGGCCCAGGTCAGCAACGAGAAGGGCGTGCTGCACGTCGTGCCCGGCGGCCACACCGACGCCATCACCGGCGCCAGCTGCCACTGGAACGTGTTCCGCATCTGCAACACCACGCAGACCGAGGCCAACGCGGTGACGCCCTCGCTGATCAAGAACGGCGGCAAGAAGTGGTACTACATCACCCCCGACTACGCCTTCGGCCACACGCTGCAGGCGGGCCTGGAGAAGGCCTGCGCCAAGGCCGGCGGCACCAAGGTGGGCGGTGACCTCACGCCGCTGGGCACGACCGACTTTTCGTCCTACCTGATCAAGGCCCAGGCCGCCAAGCCCGACGTCATCATCCTGCTGCCGCAGGGCGACGACATGATCAACGTCATCAAGCAGGCGGTGCAGTTCGGCCTGGACAAGCGCTTCTACATCGCCGGCGCGCAGCAGGAGCTCGAGGCCATGGAGGGCCTGCCGCCCGATGCCCGCATCGGCACCTGGGTGGTCGAGTGGTACTGGAACCAGCCGGGCGTGCCGCACGTGGCCGAGTTCGTGGCCGAGATCAAGAAGAAGACCGGCCGCGTGCCCACCGAGCGCACCTGGTTCGGCTACGCCGCGACCTGGACCTGCGCGCTGGCCGCCAACGGGGCCAAGAGCCTGGAGGCGGTGAAGATGGCCAAGTTCCTGCAAGGCTTCAAGCTGCCGCCCGAGGTGGCGCTGATGCCCGACGGCGCCTTCTTCCGCGCCGGGCAGAACCAGCTGATCCCGAACCTCTACGTGAGCAAGGCCCAGGCCCAGGGGCCGGCCGGCCCGGACGACCTGTTCAAGGTGACCGAGGTCGTCAAGGGCATCGACGTGGCCGGCACGCTCGAGGAGTCGGGCTGCAAGATGACCTGGCCGGCCTGAGCCCGGCTCCCCACGCCCGACCGCCGCACGCGGCCTGCGCGGCCGCGCCGCAGCCTCGAGGGGGCTGCGGGCGGCCGGCGCCGGCGCGTGCCGGCGGGTGCGGTTCTTGCGTTCCGCCTGCCGGCACCGTCTCCCCTGCAACCTTGACCCCGAGGTCCGCCCCGCGATGACCCAACTGCTGCTGTTCAACGTCTTCAACGGGCTGATCGTCGGCGCCTTCTATGCGCTGATGGCGCTGGGCCTGTCGCTGATCCTCAACCTCAGCGGCGTCATCAACTTCGCCCACGGCGGCTTCCTGGCCATCGGTGCCTACCTCGCCTACGCGCTGATGCCGGCCATCGGCTTCTGGGGTGCGCTGGTGGTGGCGCCGCTGCTCACGGCGGTGCTGGGCCTGGCGGTCGAGCGGGTGCTGATCCGGCGCCTGTACGGGCGCGACCCGCTGTACAGCCTGCTGCTGACCTTCGGCCTGGCCTACATCCTGGAAGACGGCACGCGCTACATCTGGGGCGCGCAGAGCCTGCCCTTCCCGATCCCGGACTGGCTGACCACGCCGCTGTCCAGCGAATACTTCTTCCTCACCGGCTACCGCCTGTTCATGGTGGGCCTGGTGGCCGCGGCCGTGGGGGCGCTCTTCTACATCCTGAACAAGACGCGGCTGGGCATGCGCATCCGCGCCGGCACGCTCGACCTCGAGACGGTCTCGGTGCTGGGCGTCAACGTGACGGTGCTGCGCAACCTCAACTTCGGCCTGGGCATCTACCTCGCCGGACTGGCCGGGGTGCTGGCCGCCGGCATGCTGGGCCTGCAGCCCACGATCGGCGCCTCGCTCATCATGCCCAGCTTCGTGGCCATCATCGTCGGCGGCCTGGGCAGCCTGGTGGGCACGCTGCTGGGCGGGCTGCTGATCGGCGTGGCCTCGGGCATCACGACGGTGTTCTTTCCCTCGGCCACGGAGGCGGTGATGTACGTGATGATGGGCCTGGTGCTGCTGTGGCGGCCGCAGGGCCTGCTGGGCGAAGAAGGGAGGACGCAGTGAAGGCGCCCGACGCGCGGGTGTCCACCGCGATCCTGTGGCTCGTGCTGCTGACGATGCCGTTCTGGATGGGCGCCGTCGGCGGCTACACCGACCTCGCCAGCCGCGTCATCGTGCTCGGCCTGGCGGCGATGGCGCTGAACTTCCTGCTCGGCTTCACCGGCGTGCTCTCCTTCGGCCACGCCGCCTACTTCGGCCTCGGCGCCTACGGCGCGGCGATGACGATCAAGTTCATCGCCCCCAGCACCATGCTGGGCATCGTGGTCGGGGTGCTCGTCGGCACCGCCGCGGCGGCGGTGGTGGGGGCGCTGATCCGCAAGCTGCGCGGCACCTACTTCGCGATGGTGACGATCGCCTTCGCCCAGGTCTTCTACTTCATCGCCTTCCGCTGGAACTCGGTCACCGGCGGCGACGACGGCGTCACCGGCTGGCACCGCGAGCCGCTGCACCTGGGCTTCACCACCATCGACCTGATGCAGGGCGGCAAGGCCTTCTACTACCTGGCGCTGGCGCTGTTCGCGCTGGCGGTGGGCGTGATGGCGCTGCTGCTGCGCTCGCCGCTGGGGCGCAGCCTGATCGCGATCCGCGAGAACGAGCGCCGGGCCCGCTTCCTGGGCATCCCGGTGGAGTTCCACATCTGGCTGTCGTTCGTGATCTCGGGCGGCTTCGCGGCGCTGGCCGGCACGCTGTACGCGCTGCTGAGCAACTTCACCGACCCGCGCTCGCTGCACTGGACCCTGTCGGGCAACTTCGTGATCATGGCCGTGCTCGGCGGCATGCGGTCGTTCTGGGGCCCGCTGGTGGGCGCGGCGATCTTCGTCGTGCTGCAGGACTACGTCTCCAGCCACACCGAGAACTGGATGTCCTTCATCGGCCTGTTCTTCGTGCTCGTCGTCAGCTTCTTCCCGCGCGGCGTGCTCGGCATCCTCAAGCGCAAGGTGGCCCCGTGACGCTGCTGCAGGTTCGCAACGTCTCGCGCCACTTCGGCCGGCTGGTGGCGGTCAACGACGTGTCGCTGGTGGTGGAGCCCGGCGAATGCCGGGCCGTGATCGGCCCCAACGGCGCCGGCAAGACCACCTTCTTCAACATGATCAGCGGCTTCTTCCCGCCGACATCGGGCACCATCGTCTTCGACGACCAGGACATCACGGCCTGGCCGCCGCACCGGCGCGTGGTGGGCGGCATGGCGCGCACCTTCCAGATCACCGAGATCTTCCCCGAGCTGAGCGTGCGCGAGAACCTGCGCATCCCGGTCGAGGTGGCCGAGGGCCTGCGCCTGCGGCCCTGGCTGTCGCGCTCGGCCGATGCCCGGCTGGGCGAGCGCGTGGACGAACTGCTGGAGATGGGCGGCCTGGCCGAGAAGGCCGACCGGCTGGTGGGCGAGCTCTCGCACGGCGACCAGCGCGCGGCCGAGATCATGATGTCGATCGCGCTGAAGCCGCGGCTGCTGCTGCTGGACGAGCCCACCGCGGGCATGGGCGACCAGGAGACCTACAACGTCGCCCGGCTCATCCGCCGCCTGCACCGCGACCACAAGCTCAGCATCGTGCTGATCGAGCACGACATGCGGGTCGTGTTCAACCTGGCCGACCGCATCATGGTGCTGGCCGAAGGCGCGATGCTGGCCGAGGGCACCGCGGCCGAGATCGCCAAGGACGAGCGCGTGCAGGCCGCCTACCTCGGGACCGCCGAATGAACCTGATCGAAGCCGAAGGCCTGCAGACCTACTACGGCAAGAGCCACATCCTGCACGGCGTGGGCCTGGTCCTGCGCGAGGGCGAGATCGTGGCCCTGCTCGGGCGCAACGGCGCGGGCAAGTCGACCACGCTGCGCAGCCTGATCG
>JAGWMW010000091.1 GCA_028871575.1 Burkholderiales bacterium | reverse complement strand
AGCGACGGCCGCCGCCACGTGGCCCAGGCGCTGCAGGCGGGCGCCGCGGCCTGCCTGGTCGAGGGCGCCGGCGCCGAGGCCTTCGGCCTGGACGACCCCCGTGTCGCCGCGCTGCCCGGCCTGCAGGCCGCCGCTGGCGCGGTGGCCGACGCGCACTACGGCCACCCGAGCCGGGCCCTGACCATGGTGGCCACCACCGGCACCAACGGCAAGACCAGCACCGCCTGGTGGACGGCGCAGGCGCTCACCACGCTGGGCCGGCGCGCCGGCGTCGTCGGCACGCTCGGCGCCGGCGTGCCGGGCGAGCTGCAGCCCACCGGCCTGACCACGCCCGACGCCGTGACGCTGCAGGCCCTGCTGCGGCGCTTCGTCGACCAGGGCCTGGCGGCGTGCGCGCTCGAGGCCTCGTCGATCGGCCTGGAAGAGCACCGCCTGGCGGCCACGCGTATCGATGTCGCCCTCTACACCAACCTCACCCGCGACCACCTCGACTACCACGGCAGCATGGCCGCCTACGCCCAGGCCAAGCGCCGGCTCTTCCACTGGCCGGGCCTGCGCGCGGCGGTGCTGAACATCGACGACGCCAACGGCGCGGCCCTGGCCGACGAGCTGAGCGGCCGCGGGGTCGATCTCTGGACCGTCTCGCTGCAGGGCCCGGCGCGGCTGCAGGCCGGGCCCAGGCGCTACGAGGGCGGCGGGCTGGCCTTCGAAGTGAGCGGGTCCGACGGCACCGGCCCGGGCGCCGTGCGCAGCCGCCTGGTCGGCGAGTTCAACGCCAGCAACCTGCTCGTCGTGATCGGCGGCCTGTGCGCGCTCGGCTGGCCGCTGGCCGAGGCGGCGGCCGCGGCCTCGGGCGTCACGCCGGTGCCGGGCCGGCTGCAGCGCGTGCCGGGCGGCCCCGGCTCGCCCGAGGTGGTGGTCGACTACGCCCACACGCCCGACGCCCTGCTGCAGGTGCTGCGCGCGCTGCGCCCGCTGGCGGCGGCGCGGGGCGGCCGCCTGTGGTGCCTGTTCGGCTGCGGCGGCAACCGCGATGCCACCAAGCGCCCCCTCATGGGCGCCATCGCCGCGGCCGAGGCCGACCGCGTGGTGCTCACCAGCGACAACCCGCGCGACGAGCCGCCCCTGGCGATCCTGGCCCAGATCCGGGCCGGCATCGCCGAGCCCGGCGCGGTCGAGCTGATCGAAGACCGCCGCGCCGCCATCGCCCACGCCGTGGGCCGGGCGGCCGCGGCCGACGTCGTGCTGCTGGCCGGCAAGGGCCACGAGACCACGCAGGAGGCCGCGGGCGTGAAGCGCCCCTTCTCCGATGCCGACGAGGCCGCGGCCGCGCTGCGCCGGCGCGGGGGCGCCGAATGATGACGCTGGCCCGCGCCCAGGCCCTGCTGCCCGCAAGCCGCCTGGTCGGCGACGCCGGCCTGGTGTTCGAGCGCGTGCACAGCGACACCCGCACGCTGCGCGCCGGCGACCTGTTCGTGGCGCTGCGCGGCGAGCGCTTCGACGGCCACGACTACCTCGACGCGGCGCGCCGCGCCGGCGCCGTGGCGGCCCTGGCCGAGCACGGCCTGGGCGCGGCCGCGCCGGCGTTGCCCGGATTGCTGGTGGCCGACGCGCTGCTGGGCCTGCAGCAGCTGGCCGCGGCCTGGCGCCGCACGTTCACGCTGCCGCTCGTCGGCGTCACCGGCAGCAACGGCAAGACCACGGTCACGCAGATGACGGCCGGCATCCTGCGCGCCTGGCTGGGCGAGGGCGCCGGCAGCGCCGCCCTGGCCACCGCCGGCAACCTGAACAACCACATCGGCGTGCCGCTGACGCTGCTGCGCCTGGCCGCGCACCACCGCGCCGCGGTGCTCGAGCTGGGCATGAACCACGCCGGCGAGATCGCGCAGCTTGCGCGGCTGGCGGCGCCCACGATCGGGCTGGTCAACAACGCCCAGCGCGAGCACCAGGAGTTCATGGCCGGCGTCGAGGCCGTGGCGCGCGAGAACGGCGCCGTCCTCGAGGCCCTGCCGGCCGACGGCGTGGCCGTCTTCCCCGCCGACGACGCCCACGCGCCGCTGTGGCGCGCCCTGGCCGGCGGCCGGCGCACGATCACGTTCGCCCTGGCCGGGCCGGCCGAGGTCAGCGCCAAGGCGCTGTGGCAGCCCGGCGCGCAGGCCTGGTCGCTGCGGCTGCAGACGCCGGCCGGCACGGTGGAGACCACGCTGCACCAGGCCGGCCGCCACAACCTGCGCAATGCGCTGGCCGCCAGCGCGGCCGCACTGGCCGCGGGCGCGCCGCTGGCGGCGGTGGCGCAGGGCCTGGCCGGCTTCAGGCCGGTGGCCGGGCGCTCGCAGGCCCTGGCGCTGCGCATCGGCGGGCAGGCGATCACGCTGGTGGACGACAGCTACAACGCCAACCCCGACTCGGTGCTGGCCGCCATCGACGTGCTGGCCTCGCTGCCGGGGCCGCGCTGGCTGCTGCTGGGCGACATGGGCGAGGTGGGCGCCGAGGGCCCGGCCTTCCACGCCGAGGTGGGCGCGCACGCGCGCGCCTGCGGCATCGAGCAGGTCTGGACCGCCGGCGCGCTGGCCGCCCACGCCGGCGCGGCGCGGCACTTCGAGACGGTGCCGGCCCTGCTGGCTGCGCTGGCGGCGGGGCGGCCCGAGGCGGCGTCGGTGCTGGTGAAAGGTTCGCGGTTCATGAAGATGGAGCGGGTGGTGCAGGCCCTGCAGGCGCTGCAGGACGGCCCGGCGGCCGCGGGCGGGGGCACCGATGCTGCTTAGCCTGTCGCAGTGGCTGATGCAGATGGAGCCCGAGCGCCTGGGCTTCCTGCGCGTGTTCCAGTACCTCACCTTCCGCGCCGTGCTGGCCGCGATGACGTCGCTGCTGATCGGCCTGGCCTTCGGGCCCTGGGTCATCCGCCGCCTGACCGAGATGAAGATCGGCCAGCCGATCCGCGCCTACGGCGTGCAAACCCACCTCGGCAAGCGCGGCACGCCGACGATGGGCGGCGTGCTGGTGCTGATCGGCATCGGCGTGAGCACCCTGCTGTGGTTCGACTGGAGCAACCGCTTCGTCTGGGTCGTGATGCTGGTGACCTTCGGCTTCGGCACCATCGGCTGGATCGACGACTGGCGCAAGGTCGTGCGCAAGGACCCCGAGGGCATGCGCTCGCGCGAGAAATTCCTCTGGCAGACCCTGATCGGCGTCGTCGCCGCGCTGTACCTGGCCTTCAGCGTCTCCGAGACCAGCAACCTGCGCGTGTTCGAGCTCTTCCTGCGCTGGGTCGAGAGCGGCTTCTCCAACGCCCTGCCGCCGCGGGCCGACCTCATCGTGCCCTTCTTCAAGACCGTCAGCTACCCGCTGGGCCTGTTCGGCTTCATCGGCCTGACCTGGTTCGTGATCGTCGGCGCCAGCAACGCCGTCAACTTCACCGACGGGCTGGACGGCCTGGCCATCATGCCGGTGGTGATGGTGGGCAGCGCCCTGGGCGTGTTCGCCTACGTGACCGGCAACGCGGTGTTCTCGCGCTACCTGCTGCTGCCGCACATCCCGGGCGCCGGCGAGCTGCTGGTGTTCTGCGCCGCGATGGCCGGCGCGGGGCTGGCCTTCCTGTGGTTCAACGCCAACCCGGCGCAGGTCTTCATGGGCGACGTGGGCGCGCTCTCGCTGGGCGGCGCCTTGGGCACCATCGCCGTCATCACGCGCCAGGAGATCGTGCTCGGCATCATGGGCGGCATCTTCGTCGCCGAGGCGCTGTCGGTGATGCTGCAGGTGGGCTGGTTCAAGTTCACCAAGCGCCGCACCGGCGTGGGCCGGCGCATCTTCCTGATGGCGCCGCTGCACCACCATTTCGAGAAGAAGGGCTGGGCCGAGACCCAGGTCGTGGTGCGCTTCTGGATCATCACCATGCTGCTGTGCCTGATCGGGCTGGCGAGCCTGAAGCTGCGGTGATGGCCCCCAAGCTCACTGCGTTCGCTGCCCCCCGAGGGGGCGCGCGGTCCCCTTGGGGCGGCCCGGCGGGGACCGCATGACCTGGCTGCAGGATCTCCCGGTGCTCGTGCTCGGCCTGGGCGACAGCGGCCTGGCGATGGCGCGCTGGTGCGCGCGCCATGGCGCGCGGGTGGCGGTGTGGGATTCGCGCCCGCAGCCGCCGCAGGCCGCGACGCTGGCGCTCGAGCAGCCCGAGGCCAGGCGGATCGGCGGCGAGCTGACCGCCGAGCACCTGGCGGGCATCCAGCTCGTGCTGAAGAGCCCCGGCCTGGCCCCGGGCGATGTCCGCGTGGCCCCGCTGCTGGCCGCGGCGCGCGACACCGGCATCGCGGTGCTGGGCGAGCTCGACCTGTTCGCCCGCGCCCTCGCCGAGCTCGAGGCCGCCCAGGGCTACGCGCCGCAGGTGCTGGCCGTCACCGGCACCAACGGCAAGACCACCACCACCGCGATGACGGCGCGGCTGGTCGAGCGCGCCGGCCGCCGCGTCGCCACGGCCGGCAACATCGGGCCGACCCTGCTGGACACGCTGGCCGCGGCGCTGGCCACCCCGGCCCTGCCCGAGGTCTGGGTGCTCGAGCTCTCGAGCTTCCAGCTCGAAGGTGGCGGCCAGGGCGTGCGCGGCTTCGAGCCCAGCGCCGCCGCGGTGCTGAACGTGACGCAGGACCATCTCGACTGGCACGGCTCGATGCGCGCCTACGCCGCGGCCAAGCAGCGCGTGTTCGGCACGCAAGCCGTGATGGTGGTCAACCGCGACGACCCGGGGGTCGAGGCCATGGTGCCCGGCCCGACCCTGGTCAAGGGCAAGCCTCGGCCCAGCGAGCGGGTCGTGGTGCGCTTCGGGCTGGACGCGCCGCAGCGCCCGGGCGACTTCGGCCTCGTGGTCGAGAACGGCATGGCCTGGCTGGTGCGTGCGCTGCCCGAAGAGGATGGCCCGAAGCGCAAGCCCCGGCCCCCGGGCCGCCGCGATGCGGCGACCGTGCTCCCAGGGGAGTCAGGCGCCACGGGCCGGCCCGGCGGCGACGGGGCCGAGCCCGCAGAGATCCACCTCCAGCGCCTGATGCCCGCCGATGCGCTGCGCGTGCGCGGCCGCCACAACGCCGCCAACGCCCTGGCCGCGCTGGCGCTGGCCAGCGCCATCGGCTGCCCGCTGGCGCCGATGCTGCACGCCCTGCGCGAGTACGAAGGCGAGCCGCATCGCGTGCAGCCGGTAGGCCGCGTGGGCGAGGTCGAGGCCTTCGATGACAGCAAGGGCACCAACGTCGGCGCCACCGTGGCCGCGCTGGTCGGCCTGGGCGCCGACCTCGCGCCGGCCCGGCTGGTCGTGATCCTGGGCGGCGACGGCAAGGGGCAGGATTTCGCGCCGCTGGCCGCGCCGCTGGCCCGCCATGCGCGCGCCGTGGCGACGCTCGGCCGCGACGCCGCGGCCATCGAGGCGGCGCTGCAGCCGGCCCTCGTCGGCCTGCCGCTGCAGCGCCACGCGAGCCTGGAGGCCGCCGTGGCCTGGTGCTTCGGGCAGGCCCGGCCGGGCGACGCGGTGCTGCTGAGCCCGGCCTGCGCCAGCCTGGACATGTTCCGCAACTACGCCCACCGCGCCGAGGTCTTCGTGCAGGCGGTGCAGGCGCTGGCGCGCGAGCGCGGAGAGCCCGCATGACCGCCGCCCTGGGCCGCCTGAAGGGCTGGTTCGCCGCCCGCGCCGCCGGCCGCGGCCGCGCGCTGCCGGTGCGCGACCAGGTGGACACCCTGGGCCCGCGGCCGGTGCGCCTGCTGGCCTTCGACCAGACCCTGCTGGCCGTGGTCGCCGCACTCGTGGGCCTGGGCGTGGTGATGGTCTATTCGGCCTCGATCGCGCTCAACGACAGCCCGCGCTTCGCCGCCTACTCGCAGGCCTTCTTCCTGCAGCGCCACGTGCTGTCGCTGGCCATCGCCTTCATCGTGGCCCTGGCCGTGGTGCAGGTGCCGATGAGCTTCTGGGAGAAGCAGGCGCCGCTGATCTTCGTCGTCTCGCTGATCCTGCTGTCGCTGGTGCTGGTGCCCTTCATCGGCAAGGTCGTGAACTACTCGCGTCGCTGGATCCCGCTGGGCATCATGAACTTCCAGCCCAGCGAGCTGGCCAAGCTGGCGATCGCGCTGTACGCCGCCAACTACATGGTGCGGCGCATGGATGCGCGCGAGAAGTTCTTCCGCGCCGTCACGCCGATGGCGGTGGCGGTGGTCTTCGCCGGCGCGCTGCTGCTGCGCGAGCCCGACATGGGCGCCTTCATCGTCATCGCCACCATCGCGATGGGCATCCTGTTCCTGGGCGGGGTGAACGCGCGGATGTTCTTCCTGATCGCGCTGCTGATCGTGATCACGTTCGGCCTTCTCATCGCCTTCGACGACCTGCGCCGCGGCCGCATCCTGGCCTACCTCGACCCCTGGAACCCGAAGTACGCGCAGGGCAAGGGCTACCAGCTCACGCACTCGCTGATCGCCATCGGCCGCGGCCAGTTCTTCGGCCAGGGCCTGGGCAACTCGGTCGAGAAGCTCAACTACCTGCCCGAGGCGCACACCGACTTCCTGCTCGCCGTCATCGGCGAGGAGCTGGGCTTCGTCGGCGTGGCCAGCGTCATCGGCCTGTTCTTCTGGCTGACGCGGCGCATCTTCCTGATCGGCCGCCAGGCCATCGCGCTGGACCGCGTCTTCGCCGGCCTGCTGTGCCAGGGCATCGGCGTGTGGTTCGGCTTCCAGACCTTCATCAACATGGGCGTCAACCTGGGCGTGCTGCCGACCAAGGGCCTGACCCTGCCGCTGATGAGCTATGGCGGCTCGGCGATCCTGATGAACTTCGTCGCGCTGGCGATGGTGGTGAGGGCCGACGCGGAAAACAGGGCGCTCATGCGCGGAGGCCGCGCATGAGCCGCCGGAGCGAGCGCAGCGAGGGCCGGCGTGGCGGGCGCGGCATGCGCACGCCGGCGCTGCTTGGGCAATGCCAAAACAGGGCGCTCATGCGCGGAGGCCGCGCATGAGCCGCCGGAGCGAGCGCAGCGAGGGCCGGCGTGGCGGGCGCGGCACGCGCACGCCGGCGCCGCTTGGGCGAAGCCAAAATCGGGCGCTGAAGCGCGGAGGGCGCGCGTGATGCCGCACCTCGTCGTGATGGCAGCCGGCACCGGCGGCCACATCATCCCGGGCCTGGCGGTGGCGCGCGAGATGCAGGGCCGCGGCTGGAGCGTGAGCTGGCTGGGCACCGCGCAGGGCATGGAGAACCGGCTCGTGCCCGAGGCCGGCATCGCGCTGGACACGATCGCGTTTTCGGGTCTGCGCGGCAAGGGGCCGCTGCACACGCTCACCGGCGGGCTGCGGCTGCTGAAGGCCTTCTGGGACTGCCTGCGCCTGCTGCGCCGGCGCGGCGCCGATGCGGTGCTGGGCATGGGCGGCTACGTGTGCTTTCCGGGCGGCCTGATGGCCTCGCTGCTGGGCCGGCCGCTGATGCTGGTGAACGCCGACGCGGCCCTGCTGCTGAGCAACCGCTGGCTGCTGCCGGTGGCCGACCGGGTGGCCTTCGGGTTCGACGGCGCGGCGGCGGCGAGGACGCGGCGGGCCGTCGTCACCGGCAATCCGGTGCGCCCGGAGATCGAGGCCCTGCCCGAGCCCGCCGCACGCTACGCGGGCCGCACCGGAGCGCTGCGCCTGCTGGTGGTGGGCGGCAGCCTGGGCGCCCAGGTGCTGAACCAGGTGCTGCCGGCGGCGCTGGCGCTGATCGAGCCCGCGCAGCGGCCGCAGGTCGTCCACCAGACCGGCGCCGCCCAGGCCGACGCCGTGCGCGCCGCCTACGCGCAGGCCGGCATCGCTGCGGAGGTGCGGCCTTTCATCACCGAGATGCCGGCGCAGCTCGCGGCCTGCGACCTGATGGTCTGCCGCGCCGGGGCCATCACGGTCAGCGAGCTGTGCGCCGCCGGCGTGCCGGCGATCCTGGTGCCCCTGGTGGCCCGCACCACCTCGCACCAGCGCGACAACGCCGCCTGGATGGCAAGTCAGGGCGCGGCGCTGCATCTCGCGCAAAGCGAGCTGACCGCCGAGAAGCTGGCCGACACCCTGCGCGGCCTGACGCGCGAATCGCTGCTGGCGATGGCCGGCCGGGCCCGGGGCCTGGCCCGGCCGCACGCGGCGGCGCGCGTGGCCGACGAGATCGAAGCGCTGGCGAGGGCCGCATGAAGCACGCGCTCGAGCACATCCACTTCGTCCCGCAGCGGGCGTGGCCGACGAAGCGTGCCCGGCGATCGGAGGGCGGCGCATGAAGCACGCGCTCCGGCACATCCACTTCGTCGGCGTGGGCGGCGCCGGCATGAGCGCCATCGCCGAGATCCTGCAGGCGCAGGGCTACCGCGTCTCGGGCTCGGACCTGCACGAGAGCGCCGCCACGCGCCGGCTGGCCGGCCTGGGCGTGCAGGTCCACATCGGCCATGACGCGGCGCACATCGCCGGGGCGCAGGCCGTGGTCACCAGCACCGCGGTGCCGCCCGCCAACCCCGAGGTCCAGGCGGCGCGCGCGCAGCGCGTGCCGGTGGTGCCGCGCGCGGTGCTGCTGGCCGAGCTGATGCGGCTGAAGCAGGGCATCGCGATCGCGGGCACGCACGGCAAGACGACCACGACCTCGCTCGTGGCCAGCGTGCTGGCCGAGGGCGGGCTCGACCCGACCTACGTCATCGGTGGCCAGCTGCGCAGCAGCGGCGCGCCGCAGTCGTCCGCCCCCGGCGCAGGCGCCGGGACGGGGGCGCGGCTCGGCGCGGGCGAGTTCATCGTCGTCGAGGCCGACGAGAGCGACGCCTCGTTCCTGTGCCTGAGCCCCGTGCTCGCCGTGGTCACCAACATCGACGCCGACCACATGGAGACCTACGGCCAAGACCTCGGGCGGCTGCACCAGGCCTTCATCGACTTCGTGCACCGGCTGCCGTTCTACGGCCGCGCCATCGTCTGCCACGACGATGCCGGCGTGCGCGCGGTGCTGCCGCGCATCGAGCGGCCGCTGACCACTTACGGCCTGGACGAGGGGGCCGACCTGCGCGCCGTCGACGTGCAGGCCCTGGACGGCGGCGGCATGCGCTTCACGGCACGGCAGCGCGGCCGGGCCGACCTGCCGCTTCGGCTGGCGCTGGCGGGCGAGCACAACGTGCGCAACGCCCTGGCCGCCGTGGCGGTGGCGCGCGAGCTGGGCCTGCCCGATGCGCCGCTGGCGCGCGCGCTGGAGGGATTCGCCGGCGTGGGCCGCCGCTTCCAGCGTCACGGCGAGCTGGCCTGCGCCGGCGGCCGCTACACGCTCATCGACGACTACGGCCACCACCCGGTGGAGATGGCCGCGGTGCTGGCCGCTGCGCGCGGCGCCTACCCGGGCCGGCGCCTGGTGCTGGCCTTCCAGCCGCACCGCTACAGCCGCACGCGCGACTGCCTGGCCGACTTCGCGCGCGTGATCGGCGGCTTCGACGCCGTGCTGCTGACCGAGGTGTACGCCGCCGGCGAGGCGCCGATCGAAGGCGCCGACGGCCGCGCGCTGGCGCGAGCGGTGGTGCAGGCCGGCCGCCTGCAGCCGCAGTTCGTGGCCGACGTCGCCGCGCTGCCGGCGGCGATCGCCCAGGCCGCCCGACCGGGCGACGTCGTCATCACGATGGGCGCCGGCTCGATCGCCGCGGTGCCGGCGCAGCTCGCCGCCGCGGCATCGGAGGGCGCGCGATGAGCGACGCAATGCAGCCCCCGGGCAACCCGGCGCTGTCGGCGGACAGCCGCAGCGCCGCCCTGGGCAAGGTCGCCGTGCTGATGGGCGGCCGCAGCGCCGAGCGCGAGGTCTCGCTGATGTCGGGCCGCGGCGTGCTCGCGGCGCTGCAGTCGCAGGGCGTGGATGCGCAGGCCTTCGACCCCGCCGAGCGCGAGCTCGGCGCGCTGCGCGCCGAGGGCTACGGGCGCGCCTTCATCGCCCTGCACGGCCGCCACGGCGAGGACGGCACGGTGCAGGGCGCGCTCGAGCTGCTGGGCATCCCCTATACCGGCAGCGGCGTGATGGCCAGCGCCATCGCGATGGACAAGGTGATGACCAAGCGCGTCTGGCTCGCCGAGGGCCTGCCGACCCCGCGCTGGCAATGGCTGGCGCCCGGGCAGCAGCAGCGCGAGGACCTGAACGCCGTGCCCGACGCGATCGGCCTGCCGCTGATCGTCAAGCCCCCGCGCGAGGGCTCGTCGATCGGCATCAGCAAGGTGCTGGGCTACTCGCAGATGCAGGCCGCGGTGGCGCTGGCCGCGCAGTACGACGCCGATGTCCTCTGCGAGGAGTTCATCGACGGCATCGAGCTCACCTGCCCGGTGCTGGGCGAGGGGGCCGCGGCGCAGGCGCTGCCGGTGGTGCGCATCGACGCCCCCGGCGGCAACTACGACTTCGAGCACAAGTACTTCAGCGACGAGACCGGCTACCGCTGCCCCAGCGGCCTGGCGCCCGAGGAGGAGGCCGAGGTGCAGCGCCTGACCCTGGCCGCCTACCGCGCCCTGGGCTGCCGCGGCTGGGGCCGCGCCGACCTGATGCTGCGCGAGCGCGACCGCCGGCTCTTCCTGCTCGAGATGAACACCAGCCCCGGCATGACCGGCCATTCGCTGGTGCCGATGTCGGCCCGCGCCGCGGGCCTGAGCTACGAGGCGCTGTGCCTGCGCATCCTGGGCCTGGCGCGCCTGGACGGGTCGCGGGGCTGACGACATGGCGAGCCGCCCCTCCCTGGCCGAAGCCCGCGCCGCCCGTGCGGCCCGGGCCGCCCCGCGGCCGCCCGCGCTGCCCGGCGACGTGCGGCTGATGAACGCCGTGGCCAGCGGCGTCTACGCGCTGGCCGCGGTCGGGGCGGCGGTGGCCGGGGTGATGTGGCTGATGCGCTCGCCGCTGTTCCCGATCCGCGCGATCCAGCTCGACGGCGAGCTGGCGCGCAACAGCGTGCCCACGATCCGCGCCAATGCCGAGCCGCACCTGGCGGGCAACTTCTTCAGCATCGACCTGCAGCAGGCGCGCGCCGCGTTCGAGAGCGTGCCCTGGGTGCGCCAGGCCGTGGTGCGCCGCGTCTGGCCCGACCGGCTCGACGTGCAGCTGCAGGAGCACCACGCCGCCGCGCTGTGGGAGACACCGGGCGAGGACCCCGGCGCCGACCGCCTGGTGGGCGAGCAGGGCGAGGTGTTCGAGGCCAACCTGGGCGATGTCGAGGACGAGGACCTGCCCACCTTCGCCGGCCCCGAGGACAGCGCGCCGCAGATGCTGGCGCTGTACCGCCGGCTGCAGCCGGTGCTGGCGACGCTGGACATGCGCATCGCCCGGCTGGCGCTGTCGGGCCGCGGCTCCTGGCGCGTGGTGCTGGACGACGACGCCGCGATCGAGATCGGCCGCGGCAGCGAGGACGAGCTCCTCGCCCGCACCGAACGCTTTGCCCGCACCCTGGGCCAGGTCACGGCGCGCTACCACGCGCCGCTGCTCTATGCCGACCTGCGCCATGCCGGCGGCTACGCCGTGCGGCTGCGCGGCGTGGGCACGGCGGCAGGGGCCGGCACCGGGTCACCGACCCACTGAATGCGACGAGGGACGCCCAGGCTATGGCCAAGGAATTCAAAGACATGGTGTTCGGACTGGACATCGGCACCGCCAAGGTGATGGTGGTGGCCGCCGAGGTGCTGGACGACGGCGGCCTGCGCGTGGCCGGCCTGGGCGTGGCGCCCGCGCACGGCCTCAAGCGCGGCGTGGTGGTCAACATCGACGCCACCGTGCAGAGCATCCAGCAGGCGCTGAAGGAGGCCGAGATGATGGCCGCCTGCAAGATCGAGCGCGTCTACACCGGCATCACCGGCAGCCACATCCGGGGCCAGAACAGCACCGGCATGGTCATCGTGCGCGACAACCGCGAGGTCACGCCGCTGGACGTGGCGCGGGTGGTGGAGACGGCCAAGGCCATCAACATCCCGAACGACCAGCGCCTGCTGCTGGTGGAGCCGCAGGAGTTCGTGATCGACGGCCACGAGGTCAAGGAGCCGATCGGCATGAGCGGCAGCCGCCTCGAGGTCAAGGTGCACATCGTCACCGGCGCGCAGAGCGCAGCCGAGAACATCATGAAGTGCGTGCGCCGCTGCGGCCTGGAGGTCGAGCACCTGGCGCTCAACCCCAGCGCCAGCGCCGCCGCGGTGCTGACCGACGACGAGATGAGCCTGGGCGTGGCCGTGGTCGACATCGGCGCCGGCACCACCGACGTGCAGATCTACACCGACGGCAGCGTGCGCCACACGGCCGTGATCCCCATCGCCGGCGACCTGATCACGAGCGACATCGCGATGGCGCTGCGCACGCCCACCAAGGACGCCGAGGAGATCAAGGTGCTGCACGGCGTGGCCAAGCAGCTGCTGGCCGACCCGGCCGACCAGATCGAGGTGCCGGGCCTGGGCGACCGGGCGCCGCGGATGCTGAGCAAGCAGGCCCTGGCCGGCGTGATCGAGCCGCGGGTGGAGGAGATCTTCTCGCTCGTGCACCAGGTCATCAAGGAAAGCGGCTACGAGGAGCTGCTGTCCAGCGGCATCGTGCTC
>JAGWMW010000090.1 GCA_028871575.1 Burkholderiales bacterium | reverse complement strand
GAAGCGAGGCCGCGCGAAGACGTAGTCGCCGAAGACGGCGGCGCCCTGGACGCCGGGGCCGGTGGCCACGTCGACCGGACCGGCCGGCCCGGCCGGCGTCGCCAGGCCCAGCGCCAGCGGGCTGGGGGTCAGGATCGAGATCCGGGCCCGCCAGTCGGGCCAGACCTGGTCGGCCGCCGGGGCCACCAGGCCGTCGGCGGCGGCCGCCAGCAGCGGCAGCAACAGGGACACACCGAGGACGGGCAGGCGCACTTTCATGGAGCCTCCATGGCGATCGATCCTGGGCAAGATGATGCGCCGTGTTCGGCCGGCGTGCACGTTTTGCGGAACGCCGGGCCGGCGCGGACGCGCCAGGATGTTGCTGCGGCTCGTCGCCGGTCGGTCAGCGCCGCGCGACCGGGGGCGGCCAGGCCGCGCCGGTGCAGCGCGGCAGGCCGGCCAGGTCGTACCGGGTCTCGGGCGGGCCGAAGCCGGCGCTCACCAGCAGGGCCTGCACCGCGGCCGCCTGGTCGTGCCCGTGCTCGAGCAGCAGCCAGGCGCCGGGCCACAGGTGGCCGGGCGCACCGGCGACGATGGCGCGCAGGGCGTCCAGCCCATCGCCGCCCGGCGTCAGCGCCTGCAGCGGCTCGTGCCGAAGGGCCGGCAGGTGCGGGTCGCCACCGGCCACGTACGGCGGGTTCGAAACCACCAGGTGGAAGCGCCGCCCGGCCAGCGGCGCCCACCAGGGGCCGGCGGCGAACTCGATCGCCAGGCCATGCCGGCGGGCGTTGGCCGCGGCCACGGCCAGCGCCTCGGGGCTGAGGTCGGTGGCGACGAGGGCGGCATCGGGCCGCGCGCGCTTGAGCGCCAGCGCCACGGCGCCGCTGCCGGTGCCCAGGTCGGCCACGCGGGCCGCGGTCGCCATGGTCGCGCCTGCGAGGCAGGCCAGCGCCCACTCGACCAGGACTTCGGTCTCGGGCCGTGGCACCAGCACGGCCGGCGTGACCTGCAGCGACAGGCCGCAAAACTCGGACTCGCCGGTCAGGTAGGCCAGGGGCTCGCCGGCCGCCCGCCGTGCCAGCATCGCCTGCAGCCAGTCGGACTGGGCCGCGTCGAGCGGGCAGTCGTCGTGCGCCAGCAGCCAGGCGCGGGGCCGGCCGAGCCGGTGCGCCAACAGCAGCTGGGCGTCCAGCCGCGCCACGCCGGCGCGGCGCGCCTCGGCCAGGGCCTGGGCGATGTCCATCCGGGGCGCGGCCGGGCCGTCGCTCAGGCCACGCCCGCTTCGAGCTGCGCCAGCTGCTCGGCGGCGCGCGCGGCCTGCAGCGCGGCGATCACGTCGCCCAGGTCACCGTCCATGATCTGCGCCAGCTTGTACAGCGTGAGGTTGATCCGGTGGTCGGTGAGCCGGCCCTGCGGGAAGTTGTAGGTGCGGATGCGGTCGCTGCGATCGCCGCTGCCGATCAGGCTCTTGCGCGTGGCCGCCTCGCGCGCCGCGCGTTCGCCCTGCTCCTTGTCGCGCAGCCGCGCCGCCAGCACGGCCATCGCCTTGGCCTTGTTGCGGTGCTGGCTGCGGTCGTCCTGGCATTCGGCCACCAGGCCGGTGGGCAGGTGCGTGATGCGCACCGCGCTGTCGGTCTTGTTGATGTGCTGGCCGCCGGCGCCGCTGGCGCGGAAGGTGTCGATGCGCAGCTCGGCCGGGTTCAGCGCCACTTCCTCGGCCGCGTCGGGCTCGGGCATGACGGCCACGGTGCAGGCGCTGGTGTGGATGCGGCCCTGGCTCTCGGTGGCCGGCACCCGTTGCACGCGGTGGCCTCCGCTCTCGAAGCGCAGCTGCGCGTAGACGCCCTCGCCCTCGATGCGCAGCACGAGCTCCTTGTAGCCGCCGAGCTCGGCTTCGCTCTGGCTCAGCACTTCGGTGCGCCAGCCCTGGCGCTCGCACCAGCGCAGGTACATGCGCGCCAGGTCGCCGGCGAACAGGGCCGACTCGTCGCCCCCGGTGCCGGCGCGGATCTCGAGGAAGGCGTTGCGCTCGTCGTCGGCATCGCGCGGGATCAGCGCGGCCTGCAGCTCGGCCTCGAGCCGGGCCAGATCGGCGCCGGCGGCGGCGATCTCCTCGCGCGCCATCTCGGCCATCGCGGGGTCTTCGTCCTGGGCCTGCATCTCGCGCGCCGCGGCCAGGTCGCGCTCGCGCTGGCGGAAGCGCGCATAGCGGCCGACGATCTCGCTGGCCTGCGCCTGCTCGCGCGACAGCGTGCGCCAGCGCGCGGCGTCGGCGGCCACCTGCGGGTCGGCGAGCAGGGCGTCGAGTTCGTCCAGGCGCATCGCCAGGCGGTCGAATTGGTCACGCAGGGCAGGGGTCATGGCGGGTCGGGCAAGGCCGGCCGCGGTGCGGCGCGGCGCTCAGGGCAAAGGCGGCGGGGTGCGGCGCTGCGAGGGCAGGGCCGCTAGCGGCCCTCGCCGCCGGGGCCGCGGGCGCCCTGGCGCAGGAACAGCCGGGCCACCGTGTCGGCCAGACGCGAGCGTTCGTCGCCCTCGGCCGCGTGCAGCTCGGCCAGCGCGCCGTGCAGCAGCTTGTTGGTCAGGCCGCGGGCCAGGCCCTCGAGCACGCGCTCGGCCGGCTCGCCGCGCGCCAGCGCCTTGCGCGCGCGCGCCAGCTCGACCGCGCCCCAGTCGTCGGCCTGGCGGTTCAGGGCCTGGATCAGCGGCACCGCGGCGCGCTGGTCGAGCCAGTGGCTGAAGCTCTGCACGCCGGCGTCGACGATGGCCTCGGCCTGCTCGACCGCGGCCTGGCGCTTCTCGCCCGCGGACTGCACCAGCGCCGAGAGGTCGTCCACCGTGTAGAGGTAGACGTCGGGCAGCCGCGCGACCTCGGGCTCGATGTCGCGCGGCACGGCCAGGTCGACCATGAACATCGGCCGCCGACGCCGCGCCTTCAGCGCCCGCTCGACCGCGCCCAGCCCGATCAGGGGCAGGGTGCTGGCGGTGCAGGAGATCACGGCGTCGAACTCGTGCAGGCGGGCCGGCATGTCGGACAGCCGCATCGCCTCGCCGCCGAAGCGCGAGGCCAGCCGCTCGCCGCGATCGAGGGTGCGGTTGGCCAGCGCCATCGCGCGCGGCTGGCGCGCGCCGAAGTGGGTGGCCACGAGCTCGATCATCTCGCCCGCGCCGACGAACAGCACCTTGATCTGGCCCAGGTCCTCGAACAGCTGCGAGGCCAGCCGCACCGCGGCCGCCGCCATGCTGATGGAATGGGCGCCGATCTCGGTGGCGCTGCGCACTTCCTTGGCCACCGCGAACGAGCGCTGGAACATCTGGTGCAGCGTCGTGCCCAGGGTGCCGGCCTCGTCGGCCATTCGCACCGCCTGCTTCATCTGGCCCAGGATCTGCGGCTCGCCCAGCACCATCGAGTCGAGCCCCGCCGCCACGCGGAAGGCATGGCGCGCGGCAGCGCGGTCTTCCATCACGTAGCTGTGCGCCAGCAGCTGCGGGCCGCTGATGCCGCCCTGCTCGGCCAGCCAGCCCAGGGCCTGCTGCGCCAGCGCGGTGCCGGCCTCGGCCGGGGCGGCCACGTAGAGCTCGGTGCGGTTGCAGGTGGAGACCAGCGCCGCCTCGGGCACCGCGCGCGCCAGGCGCTGGCGCAGGCCGTGCAGCGCCGGCGCCATCTGCTCGGGCGAGAAGGCCAGCCGGCCGCGCAGGTCCAGCGGGGCGGTGGTGTGGTTGAGCCCGAGGGCCAGGACGCTCACGGCAGAATTGTAGGTTTGGGCCGGCGGGGCCGTGGCGGGCAGGGCCGAAGGCGCTTCAGGCCCGGCTCGGCCCCGGCCCGGCCTCGACGAACACGACCGGGAACCGGACACCGCCGATGGGACCGCTGGACGCCGCGCTGCAACTCCTGAACTTCTTCGTGCCCGCGCTGGGCCTGGGCCTGCTGGCGCCGCTGCTGGCCAAGCGGGTCTGGCGGCGCGAGCTCGGCGCCGTGCGCTGGCGGCGGCTGGCGCTGCCGGCCTGCGCCGCCTGCGCCGCAGTCGCGCTGGCCGGGCTGCTGCTGCTCGGGCACGACGGCGGCATGCCTACCTATGGCGCGATGGTGCTGGCCTGCGCGCTCACGCTGTGGTGGCGGGGTTTCGGGCCGGGCCGCTGAACCGCTCGCCCGCCAGCGGCACGCCGCGCAGCGAGTGCGGCAGCGCCTCGGTGATCGTGACCTCGATCATCTGCCCGATCAGCCGCGCCGCGTTCGGCCCGCCGTCGAAGTTGACGATGCGGTTGCACTCGGTGCGGCCCATCAGCTCGGCGGCGCCGCTGCCGGCCTTGCCGGGCTTGCCGCTGTTGCGCGAGGGCCCTTCGACCAGGATGCGCTGCGCCGTGCCGACGAGGCCGGCGGAGATGCGGCGCACGTTCTCCTCGAGCCGCGCCTGCAGCCGCTGCAGGCGCTGGCGCTTCAGCAGCGGCGGCGTGTCGTCGGCCAGCGCGGCGGCCGGCGTGCCCGGCCGGGGGCTGAAGACGAAGCTGAAACTGGCGTCGTAGCCCACCTCGTCGATGAGCTTCATCGTGCGCTCGAAGTCGTCCTCGGTCTCGCCGGGGAAGCCCACGATGAAGTCGCTGCTCAGGCTGAGCGCCGGCCGCACCGCGCGCAGCCGGCGCACGGTGCTCTTGTATTCCATCGCGGTGTAGCCGCGCTTCATGGCCATCAGGATGCGGTCGCTGCCGTGCTGCAACGGCAGGTGCAGGTGGCTCACGAGCTTGGGGCAGCGGGCGTAGAGCTCGATCAGCCGGGGCGTGAATTCGTTCGGGTGGCTGGTGGTGTAGCGGATGCGCTCGATGCCGGCCACCTCGGCCACGAGCTCGAGCAGCAGCGCGAAGTCGCCCACCTCGCCACCGTCGCCGCCGCCGACCGCGCCGCGCCAGGCGTTCACGTTCTGCCCCAGCAGGGTCACCTCCCGCACGCCCTGGGCGGCCAGGCCGGCCACTTCGGCCAGCACGTCGTCGAGCGGGCGGCTGACCTCCTCGCCGCGGGTGTAGGGCACGACGCAGTAGCTGCAGTACTTGCTGCAGCCTTCCATGATCGAGACGAAGGCGCTGGCGCCCTGCACGCGCGCCGGCGGCAGGTGGTCGAACTTCTCGATCTCGGGGAAGCGGATGTCGACCTGGGGCCGCTGCTCGGCGCGGCGCGCCTGGATCATCTGCGGCAGCCGGTGCAGGGTCTGCGGCCCGAAGACCAGGTCGACGTAGGGCGCGCGCTCGACGATGGCGGCCCCTTCCTGGCTGGCGACGCAGCCGCCGACGCCGATCAGCACGCCGCGGCCCTTGAGGTGCTTGACGCGGCCGAGGTCGCTGAACACCTTCTCCTGCGCCTTCTCGCGCACCGAGCAGGTGTTGAACAGCACCAGGTCGGCCTGCTCGACGTCGTCGGTGGTCTCCCAGCCGTCGGCCTCGCGCAGCACGTCGGCCATCTTGTCCGAGTCGTACTCGTTCATCTGGCAGCCGAAGGTTCGGATGTAGACCTTCTTGGCGGCGCCTTCGGCTGCGCTCATGGCCGGCTCCAGGTCTGCGCCAGCGGGTCGAAGCGCCAGGCCGCGGCCTGCGCCGGGGTGGTGGGCCAGGGCTGGCGCGCGGCCTCCTGCGGCGTGAGCAGCCACACGTCCATCACCAGGCCGCCGATGTCCAGCGTGTAGTCGACGACGAAGCGCTGCCCGAGCAGGCCGCCCGACATCTGCAGCAGGTTGTCGGTGCCGCGGATGCGCGCGCCCGGGGCCAGCCGGGCCGGCGCGCCGTTGAGCAGCACCTCGGGCGGCTGCGTGACCTCGAGCGTGCCGCGCAGCGCCGTGGCCGGGAAGTTGCGCTGCACCTGGGCCGCGGCCGGCAGGGCGAGCGCCAGGGCCGCCGTCAGCGCGGCGGCCAGCAGGACACAGCGGGGCATGGTGTGGATCCAGGGGCTGTGGGAGAGCCTCGCATTCTAGGCGCGGCTCCCCGCGCGCGAAGGGCCGCGGCGGGCCGCGCCGGCCCCTCGCGCGCAGTCAGGCGCGGTCAGGCGCAGTCAGGCGCGTTCAGAGCCCTGCACCGCGATCAGCACCGCCGAGGCCTTGAACACCGCACTGGCTGCCGACCCCACCTTCAGGCCCAGCGCCTCCAGGCCGTCGTGGGTGAGGCTGGCGGTGATGCGCGCGCCGCCGGGCAGGGTCAGCACGACCAGCGACGAGACCGTGCCGCGCTCGATGCGCGAGACGGTGCCGGCGAGCTGGTTGCGGGCCGACAGCTGCCAGCCCGCGAAGTCGCTGACCAGCACCACGGCCGAGGCCTTGACCAGCGCCAGCGCCTCCTGGCCCGGCTCGAGCTTCAGGCGCTGCGCGGCGGCGCTGGTCAGGCTGGCGGTGATCTCGGCGCCGGACTTCAGGGTCAGGGTCACCTCGGCCGCCACCGGGCCGCGCTCGATGGCGCTCACGGTGCCGGCGAACTGGTTGCGCGCGCTCGTCTTCATCGACATCCTCCGCAGCAGGCCCTGCAGGGCCGGCCATTGGTTCAGGCGGCCTTCCTGCGCTCGCAGGAAAGCCTGGTGATCGGCCTGCAGCGACTGCCAGGCCGCCAGCAGCGAGAGCGCGGCCGGCGTGAGCCGGGTGCCGGCCGCGGCCGTGGCCAGCAGCGGCTCGTGGGCGAGGTTCGACGCCGCCTCGAGCAGCAGCCAGGCGCCCTTGTAGCTGAAGCCCGCCGTGCGCGCGGCGCGGTTGATCGAGCCGGTGTCGGCCAGGGCCTGCAGCAGCGCGAAGAAGCGGGCATCGAGCCGCCCCGCCAGTCGGAGGTCGGCGCTGAGCAGGGCGCCCTCGGGGGCGGGGGGCAGGGGCATGGCGGCGCTGCGGTCCCTACTCCATCAGGGCCACGGTCTTGACCTGGGCCCAGACCGACTGGCCCGGCGCCAGGCCCAGTCGGTGCGCCGATCGCCGCGTCAGGCGTGCCAGCAGCGGTGCCGCGCCCACGCGCAGCCGCACCAGGGCCTGGGCCGGGTGCACGTCATCGGCGATGGCCTCCACCGTGCCCTGCACCTGGTTGCCGATGCTGCTGCCCTGCAGCGGGGCCAGGGCCAGGCTGACGTCGCGCGCCAGCACGCGCACGCGCACCGGCCGACCCGTCGGCAGGCCGCTGTCGCGCGCCCACAGCCGGCACGCGGGGTTGACGTCCAGCCGCGCCAGCGACCACTCGGCATCGAGCGCGCCGACCCGCGCCAGGAGCACCACGCCGGCCTCGTCGTCGCGCGCCAGCGGCAGGTCGAGCCGGGCCAGCGTCTCGCCCAGCGGGCCCTGGGCGGTGGCGCGGCCGGCCTCCATCAGCACCAGGTGGTCGGCCAGCCGGGCCACCTCGGCCAGGGCATGGCTGACGTAGACGACGGGGATCGCCAGCTCGGCCTGCAGGCCGTCCAGGTAGGGCAGCAGCTCGGCCTTGCGCGCCGCGTCGAGCGCGGCCAGCGGCTCGTCCATCAGCAGCAGGCGCGGGCTGGTGGCCAGCGCGCGCGCGATGGCCACGCGCTGGCGCTCGCCGCCCGAGAGCGTGCCCGGGCGGCGCTGCATCAGCGGGCCCAGCCCGAGCAGGGCCACGGCGCGATCGAGCGCCAGGCGCCGCTGCGCCGGCGGCACGCGCCGCTGGCCGTAGGCCAGGTTGCGCTGCACGTCCAGGTGCGGAAACAGGGCCGATTCCTGGATCACGTAGCCGATCGGGCGCCGGTGCGTGGGCACGAAGAGGCCGCGGGCGTCGTCCTGCCACACCTCGCCGTCCAGCGCCACGCGGCCCGCCGCGCGGTCCAGCCCGGCCAGCGCGCGCAGCGTGCTCGTCTTGCCGCAGCCCGAGGGGCCGAACAGCGCGCTCACGCCGCGCGAAGGCAGCGCCAGCGCGAGATCGAGCGTGAAGTCGCGCCGCCGCAGGCGCAGGCGCAGCTCGATCATCGCGCCTCGCGCAGCGCGCGGCCGGCGGCGCGGTTGGCGGCGTGCAGCGCCACGAGCACCACGAGCGCGAAGGCCACCAGGCCCGCGGCCAGCCGTTCGGCGTGCGCGTACTCGAAGGCCTCGACATGGTCGTAGACGGCCACCGAGACGACGCGCGTGCGCCCGGGGATGTTGCCGCCGATCATCAGCACCACGCCGAACTCGCCCACGGTGTGCGCGAAGCCGAGCACCGCGGCCGTCAGCAGGCCCGGTCGCGCCAGCGGCAGCGCCACGCTGGCGAAGCGGTCCAGCGGCCCGGCGCGCAGCGTGGCCGCGGCCTCCAGCAGCCGTTCGGGAATGGCCTCGAAGGCCTGCTGCAGCGGCTGCACCACGAAGGGCAGCGAGGCCAGCACCGAGCCTGCCACCAGGCCGCCGAAGGTGAAGGCCAGCCGGCCCAGGCCGAGCGCCTGCGTCAGGGCACCGACCGGCCCCTGCGGCCCCATCGCCAGCAGCAGGTAGAAGCCCAGCACCGAAGGCGGCAGCACCAGGGGCAGCGCCACCAGCGCCGCCAGCAGCGGCTTGGCGCGCGAGCGCGTGCGCGCCAGCCACCACGCCAGCGGCGTGCCCAGCACGAGCAGCAGGGCGGTGGCGGTGGCGGCCAGCCGCGCCGTCAGGGCGATGGCCGTCCAGTCGTCGGCGCTCAAGGGCAGGACAGCGGGGACCGGCGCCGGGTCAGGGCGCGTAGCCGTAGGCGGCCAGCACCCGACGCGCCGGCGCCGATCGCAGCCACTGCAGCAGGGCGCGCGCGCCGGGGTCGGCCGCGCCGGGGACCAGCAGCACGGCGTCCTGGCGGATCGGGTGGTACAGCGCCTGCGGCACCTCCCAGGCCGAGCCGCCGGCGGGGTGCGCCGGGTCGCGCAGCTGCGACAGCGCCACGAAGCCCAGCTCGGCGCTGCCGCTGGCCACGAACTGGAAGGTCTGGGCGATGTTCTCGCCCATCACCAGCCGCGGCGCCAGGGTCTCGGCCAGCCCGCGCGCGCGCAGCACCTCGAGCGCGGCCTCGCCGTAGGGCGCGAGGCGGGGGTTGGCGATGGCCAGGTGGGCGAACTGCCCGCGCGCGAGCACGGCGCCGTCGCGATCCACCCGGGCCGGATCTCGGCTCCACAGCGCCAGCCGCCCGATGGCGTAGGTGTAGGCGGTGCCGGGCACGGCATGGCCCTCGGCCAGCAGCCGCGCCGGCGTGGCCTGGTCGGCGGCCAGCAGCACCTCGAAGGGTGCCCCGGCCACGATCTGCGCGTAGAGCTTGCCGGTCGAGCCCGGGATCACTGCCAGCCCGTAGCCGCTGGCCGCGCGAAAGCCGGCCGCCATGGCCTGCAGCGGCTTGACGAAGTTGGCGGCCACGGCGACCTGCACCTCGGCCGTCCGCGCCGCACGCGCCGCCGGCAGCGCGCCGGGCAGGGCCGGCAGCAGGAGGGAGAGGAAGGCGGAGAGGAAGGCGGTCGGGGACAGGCGGCGGCGCATCGCCGCGCACTGTACGGCAATCCGTTATGTAGTCAAGTTCACAGCCGGGGCGGCGGGCGCCCCGGGCCCCGGGCGCTCGGGCTCAGGCGCTGACCGGGGCCGGCCGCGCCAGCCGGTAGCCCGCGCCGCGCACGGTCTCGATCATGGTGGCGCAGCCGCTGGCCTGCAGCGAGTCGCGCAGGCGCTTGACGTGCACGTCGACCGTGCGCTCCTCGATGAAGACATGGTCGCCCCAGACGCGGTCGAGCAGCTGGGCGCGGCTGTGCACGCGCTCGGGGTACGTCATCAGGAAGCGCAGCAGCCTGAACTCGGTCGGGCCCAGGTGCACCTGCGTCGCGTCGGCGAACACGCGCATCGTGCCCGGGTCGAGCCGCAGCCGGCCCACCTGCACCGCCACGTCCAGCGCCTCGGGCGCCTTGCGCCGCAGCAGCGATCGGATGCGGGCCAGCAGCTCGGCGGCCGAGAAGGGCTTGCCGATGTAGTCGTCGGCGCCGGCGTCCAGGCCCTGCACCAGGTCGCGCTCCTCGGCGCGCGCGGTGAGCATCACGATGGGCAGCTCGCGCGTGCGCGGCTCGGCGCGCCAGCGCCGAGCCAGGCTCAGGCCCGATTCGCCCGGCAGCATCCAGTCGAGCACCACCAGGTCGGGCAGCGCCGCGCGCACGCGCTCGACGGCGGCGTCGGCGTCGGCGACGGCCTCGACGTCGTGCCCGTCGTGGCGCAGGTTCAGGGCGACGAGCTCGGCGATGGCCGGCTCGTCCTCGACGATCAGGATCTTGGCCATGGAATGCGCTTTCTCAGGCGACCACCGACTCGACATCGCCCATCGGCGTGTGCCGCACGTCGGCGCCCTTGACGATGTAGATGACCTGCTCGGCCAGGTTCTTGGCGTGGTCGCCCACGCGCTCGATGGCCTTGGCCACGAACACCAGGTCGATGCTGGCCGAGATCGTGCGCGGGTCTTCCATCATGTAGGTGACCAGCTTGCGCATCAGGCCGTCGAACTCGGTGTCGATCTCGTTGTCCTGCTTGATGACCTGCAGCGCCTGCTGCGCGTCGAGCCGGGCGAAGGCGTCGAGCGAGCGGCGCAGCAGCGCGATGGCCAGGTCGGCCTCGAAGGCGATGTCGCCCACCGGCAGCCGCATCCGGCTGGACACGCCGCTGTTCATCAGCCGCTGCACGGTGCGCGCGATGCGCGCGGCCTCGTCGCCCACGCGCTCGAGGTTGCCGATGGTCTTGGACACGGCGATCAGCAGCCGCAGGTCGCGCGCGGTGGGCTGGCGCCGGGCGATGATGGTGGACAGGTCGCGGTCGATCTCGACCTCGAGCTGGTTGACGCGCTCTTCCTGGCGCAGCACCTGGCTGGCGACCTCGCCGCCGAAGTGGGTGAGGGCGTAGACGGCCTGCGCCACCTGCGACTCGACCAGGCCGCCCATCTCGAGCACGCGGCCGGAGATGCCGCTGAGCTCGGCGTCGAACTGCGCTGACAGGTGCTTGTCGCTCATGGGGCCCTGCTCCTTCAGCCGAAGCGGCCGGTGATGTAGTCCTCGGTCTGCTTCTTGGCCGGCCGCGTGAACAGCTCGCTGGTGGCGCCGAACTCGATCAGCTCGCCCAGGAACATGAAGCCGGTGTGGTCGGACACACGCGCCGCCTGCTGCATGTTGTGGGTGACGATGAGCACGGTGTAGTAGGGCTTGAGCTCATCGATCAGCTGCTCGACCTTGGCGGTGGAGATCGGGTCCAGCGCCGAGGTCGGCTCGTCCAGCAGCAGCACCTGCGGCTTGAGCGCGATGGCGCGCGCGATGCACAGCCGCTGCTGCTGCCCGCCCGACAGGCCCAGCGCGCTCTGGCCCAGCTTGTCCTTGACCTCGTCCCACAGCGCGGCGCGCTTGAGCGCCTCCTCGACCCGGTTGTCCATCTCCGGGCGCGACAGCGACTCGTAGTGGCGGATCGCGTAGGCCACGTTGTCGTGGATCGACATCGGGAACGGCACCGGCTTCTGGAACACCATGCCCACCTGGGTGCGCAGGCGGTTGATCGAGTAGCCGGGGTCGAGCACGTCCTGGCCGTCGAGCAGCACCCGGCCCTCGGCACGCTGGCGCGGGTAGACGGCGTAGATGCGGTTGAAGATGCGCAGCAGCGTGCTCTTGCCGCAGCCCGAGGGGCCGATGAGCGCGGTGACGCGCTTTTCCTGCACCGTGAGGTTGATGTCCTTCAGCGCCTGGGTGGCGCCGTAGAAGAACTTCAGGTCGTGGGTGACGATCTTGGGCGGGGCCGACGGCGCCGGCTTGGCCGGGGCGGCGGTATTCAGCGGGGTGGCGAGGGCTTGGTTCATGAGCGCCTGGTCTTGGGCAGCAGGAGGCCGCGGGAGATGATGCCCAGCACCAGCACCAGCGCGGTGACGACGAAGGCGCCGGCCCAGGCCAGCGAATGCCAGAACTCGTAAGGGCTGAGCGCGTACTGGAAGATCACCACCGGCACGTTGGCCATCGGCCCGAACAGGTCGTTGCTCCAGTACTGGTTGTTCAGCGCCGTGAACAGCAGCGGCGCCGTCTCGCCCGAGATCCGGGCCAGCGCCAGCAGCACGCCGGTGGTGATGCCCGACATCGAGGCCCGGTACAGCACCTGGCGGATCACCTTGCGCTGCGGGATGCCCAGCGCCAGCGCCGCCTCGCGCATCGCCGGCGGCACCAGCTTGAGCATCTCGTCGGTCGTGCGCACCACCACCGGCAGCACGATGAAGGCCAGCGCGATGGCACCGGCCAGGGCCGAGAAGTGCCCCATCTGCCGCACCACCAGCTCGTACACGAACAGGCCGATCACGATCGAGGGCGCCGACAGCAGGATGTCGTTGACGAAGCGGATCGCCGCGCCCAGCCGCGTGTGGCGGGCGTACTCGGCCAGGTAGGTGCCGGCCAGAACCCCGATCGGGGTGCCCATGGCCACCGCCAGCGCGCTCATCAGGATGCTGCCGGCGAAGGCGTTGAGCATGCCGCCGTCCGAGCCCGGCGGCGGCGTCATCTGCGTGAACAGGCTCCACTTCAGCGCCGGCAGGCCCTGGCTGACCGTGGTCCACAGGATCCCGGTGAGCCAGACCAGGCCGAAGGCCGTGGCCGCCACGGCCAGCGACTTGGCCACCCCGTCG
>JAGWMW010000089.1 GCA_028871575.1 Burkholderiales bacterium | reverse complement strand
CGCCTTCAACTACACGCTGCTGGGTCGCGCCGGCTTCGAGACCCTGTCCGACTTGGTCACGGCCAGCGCCTGCTACCGCTTCGAGTACAGCCGCCTGGATGACGCAGTGGCCGCTTTCGAGGCCCTGGCCCGGGTCGAGCCGCAATGAGCCCCGCCCGGCCGCCCGAAGGGGCTCGCACCGAAGTGCGCAGCACGGAGGTTTGTCTGGTGGCCCCCGCCCGGCCGCCCGAAGGGGCTCGCACCGCAGTGCGCAGCACGAAGGTTTGTCTGGTGGCCCCCGCCCGGCCGCCCGAAGGGGCTCGCACCGCAGTGCGCAGCACGGAGGCCGCCCTATGAGCGGCGATCTGCTTTCGCCCCTGTGGGCCGACCCCGCCTGGCGGCCGGCGCTCGGTGCGGCCGGGTGGGAGGCGCTGCTCGGCCAGGCACGCCGGGCGCGGCTGCTGCCCCGGTTGGCCCTGCACATCGAGCAACGGGGCTGGATGGCCGATGTTCCGGCCGGGCCGCGGCGGCACCTGCAGGCCAGCCTGCCGGTGGCCGAGCGCCAGCGCCACGAGGTGCGCTGGGAGGTCGACCGCATCCGGCGCGCGCTGGCCTCGGTGGACACGCCGGTCGTGCTGCTCAAGGGCGCCGCCTATGTCGCCGCCGGCCTGCCGCCGGCGCCGGGCCGCCTGTTCTCCGACATCGACATCCTGGTCGACCGACGCCGGCTCGACGAAGTCGAGCTGGCCCTGCGCGCCCATGGCTGGGTCCAGCTGGACCGCGACCCGTACGACGATCGCTACTACCGGCGCTGGATGCACGAGCTGCCGCCGATGCGCCACGCCGTGCGCGGCACCAATCTCGATGTCCACCACACCCTCACGGCACCGACTTCGCGCTTCGCCGTGGACGGGCAGCGCCTGCTGGCCGACATCCGCCCGCTGGCCGGCCCACCGGGGCTCTTCGTGCTGTCCCCCACCGACATGGTGCTGCACAGCGCCGTGCACCTGTTCCAGGAAGGCGAATTCGACCACGGCCTGCGCGACCTGCTCGACATGAACGACCTCGTGCGCCACCACGCCGCCGAGCCCGGCTTCTGGCCGGACCTGGTTCAACGCGCGCACGACCTGGGCCTGCAGGTGCCGCTGTCGCACGCGCTGACGCACCTGGCGAGGCTGTTCGGGACCCGCGCGCCCGAAGCCCTGGCGCTGGCGCCGTCGCTGCGCACGCTCGACCCGCACCCGCTGCGGCGCCGCGCGATGGCCGCCCTGCTGACGCTGGCGCTGCGGCCGAACCATCCGAGCTGCCGCCACCCGCTGGCGCCGGCCGCCCGCGGCTGGCTGTACCTGCGCTCGCACTGGCTGCGCATGCCGGCACCCCTGCTGGTCTGGCACCTGGGGCGCAAGCTGCTGCGGCGCGCCGGGGGCGGGCCGCAGGCACGGGCGCCTCAGGCCCGGTAATAGCCCCGGTACCAGTCCACGAACCGCCCCACGCCGGTGGCCACGTCGGTGGCCGGCGCGAAGCCGACCCACTCGCGCAGCGCATCGACGTCGGCGTGCGTGGCCGGCACGTCGCCGTCCTGCAGCGGCAGCAGGTTCATCTGCGCCTTGCGGCCCAGCGCCGCCTCGATGCAGGCGATGTAGTCGAGCAGTTCAACCGGCTGGTGGTTGCCGATGTTGAAGACGCGGAACGGCGCGTTGCTCGTGCCGGGGTCGGGCCGCAGCGGGTCGTAGGCGGGGTCGGGCGCGGCGGTGCGGTCGAGCACGCGGATCACGCCTTCGACGATGTCGTCGACGTAGGTGAAGTCGCGCTGCATGCGGCCGTGGTTGAAGACGTCGATCGGCCGCCCTTCCAGGATCGCCTTCGTGAACAGGAACAGGGCCATGTCGGGCCGGCCCCAGGGCCCGTAGACGGTGAAGAAGCGCAGCCCCGTGGTAGGCAGGCCGAACAGGTGGCTGTAGGTGTGCGCCATCAGCTCGTTGGCCTTCTTGGTGGCCGCGTACATGCTCACCGGGTGGTCGACGCTGTTGCGCTCGGAGAACGGCATCCGCGCGTTGCCGCCGTAGACACTGCTGCTCGAGGCGTAGACCAGGTGCTGCACGCCGCCGTGGCGGCAGCCCTCGAGCACGTTCATGAAGCCGACGATGTTGCTGTCGACGTAGGCGTGCGGATTCTTCAGCGAGTAGCGCACGCCGGCCTGCGCGGCCAGGTGGATGACGCGGTCGAAGCGCTCGGCCTCGAAGAGGGCCGCCATGCCGGGCCGGTCGGCCACGTCCAGCCGCACGGAGCGGAAGCCCTCGTGCGGCGTCAGCCGCGCCAGCCGGTCCTGCTTCAGGCGGACGTCGTAGTAGTCGTTCAGGTTGTCCAGGCCGACCACCTGGTCGCCGCGCGAGAGCAGGCGCAGTGCCGTGGTCATGCCGATGAAGCCGGCGGCACCGGTGAGCAGGACTTTCATGAGTGCGCGGATTCTGGCACGGGCCCTGCGCCGTGCCGCGGCGCCGCCGGGCCTGCCGCCCGCGCCGGACGCTAAAGAATGCGCGCCACGGCGTCGAACGGCAGGCGCGGCCCGCGCGGGTAGTTGCCGCTCGCATCGCCCCGGCCCAGGTTGACCAGGAAGTTGGCCCGCCAGCGGCCGTCGGGGAAGAACTCGGCATTGACCTTGGCCGCGTCGAAGCCGCTCATCGGCCCGCAGTCCAGCCCGAGCATGCGCGCGGCGACGATGAGGTAGGCGCCCTGCAGCGTGCCGTTGCGGAACGCGGTGGCCTCCGCGAGCGCGGCATTGCCGTCGAACATCGCCTGGGCCGGCAGGGCCGGGAACTGCTCGGGCAGGTGTTCGTGGAAGCGGCTGTCCATCGCCACCACCACGACCACGGGCGCGGCCATCGTCTTGTCCGCGTTGCCCGGCGACAGCGCCGGCTTCAGGCGCTGCTTGGCGGCCTCGCTGCGCAGGAAGAGGTAGCGGCCGGGCTGCGAGTTCATCGACGTCGGCCCCCACTTGAGCAGCTCGTACAGCGCGTGCAGCGTGGCATCGTCCAGCGGCTCGGGCCTGAACTTGTTGTAGGTGCGGGCGGTGCGGAAGGCCTGGTCCAGGGCGGCGGGGTCGAGGGCGGGCATGAGGGTGCTTTCGATGGACGTTGGAGGCGCCGGCGGCATGCGCCCGGCGAGCGCCGTCGAGGATAAAGTGATCGCCCCGCCCCGCCCCGGCCCGAGTGCTGCCATGACCGACGCCCTGCCCCCGCCCCGCGCCCTCGCCTTCGACGTCTTCGGCACCGTGGTCGACTGGCACGGCGGCATCCGCGACGCGGCGGCCGCCGTCGCAGCGCGCCATGGCCTGGCCGGCGACTGGGCCGCTTTCGCCAACGACTGGCGCGCCGGCTACGCGCCGGCCATGGACCGGGTGCGGCGCGGCGAGCTGCCCTGGACCCGCATCGACGAGCTGCACCGGATGATCCTGGAGGACATCGCCGCTCGCCACGGGCTGGCCGGCCTGCCGGAGGCCGAGCGCGCCGAGCTCAACCGCGCCTGGCACCGCCTGCCGCCCTGGCCCGACACCTTGCCCGGGCTGCGGCGCCTGAAGCGGCGCTACACCCTGACCACGCTGTCCAACGGCAACTTCTCGCTGCTGACCGAGATGGCCCGGCATGCCGGCCTGCCCTGGGACTGCATCGTCTCGGCCGAGCTGTTCGGCCACTACAAGCCCGACCCCGAGTGCTACCGGGGATGCGCCCGGCTGCTCGACCTGGCGCCGGCCGAGCTGATGCTGGTGGCCGCGCATCCCTCCGACCTGCGCGCCGCCCGCGCCGCGGGGCTGCGCACGGCCTATGTGCGACGGCCGCTGGAGCAGGGCCCGGGCACCGTGCTGCCGGCCTTCGAGCCGGAAGAGTTCGAGCTCGTGGCCGACGACTTCGGCGACCTGGCCGACCGCCTCGCCGGCGCTGGCGACTGACCCGCGCTGCCGACGCTGCGGTCGCTGCAGGCGCTGCCGCCGCCGCAGGCCGGCTCAGCGGGCCGCCGCGGCCCCGATGCGCGCCTGCAGCAGCTCCACCAGCCCCTGCGCCGCCGGCGACAGCGCGGCGCGGCTGCGCATGGCCAGCAGCAGCCGGCGCCGCACGTCCAGCCCGGCCAGCGGGGCGACCTCCAGGCCCAGCGCGCTGGCGTAGATGACCGCCCCGGCGCGCGGCAGGATGGCCAGCCCGAGCCCGGCCGCGACCATCCGCGCCATGACGTCGAAGCTGCGCACCTGGATGCGCAGCCGCAGCACGCGGCCCACCGCCTCGGCCGCGCCGCTGATCTTGCGCGTGAGCGAGGCCTGCCGCTGCAGGCAGACGAAGTCGTGGTCCAGCGCCTGCACGAAGGGCACCGCCGCCGAAGCCCCCGCGGCCAGCGGGTGGCCGGGCGGCAGCAGCAGCACCAGCTCGTCGACCTCGCAGACGAAGGTCTCCAGGCCCTCGCAGGGCGTGTTTTCGCCCACCACGCCGAGCTCGACGCTGCCGCCGGCCACGGCACGCACCGTGTCCTCGCTCAGCAGGTCTTCCAGGTCGATGTGCACGGCCGGGTAGCGCGCCGCATAGAGCGCCAGCTGCGCCGGCAGGAAGCCGCCCAGCGCCGAGGGGTTGGCGGCCAGCCGCAGGTGGCCGCCCGTGCCCTGCCTGAAATCCTCGACCGCCAGCGCCAGCCGCTCGAGCTGGGCCACGAGGTCGATCGCGTGGCGGTGCAGCACCTGGCCGGAGGCGGTGGCGGCCACGCCGCGCGGGCTGCGCTGCAGCAGCGCCACGCCGCAGTGGTGCTCGAGCTCGGCGATGCGCTTGCTGGCCGCCGCCAGCGAGATGCCGAAGCGCTCGGCCCCCGCCGTCAGGCTGCCGGCATCCACCACCGCCACGAACAGGCGCAGCGAAACGAGGTCGAGGCGGTTCAGGTTGAGCACGGCCCGGCCATTGTCGCCACCGCGGGCACGCGGGCCCCCGGGCAGGGCTGGGAGCCGCCGGCCCGCGGGCCGCGCCGGCGCTGCGGCCCGGGCGGCCTCAACCTGGCGTCTAGTCCGCCTCAACCCATCACGAATGGCGCCGCCACCGGCCGGGCTTCAAGATCGGCTCTCCATGAACAGCCCCAGCCCCTGGAACCAGCAAGGCCGCTCGCGCGCGCGGCGGCTGGCCCGGGCGCGCGCGGTGGCCGCGGGCAAGCCGGTCGAGGCCGCGGCCATCGGCGCGCTGCTGCAGGCCGTGATCGAGCCCGGCGACCGCGTCTGCCTGGAAGGCGACAACCAGAAGCAGGCCGACTTCCTGGCCCGCGCGCTGGCCGGGCTCGACCCCGCGGCCGTGCACGACCTGCACATGGTGCAGTCGGTGCTGGCGCTGCCCGAGCACCTGGACCTGTTCGAGAACGGCATCGCCAGCCGGCTCGACTTCAGCTTCTCGGGCCCGCAGGCCGTGCGGCTGGCCCAGCTGGCCGGCAGCGGCCGGCTCGCCATCGGCGCGATCCACACCTACCTCGAGCTCTTCGCCCGCTACTTCGTGGATCTCACGCCGCAGGTGGCGCTGATCTGCGCCCAGGCCGCCGACCGCGAAGGCAACCTCTACACCGGCGCCAACACCGAGGACACGCCGGCCATCGTCGAGGCCACGGCCTTCAAGAGCGGGATCGTGGTCGCCCAGGTCAACGAGGTGGTGGACCGCCTGCCGCGCGTCGACATCCCCGGCGGCTGGGTCGACTTCGTCGTGCAGAGCCCGCAGCCGCACTTCATCGAGCCGCTGTTCACGCGCGACCCGGCGCAGATCAGCGAGATCCAGGTGCTGATGGCGATGATGGCGATCAAGGGCATCTACGCCGAGTACGGCGTGCAGCGCCTGAACCACGGCATCGGCTTCGACACCGCCGCCATCGAGCTGCTGCTGCCCACCTATGGCGAATCGCTGGGGCTCAAGGGCCGGATCTGCCAGCGCTGGGCGCTGAACCCGCACCCGGCGCTGATCCCGGCCATCGAGGCCGGCTGGGTGCGGTCGGTGCATTCCTTCGGCTCCGAGATGGGCATGGAGAGGTACATCGAGGCGCGGCCCGACGTGTTCTTCACCGGTGCCGACGGCTCGCTGCGCAGCCACCGCGCCTTCTGCCAGGCCGCGGGGCACTACGCCTGCGACCTGTTCATCGGCAGCACGCTGCAGATCGACCTGGCCGCCAACAGCAGCACGGCCACGCGGGGCCGCATCACCGGCTTCGGCGGCGCGCCCAACATGGGCGCCGACGCGCGCGGCCGCCGCCACGCCAGCCCGGCCTGGCTGAAGGCCGGGCATCAGGCGCACGCCGGGCTGGCCGGCGCGGCCGGCATGCCGCGCGGGCGCAAGCTGGTGGTGCAGATGGTGGAGACCTTCCGCGAGCACATGCAGCCGGCCTTCGTCGAGACGCTGGACGCCTGGGCGCTGGCCGAGCAGGCGCAGATGCCGCTGCCGCCGATCATGATCTACGGCGACGACGTGACGCACATCCTGACCGAGGAGGGCCTGGCCAACCTGCTGCTGTGCCGCACCGACGAAGAGCGCGAGCAGGCCGTGCGCGGCGTGGCCGGCTACACCGCGGTCGGCCTGGGCCGCGACCGCGCGATGGTCGAGAACCTGCGCGACCGCGGCATCGTGCAGCGCCCCGAGGACCTGGGCATCGACCCGCGCCTGGCCACGCGCAACCTGCTGGCGGCGCGCTCGATGCGCGACCTGGTCGACGCCTCGGGGGGGCTGTACGCGCCGCCCGGGCGCTTCAGGAACTGGTGAGCGACCCCGCCATGGACACCGGCCCCGGGCTCGAGAGCCTGACCTTCGAATTCAGCGGCGGCCGCCCGGCCGGCGCCTTCGCGCCGGTGCTGGTGGGCGTGGTCGGCTCGGGCAATCTCGAGGTACTGCTCGAGCCGCTGCCGGCACCCGTGTGCCGGGTCGAGGTGCAGACCTCGGCGCGCGGCTTCGGTGCCATCTGGGCCGCGGTGCTGCACGATTTCCAGCAGCGCCACGGCCTGGCCGGCGTGGCGGTGACGATCCACGACATGGGCGCCACGCCTGCGGTGGTGAGCCTGCGGCTGGCGCAGGCGGCGGCGGAGCTCGCCCCGTGACGGCCGGCCGCCTCAGCTATGCCGAGTGCTCGGCGCGCGAGCGCATCGCCGCGCTGTTCGACGCCGACAGCTTCCACGAGTGGCTGCCGCCGGCGGCGCGCGTGATGAGCCCGCACCTGGCCGCGCTGGGCGTGCCGGCGGCCTTCGACGACGGCGTGGCCATCGGCCGCGCGCGGCTCGGCGGGCAGCGCGTGTTCGTCGCCGCGCAGGAAGGCCAGTTCATGGGCGGCGGCGTGGGCGAGGTGCATGGCGCCAAGCTGGTGGGCCTGTTCCGGCGCGCCCTGCGCGACCGGCCCCAGGCCGTGGTGCTGCTGGCCGAATCGGGCGGCGTGCGCCTGCACGAGGCCAACGCGGGCCTGATCGCGGTGAGCGAGGTGATGCGCGCGCTGCTCGACGTGCGCGCTGCCGGCATCCCGACGCTGGTGCTGATCGGCGGCGCCAACGGCTGCTTCGGCGGCATGGGCATCGTCGCCCGCTGCGCCGACCACCTGATCATCAGCGACATCGGGCGGCTGGCGATGTCGGGCCCCGAGGTGATCGAGGCCACGCACGGGGTGGAGGAATTCGATGCGCGCGACCGCGCGCTGGTCTGGCGCACCACCGGCGGCAAGCACCGCTACCTGGTGGGCGATTGCGACCAGATCGTCGACGACGACGTGGCCGCCTTCCGCGCCGCGGCCCTGGGGGCGCTGGGGGCGCTGGACGGACAGGCGGGCCCGGCCCCGCACGGCGCCTCGCGGCCGCTCACGCTGACCGCGCTGCAGGCCGAGCACGCGCTGCTGACCCGTCGCGCCGCGCTCGGCGCCGCGGCCGACGATGCGGTGGCGCTGTGGCAGGCGCTGGGCGTGGCGCAGGCGGCCGAGGTGCCCGACCTGGACGCCGACCGGGTGCGCGCGCTGCGACCGGACACGGCCGCGGCCGAGGCGGCCCGATGAACTGGCAGGACGTCGCCCAGGCGCTGTTCGGCCCCGCGCACGGCATCCGCGCCGAGGGCGACTTTCTCGGCGGCAGCGCCGAGTTCGACGGCGCCACCCTCGCGGTGGTCGGCAGCACGAACCATGCGCCCATCGGCTATGCGCTGGCGCTGCGCCAGGCCGCCGTCGTGCTCGACACGGTGGCGCAGCACCCCGGCCGCGCGATCCTGCTGCTGATCGACACCCAGGGTCAGCAGCTGCGCCGGCACGACGAGCTGCTGGGCATCCACCGTGCGATGGCGCACCTGGGCTGCTGCATCGATCTGGCGCGGCGGCGCGGCCACCGCGTGCTCGGCCTCGTGTACGACCAGGCGCTGTCGGGCGGCTTCATCACCTCGGGCCTGATCGCCGATGCCTGCCATGCGCTGCCCGCGGCCGAGATCCGCGTCATGCGCATCCCGGCCATGGCGCGCGTGACCAAGCTGTCCGAGGCCCTGCTCACCGAGCTGGCGCAGGCCAACCCGGTGTTCGCACCGGGCGTGCAGAACTACGTCCGCATGGGCGGCGTGCGCAGCGTCTGGGGCGACGCGGCGGGCCCGGATCTGGCGGCCGGCCTGCGCGCCGCACTGGCCGACGCCGACACCCGCGACCGCCGTGCCGACGACGGCCGCGCGCGCGGCGGGCGGCGGCTGGCCGCGGCCGTGGCCGAGCAGGTGCTGGCCGCCGACTGACGCTGAGCGCGATGCCGGCCACGCCCCTGCAGCGGCACGACCTGGTGTGGCTGCACGCCAGCGCCTGGCAGCGCGTGCTGGCCGGCACCGACGACGAGCCGCCCTGGGACGCCGCCGCGCTGGACTGCCTGCGCCACTGGGCCGCGGCCGACCTGCCGCTGGTGGTGACGCGGCAGCCGCCGCCCGGGCCGGGCGCGCCGGCGCCGTCCATCCTCACGCTGGGCCTGGCCGCGCCACGGGCCTGGGGCCGGCAGCGGCTGTTCGTGCGCACGGCACGGGCGGGCGTGCGGCGGCGCGGGGCGTTTCCGCCGCTGGCGCAGGTGACCGATCAGCTGCCCGGCGCGGCGCGCGCGGGCGCGCGGGCGCTCGACGCGGCGCTGCGGGCGGCAGGCGTCGTGGCGCGCGTCTACGGCAGCCACGGCTGGCAGGCGCTGACGGGGTGGCCGACGCTGCACGCCGGCTCCGACGTCGATCTGCTGCTGCCGGTGGCCGACGCCGAGCAGGCCCGGGCCGCGGTGCAGGCGCTCGCCGGCGCAGCCTTCGCGCAGACGCGGCTGGATGGCGAGCTGCTGTTCGCCGATGGCACGGCCGTGGCCTGGCGCGAATGGGCCGCCTGGCGCGCCGGCGCCGTGGCGCAGCTGCTGGTCAAGCGCCTGCACGGCGCGGCGCTGCTGCCGGGCGCGGCGGTGGGACGATGAACGCCCCGGCGACGCGGCACGATGCGGGGCCCGGCGCACAGCCCGCCCACGGGCAGCGCATCGGCCGGGCCGCCGTGGCGGCCCTGTACGACGAGCTGGCGCTGGCCCCCAAGCCCGGGCTGGTGTCGTTCGTCGACAGCGGCAGCCACGACGACATGGACGCGCGCACCTTCCTGCGCAGCCTGTTCGCGCTGCGCCACGGCTTCGTGCGGCTGGCTGGCCTGGGCGCCCGCGGCGCGGGCTTCGAAGCGTTGGCCGCCGAGGGCGTGGCCGCCGAGCAGCGCATGCTGCAGGCCACGGGCGGCATCAACACCCACCGCGGCGCCATCTTCAGCCTGGGCCTGCTGTGCGCGGCGGCTGGCGCGGTGGCCGCGGCGGGCGGGCCGCTGCGCCCGGACACCGTGCGCCGCGCGCTGCTCCACCATTGGGGCGCCGCGCTGGCCGCGCGGCCGCGGGGCGGCGGCGCCAGCCACGGCGCACAGGTGCGGACACGCCTGGGCCTGCCGGGCGCGGCCGAGGCCGCGGCCGCGGGGTTTCCGGTGCTGTTCGAGACCACCTGGCCGACGCTGGCCGCGGCACGGCAGCAGGGCCTGGCGCCCGCCGCCGCCCGGCTGCAGGCCCTGATGCACACCGTGGCCGTGCTGCCCGACACCAACCTCGCCCACCGCGGCGGCACGGCCGGCCTGCGCCACGCCCAGGCCAGCGCGCAGGGCTGGCTGCGGGCCGGCGGCGCTTTCGCCCCGGACGGCCTGGCGCGCGCACGGACCCTGCACCGCGATTTCGTCGCCCGCCGCCTGTCGCCCGGCGGCGCCGCCGACATGCTGGCGGCCGCCTGCTGGCTGCAGCGCGTGGGCGGCTTCGCGATCGGCGCATCGCCGTGAGCCTGGCCCTGCTGTTCCCGGGCCAGGGCACGCAGCACCCCGAGATGCTGCGCTGGCTGGCCGACGAGCCCGCCGCCGCGCCCACCCTGGCGCAGCTGGCCGGCATGCTGGGCGCCGACTGGCGCGCGCGGCTGGCCGACCCGGCCTGGGCCGGTGCCAACGAGACCGCGCAATGCCTGCTCACCGGCCTGGGCGTGGCGGCCTGGCAATGCCTGGCGCCCGAGCTGCCGGCCCCGGCCATCGTTGCCGGCTACAGCGTGGGCGAGCTGCCGGCCTTCTGCGCCGCCGGCGTGTTCGATGCGCGCACGGCCCTGTCGCTGGCGCGCCGGCGTGCCCAGGCGATGCAGGCCAGCGTCGCCGGCCTGGACACCGGGCTGCTGGCGGTGCAGGGCCTGGGCCCGGCGGCGCTGCAAGCCCTGGCGGCCCGGCACGGGCTGGCGCTGGCGATCCGGCTCGGGCCCGACCGCGCCGTGCTGGGCGGCCCGGCCGAGGCCTTGACCGCAGCCCAGCCCGGCCTGGAGGCCGCCGGCGGGCACTGCACGCGGCTGGCCGTGGCCATCGCCTCGCACACCCCGTGGATGGCCGCCGCGGCCGAGGCCTTCGCCCGCCACCTGGCTGAGCGGCCCTTCGCCGCGCCGCGCTGTGCCGTGGTCACCGATTTCGGCGGCACCGTGCGGCGCCGGCCCGACGAGCTGAAGCAGGCGCTCGCAGCGCAGATCGCGCACCCGGTGCACTGGGATCGCTGCTGCGACGTGATCGCCGAGCACCGCGTGCGCTGCGTGCTCGAGATGGGGCCGGGCAGCACCCTGGCACGGCTGTGGCACGAGCGCGAGCCGGCCGTGCCGGCGCGCTCGATCGACGAGTTCCGCAGCGCCGCGGCGGTGCTGCGCTGGGTGCGCGGCGCGCTGGCCGCTTGACCGGCCGCGCCAGCAGCCCTGCGCCCCGGCCCGGGCCGGGGCCTGAACGAGAATCCGCGCCATGCGAGCCCTACGACGTCATTCCGAAGGCCATCGAACCTCCCGCATCGGCTGGCTGCGCGCCGCGGTGCTGGGCGCCAACGACGGCATCGTCTCCACCGCCAGCCTGATGATCGGCGTGGCCAGCGCCGGCGCCAGCCACGGCAGCCTGCTGCTCACCGGCGTGGCCGGGCTGGTGGCCGGCGCGATGTCGATGGCGGCTGGCGAGTACGTGTCCGTGCACTCGCAGGCCGACACCGAACGGGCCGACCTGAACAAGGAGCGCGCCGAGCTCCAGGAGGACCCCGCGGCCGAGCGCCGCGAGCTGGCCGCGATCTACGTCGGCCGCGGGCTCGAGCCGGCGCTGGCCGCCGAGGTGGCCGGCCAGCTGATGGCGCACGATGCCCTGGGCGCGCATGCGCGCGACGAGCTCGGCATCTCGGAGTCGCTGGCCGCGCGCCCGGTGCAGGCGGCGCTGGCCTCGGCCGGCAGCTTTGCCGGCGGCGCGCTGCTGCCGCTGCTGGCGGCGGTGCTGCTGCCGCAGGCCCACACCGTGCCGGGCGTGGCCGGGCTGTCGCTGGCCTTCCTGGCGCTGCTGGGCCTGCTGGCGGCGCGCGCGGGTGACGCCCACCCCTGGACGGCCGCCGCGCGCGTGGCCTTCTGGGGGGCGCTGGCGATGGGCGCCACCGCCGCGGCGGGGCTGCTGTTCGGCGCCGGCGGCGGATGAGCGGTCGCTGACGGCCGTCCGCCGCGCGCCGGCGGCGGCCCGCGCTCTCAGGCGCCGGGCTCCGGCAGCACCTCGCGCGCGACGCGGAAGCTGTCCACCGCCGCGGGCACGCCGCAGTAGATGGCGGCCTGCAGGAAGACCTCGCGGATCTCGTCGCGCGTCACGCCGTTGCGCAGCGCGCCGCGCAGGTGCAGGCGCAGCTCGTGCGGCCGGTTCAGCGCCGTCAGCATCGCCAGGTTGAGCAGACTGCGCGTGCGCCGGTCCAGGCCGGGCCGGTTCCAGATGTCGCCCCAGCAGTACTGCGTCACCAGCTCCTGCAGCGGCCGGCTGAAGTCGTCGGCGCCGGCCAGCGCCGCATCCACGTATTCGGCGCCGAGCACGGCACGCCGCGTCTGCAGACCCTGGTCGAAAAGCTCCTGGTTCATGGCCCTCTCCGGTGGCGGGCCCGCGCCGCGCGGCTGCGGGCGGTGCCCGGGCTGCGATTCTGGCCCGGCGGTGCTATGGTGATCGGCTTTGCCGCGACCGCACGACCCGCATGGACCCGAACAACGTCAAGCGCTACCTGCCCTGGGTCGTGGCCACTGCGCTCTTCATGGAGCAGCTCGACTCGACCATCGTCAACACCGCCGTGCCGGCGATGGCGGCCAGCCTGCAGGTCACGCCGCTGAGCCTGAAGGCGGTGGTCACGAGCTACATCCTGAGCCTGGCGGTGTGCATCCCGGTCAGCGGCTG
>JAGWMW010000288.1 GCA_028871575.1 Burkholderiales bacterium | reverse complement strand
GGGGTCGGCCGCGGCCCGGGCGCGTTCACAGCGCCAGCGCCACGCGATGGTCGCCCACCGCGCGGCCCACCACCACGCGGCCGCTCTCGGTGCGCACGCGCACCTCCTGGCCCTCGAGGCCACGGCTCATCGCCTGCGCCTCGGTGCTGATCGTGAAGCCGTCGCCGCCGGCCACCACCTGCACCATGTCGCCGGCGGCGAACCACTGGCGCGCCTGCAGGTCGCCGGGGCGCAGCGCCTCGCCGGCGGCCAGCGGGCGCATCAGCACCCGGCCTTCGAGCTGGGCCGGGCGCGCGAAGGCGCCACCGGCCAGCGACCAGTCGACCGCGCCGGTGCGCAGCTCGGCCGCCGTGATCTGCGCCCCGGCCGGCAGCGCGCCGGCGCTGACCACCCCCGGCGCCCAGACCCGCACCGTCAGCGGCACGAACACGCGCCAGCGCACCGGGCCCTGGGCGCAGCGCAGGCCCACGCGCGTGGGGCCCCAGGCCGGCACGCCGGCAGGCAGGTAGGCCTCGACCCGCTCGCAGGGCGCCAGCTTCAGGCGCGGGTCCAGCGGGCCCGGCTCGGCCACGATGCGCGCCTGCGGAGGCGCCAGCGCCCGGGCCGCGTCCACGGCCAGGGCCTGCGCCTGGGCCAGGGCCAGGGCCTGCGGCGCGATCACGGGGGGCGGCGCCGGCTGCGCCAGGGCCGTGCCGCAAGAGGCGCCGAGCCAGGGCGCCAGCAGCAGCGGCCAGGCCGCCCGGGCGCGCCGGGTGCCCGGCCGCCGGGTTGCGGCGCGGGGCAGGCAGGGGGCGCAGCCGTTGTCCATCGCCCGGCACTCTAGCCGTCGCCCGATCGCGGCCGGAGCGTGATTTGGCGCCGCTTTGGGCCGCTTATCGGGCTCATGCCGCCGGCCCCCGCTGCCCAGAATCGCCGCATGCCCCCCACCTGCGACCGGGGGCCCAGGAGCCCACGATGCTGGCGGCACTCACCGACACCCTGAACTTCAATGGCCAGGCCCTGATCCTGCGGGCCCAGCGCCAGCAGGTGATCGCCAGCAACATCGCCAACGCCGACACCCCCGGCTACCAGGCGCGCGACTTCGACTTCGCCGCGGCACTGCGCGACGCCACCGGCGGCGCCGGCCTGGGCGGCGGCATCGCCCGCGACGTGATGGCCGGCAGCGCCGGCAGCCCGTCCGAGCCAGCCTTGAAGTACGTGCACCCGACGCAGACCAGCCTGGACAGCAACACCGTGGACATGGACCGCGAGCGCAGCGCCTCGCTCGCGAACTCGTTCTCGTACGAGGCCACGCTGCGCTTCATCAACGACGACGTGCGCAACCTCACGACGGCGATGAAGAGCTTCAGCCAGGCCTGACCGGAGTCCTCATGGGCATGCTCGACATCTTCGACGTCGCCGGCAGCGCGGTCAGCGCGCAGAGCCAGCGCCTGAACGTGGTGGCCTCCAACCTGGCCAATGCCGACACCGTGGCCGGCCCCGACGGCAGCGCCTACAAGGCGCGCCAGGTGGTGTTCCAGACCGCGCTGATGGGTGCGCCGGCCTCGGGCGCCGCCGGCACCGACATGGGCGTGCGGGTGGCCACCGTGACCGAGAGCCAGGCCCCCGGCCGGCGCGTGCTCGACCCGGCCAACCCCGCCGCCGGACCGGACGGCTACGTCACCTACAGCAACGTGAGCCCGGTGGAGGAGATGGTCAACATGATCTCGGCCTCGCGCTCGTACCAGAACAACATCGAAGTGATGAACACCGCGCGCAGCCTGCTGCTGAAGACGCTGCAGCTCGGTCAGTAGCACCGGCGCCACCCACCATGAGCAGCCTCGTCACCGACCCCTTCGCCGCGCTGTCGGCCAGTGCATCGGCCGCCGGCGCGGCCAGCGCCGGCACGGCTTCGGCCGCGGCCGGCAGCACCGCCGCCGGCAGCGCCAGCGCCTTCCTGAAGCTGCTCGTCACGCAGATGCAGAACCAGGACCCGCTGAACCCGATGGACAACGCGCAGATCACGAGCCAGATCGCGCAGATCAACACCGTCAGCGGCATCCAGCAGCTCAACACCACCGTGTCGGGCCTGACGGGGCAGTTCGTGCAGATGCAGGCGCTGCAGGGCGCCTCGCTGGAGCGCCATGCGATCACGATCACGGGCAGCCGGCTCGACATCGCCGGCGGCACCGGTGTCGGCGGCTTCGACCTCGCCGGCACCGCCGACAGCGTGAAGGTGCAGGTGCTCAGCCCCGCCGGCCAGGTGGTCGACACGCTGGACCTGGGCGCCCAGGGCAGCGG
>JAGWMW010000088.1 GCA_028871575.1 Burkholderiales bacterium | reverse complement strand
CAGCGGCATGTTCATGCCGAAGTTGGGGTTGGTGCCGTTCTTGGGCACGACCTTGACCGCCGGCTTGACCGCGGTCGTCTGGGCCACTTCCGTCGCCCGCTCCCATGACCCGATTTCCTGGGAGCGGGCTACCGAAAAGAATAGAAACACCTGAACGGTATTCGTCGTTCGCCCCAGAACTCGGCAGCGTCGCGGAAGACCTCGAGCAGCTGCTCGCGCGCCTCGCGGTCGAAGCGCGGGTTGTCGGGCAGCTGCTCGAGCACGACCACGAAGCCCGGCTGCTGTCCGGCCTTGTGCACGAGGTCGGTCATGCAGTCGTACAGGGCATCGAGGTTCTTGCCGAAGTGGGCCGGGAACGTGAAGGCCTGGGCGATGCCGTCGAGCACGTCCTGCTTGGACTGCGCGCCGGCGAGGTTGGCGTACAGGAAGTGCTGCCCGGCATGGGCAGCCGCCTGCATCAGGTCCTCGACCCGGTAGGCGCGGATGGCCTGCACGAGGTTGGGGCGGATGGTCTGCAACTCCATGGTCGCGATCCTCCTGGATGGACGTGGGGATTCAGGGCTCTGGATGCCGGCGTTCATGGTGTGATGGTCCGGAAGCGGGCGTAGTGATCGTCGCTGTAGTAGCAGGTGTCGGGCTGGGTGGGGCGCTGGCCGCCGCAGACGATGCGGCGCGCGCCGCGGTTGCGCGCCCGGGGGGTCTTGACGGTGTATTCGCGGTAATACCCCCGTGCTCTGGCGGGCAGCAGGCGTTCGCGGTTGCCGAACACCGAGCCGTCCTTCTCGTACGGAAACGGACCGCCGTTCAGGATCAGCCGGTAGGTGGTCTGTGCCTGGGGCGGCAGGGCGGTCAGGGCCACTTCGCCCGCCACCGCCGCCGGCGCCGGGGGACGGGCCCAGGCGACAGGGGCGATGCCTGCTCCGGCTGCCAGGCTGGAAGCCGTCACGACGACGGCACCCCAGCTGCGCAAGGCCTGCCGGAGCTTGCCGCCCGGCGAGGCGAAACCGGTCCAGAACACGGGTTAACCCTGAATAAACAAGCGCTTATGCTACTGGAGACCCCCTAAAAACTCAAGTAGCTGCCCAAAATCGGGGCGATTCAGGCGAAAGTCAGTGTGCGCCTACACGGCGGATTCACTCTGCATTTCTTCGGCCGGCCTCGGCGTCGGCGACCGTCAGGGCCGTCATGTTGACGATGCGCCTGACCGTGGTGGCCGATGTGAGCACATGCACCGGCTTGTCGGCCCCCAGCAGCACCGGCCCGATCGCGATGCCGCCGCCAGCCACGGTCTTCAGCAGGTTGTAGGCGATGTTGGCGGCGTCGATGTTGGGCAGCACCAGCAGGTTGGCGTCGCCCTGCAGCGTGCTGCCGGGCATCAGCTTGCGCCGCTGCGCGGCGTCCAGCGCCACGTCGCCGTGCATCTCGCCGTCGACCTCGAGCCAGGGCGCCTGCTCGCGCAGCAGCGCCAGCGTCTGGCGCATCTTCAGCGCGCTCGGGTGGTCGCTGGTGCCGAAGTTGGAGTGCGACAGCAGCGCTGCCCGGGGCGCGACGCCGAAGCGCATCATCTCCTCGGCCGCCATCACCGTGATCTCGCACAGCTCCTGCGGGGCCGGGTCGGCGTTGACGTGGGTGTCGACCAGGAAGAGCTGCCGCCCCGGCAGCATCAGCCCGTTCATGCAGGCGTAGACGCGCACGTCCTGCGGCGTGCGGCGGCTGCCGCCGGCGCGCCGGCCGATCACCTGGTCGATGTAGTGCAGGTGCTGCGCCGTGGTGCCCCAGGTGCCGCAGAGCATGCCGTCGACCTCGCCCTTCTTCAGCAGCATCGAGCCGATCAGCGTCAGCCGGCGCCGCATCTCGATCTTGGCGACCTGGGCCGTGACGCCCTTGCGCTCGGTCATGCGGTGGTACGTCATCCAGAAATCGCGGTACCGGTGGTCGTTTTCGACGTTGACGACGTCGTAGTCGGCGCCCTGCTTCAGGCGCAGGCCGAACTTCTCGATCCGCGCGGCGATCACGGCGGGCCGGCCGATCAGCGTCGGCCGCGCCAGGCCCTCGTCCACCACCACCTGCACCGCGCGCAGCACGCGCTCCTCCTCGCCTTCGGCGTAGGCCACGCGCTTGTTCAGCGCCCGCTTGGCCTGGGCGAAGATCGGCCGCATCGTCGTGCCCGAGGCGTAGACGAAGTTCTGCAGCTTCTCGCGGTAGGCCGCCATGTCGGCGATCGGCCGCAGCGCCACGCCCGACTCGGCCGCGGCGCGCGCCACGGCCGGGGCGATCATCGTCATCAGGCGCGGATCGAAGGGCTTGGGGATCAGGTACTCGGGCCCGAAGCTCAAGCTCACCCCGGCATAGGCCGCGGCCACGACCTCGCTCTGCTCGGCCTGCGCCAGCTCGGCGATGGCGTGCACGGCCGCGATCTCCATCGCGTCGGTGATGGTGGTGGCGCCGCAGTCCAGCGCGCCGCGGAAGATGTACGGGAAGCACAGGACGTTGTTGACCTGGTTCGGGTAGTCGGTGCGGCCCGTGGCCAGGATGGCGTCGGGGCGCACCGAGCGGGCCAGGTCGGGCGCGATCTCGGGGTTGGGGTTGGCCAGGGCGAAGATCACCGGCCGCGGCGCCATCGCGGCGACCATCTCGGGCTTGAGCACGCCGCCGGCCGACAGGCCCAGGAACAGGTCCGCCCCCGGCATGACCTCGGCCAGCGTGCGCAGCACGGTCTTCTGCGCGAACTGCGCCTTGTCGTCGTCCATCAGCTCGGTGCGGCCCTCGTACACCACGCCGGCGAGGTCGGTGACCCAGATGTGCTCGCGCCGCAGCCCGAGCTTGACCAGCAGCCCCAGGCAGGCCAGCGCCGCCGCACCCGCGCCGCTGGCCACGAGCTTGACCTCGGCGATGGACTTGCCCACCACCTTCAGCGCGTTCAGCACCGCGGCCCCGACGACGATGGCGGTGCCATGCTGGTCGTCGTGGAAGACCGGGATCTTCATGCGCTCGCGCAGGCGGCGCTCGACGTAGAAGCAGTCGGGCGCCTTGATGTCCTCGAGGTTGATGCCGCCGAAGGTAGGCTCGAGCGCGGCGATCGCATCGACGAGCTTGTCCAGGTCGTGCTTCTCGGCCAGCTCGATGTCGAAGACGTCGATGCCGGCGAACTTCTTGAACAGCACCGCCTTGCCTTCCATCACCGGCTTGGCGGCCAGCGGCCCGATGTCGCCCAGGCCCAGCACCGCGGTGCCGTTGGTGACCACGCCGACCAGGTTGCCGCGCGCCGTGTAGCGGAACGCCTTCACCGGGTCGGCCGCGATCTCCTCGCAGGCCGCCGCCACGCCCGGGCTGTAGGCCAGCGCCAGGTCGCGCTGGTTCAGCATCTGCTTGGTGGCCGAGATCGCGATCTTTCCGGGCACCGGAAACTCGTGGTATTCGAGCGCCGCCTGCCGCAGCTCGGCGGCCTTTTCGAGGTCGGTGGACATCGCCCGCGTCTCCTGATCTTTGGCCCGGCCGATTCTAGGCGTCGACCCCTGCGGCGCCGGGCTGGGGCCGAAAGCGGCGACACTCGGCGCCGACCTCGCACCGACTTCACGCCGCCCCCCAACGCCGCCCCCAGACCCGTGAGCGCCGAGTTCGACCTCATCGCCCGCCACTTCACGCGCCCGCCGCGGCGCGCGGTGCTGGGCGTGGGCGACGACTGCGCGCTGCTGCCGCCCCCCGCCGGCCAGCAGCTGGCCGTGTCCAGCGACATGCTGGTGGAGGGCCGGCACTTCGTCTCCACCGTGGCGCCCGAGCGGCTGGGCCACAAGGCGCTGGCGGTGAACCTCAGCGACCTGGCCGCCTGCGGCGCCGAGCCGCTGGCCTTCACGCTGGCGCTGTCGCTGCCGCGGCCTGACGAGGCCTTCCTGGCCGGCTTTGCGCGCGGCCTGTTCGGCCTGGCCGAGGCGCAGGGCATCGAGCTCGTCGGCGGCGACACCACGGCCGGGCCGCTGACGCTGTGCCTGACCGTCATCGGGCTGGTGCCGACGGGGCAGGCCCTGCTGCGCAGCGGCGCGCGGGCGGGCGACGACCTCTGGGTCAGCGGCTGCCTGGGCGATGCGCGGCTGGCGCTGGAAGTGCTGCGCGGCACGGTGCTGCTGGACGGCGCGGGCTTCGAGGCCGTGCGCCGGGCGATGGAGCTGCCGCAGCCGCGGGTGGCCCTGGGGCTGGCGCTGCGCGGCCTGGCCACGAGCGCGATCGACCTCAGCGACGGGCTGGTGGGCGACCTCGGCCATGTGCTGCAGCGCTCGGGCGTGGGGGCCGCGGTCGACGTCGACGCGCTGCCCTGCAGCGCCGTGCTGGCCGCGCAGGCGCCGGCACTGCGCCGCACCTGCCTGCTGGCCGGCGGCGACGACTACGAGATGCTGTTCACCGCCCCGCCGCAGCGCCGCGAAGCCGTGCTGGCCGCGGGCGCCGCCGCGGGCGTGGCGCTCACGCGCTGCGGTCGCATCGAGGCAGAGCCGGGCCTGCGCCTGCGCGATGCCGGCGGCCCCCTGCAGGCCGAGGCCTTCCGCGGCTTCGACCACTTCGAGCAATGAGCCCCGTACGGCCTTCCGCAGGGGCCCACGGCGCCGTGCGACGCACAGAGGCGTCCTGATGACCCCCACCCCGATGCCCGCAGCGGCTCGCGCCGCGGCGCGCTTCAGCGAGGCCCCCCGGTGAGCCCGACCCGGCCCACCGCGGCCTACTTGCTCGGCCACCCCGCGCGCTGGATCGCGCTGGGCTTCGGCAGCGGGCTGTCGCCGCGGGCCCCGGGCACGGTGGGCACGCTGTGGGCCTGGGTGGCATTCCTGGTGCTCGGGCGCTGGCTGGGCGCATTGGGCTGGGCCGTGGTGCTGGCCGCCTCTCTGCCGCTGGGCCTTTGGGCCTGCACCCGGACCGCGCGCGAGCTGGGCGTGGCCGACCCGGGTGCGGTGGTCTGGGACGAGGTGATCGCGTTCTGGCTCGTGCTGTGGCTCGTGATGCCCGCGGCATGGCCGGTGCAGCTGGCGGCCTTCGGCCTGTTCCGCTACTTCGATGCCGTCAAGCCCGGGCCGGTGGGCTGGGCCGACCGGCACTACAAGCTGCGCCCGGGCGAGGCCATCGGCTGGCGCCAGGGCTGGGGCATCCTGTTCGACGACCTCGTGGCCGCCGGCTGCACGCTGCTCGTGATGGCGCTGGGGCAGCGGCTGTGGCATCTGTGGCTGCTCGCCCGGCCATGACGACCCCGGACCCGCAGGCCCCGTTGCCAGCACTGCCAGCACTGCCAGCACTGCCAGCACTGCCAGCCCTGCCAGCCCTGCCAGCCGTGCAGGCCGTGCAGGCCCTGGGCCAGGCCCTGCGCGCGCGCGGCTGGCGCCTGGCCACGGCCGAGAGCTGCACCGGCGGCCTGATCGCCGCGGCCTGCACCGAGGTGGCGGGCTCGAGCGACTGGTTCGAGCGCGGCTACGTCACCTACAGCAATGCCGCCAAGACCGAGCTGCTGGGCGTGCCGGCGGCCCTGATCGCACAGCACGGCGCCGTGAGCGAGGCCGTGGCGCGCGCCATGGCCGCCGGTGCGCTTGCCCGCGCGCCGGTGCAGCTGGCGGTGGCGGTGACCGGCATTGCCGGCCCCGGCGGCGCGGTGCCGGGCAAGCCCGTGGGCACCGTCTGGCTGGCCTGGGCCACGGCCGCGGCGGTGCAGGCCGAGCGGCTGCAGCTGGCCGGCGACCGCAGCGCGGTCCGCAGCGCCAGCGTGGTCGCGGCCCTGGCGCGCCTGATCCAGGCCGCCGCCGGCACCTGAACCGGCGGCCAGGCGCCGGTCGCGCCCGCCGCTACTGCAGCACGCGCAGGCGCGGTGCCGCCCCGGGCCGCGGCGGCTGCAGGGCCTGCAGCACCAGCAGCGCGAGCCGGCGCAGGGCCTCCCAGGGCTCGGGCGGCCAGCCGTGCGGCCGCAGGCCCTTGACGACGCCGTCGCAGCGGCTGGCGGCCGCGAGCAGCCGGGTCAGCGCCGCCTCGCCCAGGGCCGGCAGCACGCGCTCGAACTGGCGCTCGCGGGCTCCCCAGGCGCGCGCCTCGCGCAGCGCCAGCGGCAGCGGCTTGCCCTCGTCCAGCGCGGTGCGGGCGCGGGCCAGCGCGCGCAGGTCCTCGGCCAGCGACCAGTGCACGAAGACGGCCGACTGGCCCTCGGCGCGCAGGCCGTCCAGCACGCGCAGCACGCGCGCCACCTGGCCGGCCCAGAGCGCCTCGGTGAAGCGGGCGATGTCGTAGCGCGCCACGTCCTGCACCGCGGCCTCGATCTGCGCCAGGCTGAGTTCGCCCGGGGGATGCAGCAGGGCCAGCTTCTGCAGCTCCTGGTGAGCGGCCAGCAGGTGGCCCTCGACGCAGTCGGCGAAGTAGGCCAGCGCGCGCTCGCCGGCCTCGCCCGCGGGCACGCGCTGGCCCTGGCGCGCCAGGCGCTGCGCCAGCCAGGCCGGCAGGGCGCGGCGCTCGGGGGTCTCCACGCGCAGGCTGACGCCGGCCGCATCGAGCGCGGCGAACCAGGCCGCCTTGGCCTGCGCGCCGTCCAGCCGCGGCAGCTGCACCAGCGTCGTCACGCCCTCGGCCCCGCCCTGCGCCACCCGCTCGGCATAGCGCTGCAGCGCCTCGGCGCCGTCCTTGCCCGGCTTGCCCGAGGGGATGCGGATCTCGACAAGCTGGGCGCTGGCGAACAGGCCCGGCGAGCGCGCCGCGCCGAGCACCGCGCTCCAGTCGAAGTGGGCGCCCGCGACGTGGAACACCTGGCGCTCGCTGCCCCCGGCGGCGCGCGCCGCGGCGCGGATGGCGTCGGCCGCCTCCTGCGCCAGCAGCGGCTCGTCGCCGTGCACGGTGTACAGCGGCCGCAGGCCGCGCGCGAGGTGGGCCTCGAGCTGCTCGGGGCGCAGTTGCATGGCCGCTGCCGCCCGCGGGTTCAGAGCCGGATCGAGGCCAGCCGCCGCAGCACCTGGTTCACGATGTCGGCGTCCATGTCCTCGTAGAGCTGCGCCTCCTCCTGCTGCTTGGCCAGCGCGAAGTTCTCGCTGTAGCTGAGGTCGCTGGACAGGCCGAGCACCGAGCGCGGGATCAGCTCGCGCCCGCCGGGCGTGGTGGCGCGGAAGGCGAAGCGCAGCCAGAGCGTGAACTCGCGCACCTGCGCCGCCGCGGTGGTGGCGGCCACGCTCTTGCCGCGCGTCTCTTCCAGCGCCTGCAGCACGACGTCGGCGCGCTCGGGCGAGGGCAGCACGTGCACCTGCAGCGCCAGCTGGCGCTGCAGCGCCAGCGCCAGCGGCGAGCGCGGCTCGAAGCCCTGCAGCGCCACGCTGGCAAAGTGCAGTCGCGGCGGGCGGCGCAGCTCGAAGCCGCAGCCGCTGAGAGCGCCGAGGGCGCCCAGTCCCGCCAGGGACGACAGCGCGGTCAGCGCAACTCGGCGGCTAGACAACGACGTTCACCAGCCGGCCCGGGACCACGATCACCTTGCGCGCCGGCCGGCCTTCGGCGAAGCGGGCGAACTCGGGCGCGGCCAGCGCGGCGGCCTCGATCGCGGCGTGGCTGGCGTCGGCCGGCACGCGGATCGCGCCGCGCAGCTTGCCGCCCACCTGCAGCACGAGCTCGATCTCGTCGCGCACCAGCGCCGCCTCGTCGACCTCGGGCCAGGGCGCCCGCACGATCTCGCCCTGGGCCGCCTCGAAGCCCAGCCCGCGCCACAGCGCATGGGTGATGTGCGGCGCCGCCGGGAACAGGCAGCGCAGCAGCAGGCACAGGGCCTCGTGCAAAACGGCCGCGTCGGCGGCCGCCACCTGGTCCACGGCCGCGTCGGCAACCGCCACCTGGTCCACGGCCGCGTCGGCGGCCGCTGCCTGATGAACGGCCGCGTCGGCAACCGCCACCCGGTCCACGGCCCCGCTGGCGGCCGCCGCATGGTCCCCGACCGCACCGGCCGCGATCCGGGCATCCTCGATCGCGTTCAGCATCTTCATCGCGCCCGAGATCACGGTGTTGTATTGCAGCCGCTCGTAGTCGTGGCTGATCTGGCGCAGCAGCCCGTGCATCTCGCGCCGCAGCGCCGCGCCGGCGCGGCTGGCGCCGGCCGTCGTGGGCGCGGCGGCCGCCAGCCGCGGCGCCAGCCGCACGGCGGTGGCCCAGAGCCGGCGCAGGAAGCGGAAGCTGCCTTCGGCGCCGCTGTCCGACCAGGCCGCGCTCTGGTCGGGCGGCCCGGCGAACATCGTGAACACGCGCGCGGTGTCGGCGCCGAAGCGGGCGATGATGTCGCGCGGCTCGACCACGTTGTTCTTGCTCTTGGACATCTTCTCGATGCCGCCCAGCTGCACCGGTTGCCGGTCGGCTTTGGCCAGGGCGCCCACCGGCTGGCCGCGGTCGTCGTAGGCGACCTCGACCTCGCTCGGGTAGAACCAGCGCTTCTTGCCGCCTTCTTCCTCGCGGTAGAAGCTCTCGTTGAGCAGCATGCCCTGCGTGAAGAGCCGGCGGAAGGGCTCGCCGAAGCTCACCAGGCCGAGGTCGCGCATGGCCTTGGTCCAGAAGCGCGCGTACAGCAGGTGCAGCACCGCATGCTCGATGCCGCCGATGTACTGGTCCATCGGCATCCACTGCTCGACCCGCTCGTCGACCATGGTCGGGCTGCCGGGGCAGCAGTAGCGCATCACGTACCAGGCGCTGTCGACGAAGGTGTCCATGGTGTCGGTCTCGCGCCGCGCCGGCCGGCCGCACTGCGGGCAGGCCACGTGCACGAAGGCCGCGCACTGGTTCAGCGGGTTGCCGCTGCCGTCGGGCACCAGGTCCTCGGGCAGGCGCACCGGCAGGTCCTGCTCGGGCACGGGCACCGAGCCGCAGCCGGGCTGCCCGGGGCTGCCGTCGCAATGGATGATGGGGATCGGCGTGCCCCAGTAGCGCTGGCGACTGATGCCCCAGTCGCGCAGCCGCCAGGTGGTCTTCTTCTCGCCCAGGCCGAGCTCGGACAGCGCCTTGGCGATGGCGTCCACGGCGCTGTCGTGGCGCAGCCCGCTGTAGTTGCCCGAGTTGACGGTGACGCCGGCGTCCTTGTCGGCGTACCAGTCGTGCCAGCGCTCGTAGTCGTAGTGCTCGCCGTCGACATGCACCACCTGCAGGATGTCCAGGCCGTACTTCTTGGCGAAGGCGAAGTCGCGCTCGTCGTGCGCGGGCACGCCCATCACGGCGCCATCGCCGTAGCTCATCAGCACGTAGTTGCCCACCCAGACCGGCACCGGCTGCCCGGTGAGCGGGTGCGTCACGCTCAGGCCCAGCGGCCGGCCCTCCTTCTCCTTCAGCGCCAGCTCGGCCTCGGTGGTGCCGCCGCGCCGGGCCTGCTCGACGAAGGCCGCCACCTCGGGGTCGCGGCGCGCGGCCAGCGCGGCCAGCGGGTGCTCGGGGGCCACGGCGCAGAAGGTCACGCCCATGACCGTGTCGGCGCGGGTGGTGAACACGTGCAGCCGGCCGTCCTGGACGAGCACGCCGTGCTCGTCGCGGATCTCGTGCGGAAAGGCGAACCGCACCCCCTGGCTCTTGCCGATCCAGTGCGCCTGCATCAGGCGCACGCGCTCGGGCCAGCCCTCGAGGAAGCCCGGGTGGGTGCTGTCGTCGACGCCGGCCAGCAGCTCGTCGGCGTACTTCGTGATGGCCAGGTAGTAGCCCGGGATCTCGCGCCGCTCGACCGGCGCGCCGCTGCGCCAGCCGCGGCCGTCGACGACCTGCTCGTTGGCGAGCACGGTCTGGTCGACCGGGTCCCAGTTGACGACCTGCGTCTTCTTGTAGGCGATGCCCCGCTCGAGCAGCTTCAGGAAGAACCACTGGTTCCAGCGGTAGTACTCGGGGTCGCAGGTGGCGAGCTCGCGCTGCCAGTCGAACGACAGCCCCAGCGGCCGCATCTGCGCCTTCATCTCGGCGATGTTCTGGCGCGTCCACTGCGCCGGCGGCACGCCGTGGTCGATGGCCGCGTTCTCGGCCGGCAGGCCGAAGGCGTCCCAGCCCATCGGCATCAGCACGTTCAGGCCCTTCATGCGCAGGTAGCGCGCCATCATGTCGTTGATGGTGTAGTTGCGCACATGGCCCATGTGCAGCTTGCCGCTGGGGTAGGGCAGCATGCTGCAGGCGTAGAACTTGGGCGCCGGGCTCGCCTCGCTGACGCGGTCGGCGCCACTCGCGGCCCAGTGCGCCTGGGCGGCGGCTTCGACTTCGGCGGGCACGTACTTGTCGTTCATGCCGCCGATTCTACGAACCGCCCTGCGCCTAGCGCGGTGGCGCAGGGGTGGGCGCCGGCGGGGGCGAGGGCGGCGCCGCCTCGGTGACGAGGCCGATGCGCGTGAGCCCCGCCGCCTGCACCCAGCCGATCAGCTCGGCCACGCGGCCGTAGGGCACGCGGCGGTCGGCGCGCAGTTGCACCTCGGTGGCGGGGTCGCGCCGCGCCGCCTCGCGCGCGGCCTGCATCAGCGCCTGGCGGGCGTCGGCGGGCGGCAGCGGCAGGCCGCCGAGGTAGAGCCGGCCCTGCGCGTCGATGGCCAGCGCGAGCAGGGCGGGCGCGTCGGGCGCCACCGCGCCCTCGGTGCGCGGCAGGTCCAGCCGCAGCCCGCGCCCGAGCAGGGGCGCGCTGACGATGAAGATCACCAGCAGCACCAGCATCACGTCGATCAGCGGCGTCATGTTGATCTCGCTCATCGGCCGCGCGCCGGCGCGGCGCTGCAGGCGGCCGAAGGTCATCGACCAGCCTCCGTGCTGCGCACGGCGGTATGAGCCCCTTCGGGCGGCCGGGCGGGGCTCATCACAACACCTCCGTGCTGCGCACGGCGGTATGAGCCCCTTCGGGCGGCCGGGCGGGGCTCAACGCGCCAGCTCCGGGGCGCCGTCGAGCACCAGCGCCCGCAGGTCGTGCGCGAAGCCTTCGAGCTCGGCCTCGCAGGCGGCCACCCACTGCCCGAACACGTTGAAGGCCAGCACGGCCGGCACCGCAACGGCGATGCCGGCGGCGGTCATGATCAGTGCCTCGCCCACCGGGCCGGCGACCTGGTCGATGCCGACGCGGCCGGCACCGGCGATGCCGGCCAGCGCGTGGTAGATGCCCCAGACGGTGCCGAACAGGCCGACGAAGGGCGCCGTGCTGCCGACCGAGGCCAGCAGCACCTGCCCCGCCTGCAGCTGCTCCACGACGCGCTGCAGCGCGTCGCGCAGCCGGCGGGTGCATTGCGCGGCGGCGCGGCCCGCGCCTTCCAGCGTGCCTTCGGGCGGCTGCGCCAGCGCGGCGTCCAGCAGCGGCAGCAGCGCGCGCTCGCGGTCGAGCGCGGCCAGCCGGGCGCGGCCCGTCGCCACGCCCGCCGCGTCCCAGAACGCGGGCACGGCGCGGGCAATGTCGGCGCGGGTGCGGCGCAGCAGCCAGCCCTTCCAGACGATGAGCACCCAGGTCGCGACCGACATCGCCAGCAGCAGGGCCAGCACGGCGCGGCCGATGGCGTCGCGCCCGGCCCAGAAGTCGCTCAGCCCGGGCACGGCGCGTGGGGGGCGGGGTGCATCGGGCCGGTGGGGCTCAGGGCGCCAGCCCGAGCACGTCGGCCATGCCGTACAGGCCGCGCTCGCGCCCGACCACGAAGCGTGCGGCGCGCAGCGCGCCGTCGGCGTAGTTGGCGCGGCTGCTGCTCTTGTGGCTGATCTCCAGCCGCTCGCCGGTGCCGGCGAACCAGACGCTGTGCTCGCCGATGGTGTCGCCGCCGCGCAGGGTGGCGAAGCCGATGCTGTCCGGCGGCCGCTCGCCGGTGACGCCCTGGCGCGCGTACACGGCATGGTCGGCCAGGTCGACGCCGCGGGCGCGCGCCAGCACCTCGCCCATGGCCAGCGCGGTGCCGCTGGGGGCGTCGACCTTGTGCCGGTGGTGCGCCTCGAGCACCTCGATGTCCCAGCCCTCGCCCAAGGCGCGCGCCGCCGTGGCCAGCAGGCGCAGCATGACGTTGACGCCCACGCTCATGTTGGGCGCCTGCACGATGGCCAGCTGCTCGGCCGCGGCGTCGATCTCGGCCTGCTGGGCCGGCGTGAAGCCGGTGGTGCCGATGACGGCACGCACGCCCAGCGCCCGGCACGCCGCCAGGTGCGCCAGGGTGCCCTCGGGCCGCGTGAAGTCGATCAGCACATCGGCACCGGCCAGGCCCAGGCGCAGGTCGCTCGTGACGGCCACCTCGCCCGGCGCGAGCGCGGCCTGGCCGGCGACATCGAGCGCGCCCGAGAGCCGGCAGTCGGTGCTGGCGCCCACGGCCTGGATCAGCATCCGGCCCATGCGCCCGCCGGCGCCGGCGACGGCGATGTTCAGCATCGGTGGCCGCTCCTTGCCGCCGCCACGGCCGTCAGCCGGCTTCCAGCGGGGGGTATTCGCGCACCGGGCCTGCGGGCTCGGCCGCCGAGGCCGGCGGCGCCGGCGGCACCGGCAGGGCGGCGCGCTGGGCGGCGCTGAGCTCGAGCTGGGGCACCTTGGGGTCGCGCGTGCGGGTGATGGCGGCGACGAATTCGCGCTCGGTGGGCAGCGCCGGCGCCTCGACCTTGGACACCAGGTTGTGCTCGAAGTAGACGACGACGTCGCGCCGCTGCGGCTCGGTGCCCGGGCGGCGCAGCGTGAAGATGTAGTCCCAGCGGTCGGCGTGGAAGGGGTCGTCGAGCACCGGGGTGCCCAGGATGTCGCGCACCTGCGTGCGCGACAGGCCGGGCTTGAGCAGCGCCGCCTGCTCCTGGGTGACGACGTTGCCCTGCACGATGTCGATGCGGTAGGGC
>JAGWMW010000087.1 GCA_028871575.1 Burkholderiales bacterium | reverse complement strand
GCCCACCTGGTTGGCCAGCAGCAGGCCCTTGTAGATGACGGTGCGGCAGCTCATGCTGGGCACGTAGTACTCGCGGCTGTGCGTGAGCTTCAGGGCCTGGATCGCCGCGCTGGCGGTCTTGCGGATCACATAGAGCTTGCGCTCGAGCGCGTCGGGCACGATGACGTCGGCGCCGCGGCCGATGAAGATCTGGCGGATCACCGGCTCCTTGGCGCGCACGGCCGGGCTCATCGGCATCTCGCGGTCCACCGGCACGTCGCGCCAGCCCAGCAGCATCTGGCCCTCGGCCCTGACAGCGCGCGCCAGTTCCTGCTCGCAGGCCAGGCGCGAGGCATGTTCCTTGGGCAGGAAGATCATGCCCACGCCGTACTCGCCCGGCGGCGGCAGCGCGACGCCCACGCGGCCGTCGGGCGCCTGGCCGCCGGCGGCCATCTCGGCCCGGTAGTAGTCGTCGGGGATCTGGATCAGGATGCCCGCGCCGTCGCCCATCAGCTTGTCGGCGCCGACCGCGCCGCGGTGGTCGAGGTTCTCCAGGATCTTCAGGCCCTGGGTCACGATGGCGTGCGAGCGCAGCCCCTTGATGTGGGCGACGAAGCCCACGCCGCAGGCGTCGTGCTCGGCCTCGGGCACATACAGTCCGTCGCGGGCCAGGGCGGCGATCTCGTCGCGGCTCGGGCCGGCAAGGTCGGGGGTCGGGCGGTCGGGCGGGGTCATGGCGCGCTCCTCGTGCGGGGCGGGGCAGCGGCGTGCCCAGGGTCGGCAGGGGCCGGCAGGCTACTGCATCGCAGCAATTCGATCAATGGCAATAAATGGGGTCAGAGTCATATTAATTGCCGAAAGCCAAGCGATGAAAATAATTAGGGACAGATACGTTCGGCCGTTGACCCATGCCGGCATCTGCGCCGCATGCACCCCGCATGCCAGCACCGGGCCCCGGCTTGGGCCGACGCTCCCGGGCCCTGCGTCAGGCCTGCGGCCGTCCGGGCGGACGTCCGCGTGGCCGGGGCCGGGTCGGGCGCTGCAGCACCTGCGCAAGGCTGCGCACGAAGCGTTCCGAACCCAGCGCCCAGCCGCCCAGGGCCGCACGCCGCAGGGCCTGGGCGGTGTCGGTCGCCGGCCCCTGCGCGAGCAGGCCGCGATAGGCGGCCTCGCGCTCGAAGGGCGTGTTGCCCAGGGCCCAGACTTCGGGCGGGTCGACCAGTGCGTCGCTGCGAACGCCGCCGGTGCGGTGGCTGGCGCTGGTCAGCCCGGCCTGCGGCGAGCCAGCGTCGATCCAGCACAGCGCGGCCAGCCGCAGGGCCCCGGGCTCGACCACCGCACAGCGAAAGCGGCCATCCCACAGCGTGCCTCGATGGCCATGCCTGGCGTTGTAGGCGCTCACATAACGACGGCCGATCGACTGCACCATGCGACCGAGGGCCGAGGCAGAGGCCGGGCTGGCCAGCAGCCGCACCTCGTCGTCCAGCAGGGCCCAGGCGTGCAGGGCCACGCCGGCCTGCCGCGCCGCATCGTGCAGCGCGCCCAGGTAGGCGGCGCGGTCGGTGGCGTCGGCGAACACGGGCCGCGCGCCCTGGCCGCGCTGGATCACGAGGTGGGCCTGACCGGGCACCACCAGGCGTGGCAGGCGAGCCACGGCCGGGCCGCGCCGCCTCAGGCCTCGAACAGCCGCCGCCCCGTCAGGCGGTGGTGCTCGCGCAGCGCATAGCGGTCGGTCATGCCGGCAATGTAGTCGGCCACGGCCCGCGGCCGGTCGTCCGCCTGCGCGTAGTCGGCCGGCATCTCGGTGGGCCGGCCGAGGTAGGCCTGGAACAGCTCGGCCACGGCGGTCCGAGCCAGCGCCGTGGTCTGCGTCACGCTCGGATGCCGGTACAGGGCCGCGAACAGGAAGTGCTTCAACCCGGCCTGCAAGGCGTGCTGCGCCGGGCTGAATCGCACCAGCGGCGGCAGTCCGCGCACCGCTTCGGCGTCGGCCGGCCGGTGCTCGGCCAGTGCCGCCTCGGTGGTACGCACCAGGTCGTCGATCTGGGCCGACAGCATCCGCCGCAGGGTCTCGAACAGCAGCCGCCGGCCCGGCCGGGTGGCCAGCGCCGGGTGATCGGCCAGCGCCGCATCGCGCCACTGCGCGAACAGCGGCACCTCGGCCAGCTGCTCCATCGTGATCAGGCCCGAGCGCACGCCGTCGTCGATGTCGTGCGCGTTGTAGGCCAGGCCGTCGGCCAGGTTGGCCAGCTGCGCTTCCAGGCTCGGCTGCGTGCCGTCCAGGAAGCGCTGCGCCGGGCCTTCGGGCTCCTCGGCCAGCAGCCGCAGCGCATGGGTGCGCGAGCAGTGCTTGAGGATGCCCTCGCGCGTCTCGAAGCACAGGTTCAGGCCGTCGAAGGCGGCGTAGCGGGCCTCGAGCCGGTCCACCACGCGCAGGCTCTGCAGGTTGTGCTCGAAGCCGCCGTGATCCCGCATGCAGGCGTGCAGCGCGTCCTGCCCGGCGTGGCCGAAGGGGGTGTGGCCGAGGTCGTGCGCCAGGGCGATGGCCTCCACCAGGTCCTCGTTGAGGTGCAGCGCACGGGCCGCCGAGCGCCCCAGCTGGGCCACCTCGAGCGAGTGCGTGAGCCGGGTCCGGAACAGGTCGCCCTCGTGGTTGATGAAGACCTGGGTCTTGTAGACCAGGCGCCGGAAGGCGGTGCTGTGGACGATGCGGTCGCGGTCGCGCTGGTGCTCGTTGCGCGGCGGCGCCGGCGGCTCGGCCAGGCGCCGGCCGCGCGAGCGTCGCGGGTCGCTGGCGCCGCTGGCGAGTGCGGCCAGGTCCATGCCGGCCCGGCGCCCTAGGCCCCGGTGCGGCGCGCGATCACGCGCCGCACCAGGTCATCGGGGGCGGGTCGGACGGCCGCCCGGCCGGGCGCCTCGAGCAGCACGAAGCGGATCTCGCCGCCCTCGGCCTTCTTGTCGATGCGCATCAGCTCGAGCCAGCGCTCCAGGGGCATGGCCGGTGCCCGTACCGGCAGGCCGGCGGCCTCGACCAGGCGCGCCAGGCGCTGCGCATGGGCCGGCGCCACGAGTCCGAGCTCGGCCGAGAGCTCGGCCGCGAGCACCATCCCGCAGCCCACCGCCTCGCCATGCAGCCAGACGCCGTGCCCGAGGCCGGTCTCGATGGCGTGGCCGAAGGTGTGGCCGAAGTTCAGGATCGCGCGCAGGCCGCTCTCGCGCTCGTCGGCGCCCACGACCCGGGCCTTGATCTCGCACGAGCGCCGCACCGCCTGCGCCAGCGCCGGGCGGTCGCGGGCGAGCAGCGCCGGCAGGTTCGCCTCGACCCAGTCCATGAAGTCCATGTCGGCAATCGGGCCGTACTTGATCACCTCGGCCAGGCCGGCGGCCATCTCGCGCGCGGGCAGCGTGTCCAGCGTGGCCAGGTCGCAGACCACGCGCACCGGCTGATGGAAGGCGCCGATCATGTTCTTGCCGCGCGGGTGGTTGATCGCGGTCTTGCCGCCCACGGACGAATCCACCTGCGCCAGCAGCGTGGTGGGCACCTGCACGAAGGGCACGCCGCGCATGTAGGTGGCGGCGGCAAAGCCGGTCATGTCGCCGACCACGCCGCCGCCCAGCGCGAACAGCACCGTGCGCCGGTCGCAGCCGCGGGCCAGCAGATGGTCGAAGATGAGTTCGAGCGAGGCCCAGTCCTTGTGGGCCTCGCCGTCGGGCAGGCACAGCCGCGTAAGCCCGGCGTAGTGGGGCGCCAGCGCCGCCTGCAGCGCCGCGCCGTAGGCGGCATCCACGGTCGGGTTGCCGACGATCACCGCCTGGGCAGCGCGGGGCAGGCCCTGCCAGGGCGCGGCCTGCTGCAGCAGGCCGTCGCCGATCAGGATGTCGTAGCGGCCGCCCGGCGTGGCCACCGCGACCCGTTGCGCGGGCAGGGCATTCATCGCGCCCGAGTCTAAGCGGCGGCGTCGCCGGCACCGAGCGGCCCGGGGTGCGGGCCCGGCTCGCGCGAGGCATCGACCAGCCCGGCCAGCTCGAGCTGCATCAGCACCATGCCGATCAGCGCCGGCACCGAGGGCCGCGCCGCCTCGACGACGTAGTGCGCGGTGCGCCGGTACAGCGGGTCGCGCTCGCGGAACAGCTCGCGCAGCCGCCGCAGCGGATCGGCCACCTGCAGCAGCGGCCGGTGCGTGTCGTGGCGCAGGCGGCGGTGCAGTTCCTCGGGCGTGTGGCGCAGGTAGAAGACATGGCTGCGCGAATGCAGCGCATCGCGGTTGGACGGGCGCAGCACGGCGCCGCCGCCGGTGGCCAGCACGCAGCCGGCTTCGGCAGTGAGCGCCTCGATGACCTCCTGCTCGATGGCGCGGAAGGCGTCCTCGCCATGGGCGGCGAAGTAGTCGCGGATGGTCATGCCGATGCGCTGCTCGATCTCGGCATCGGTGTCGGCAAAGCGCAGGCCGAGCTGGCGCGCCAGGTGGCGGCCGACGGTGGACTTGCCGCAGCCCGGCATGCCCACGAGCGAGATCGACAGCGCCGCGCTCAAGGAACGCGCCGTGCCGGGCCGATGGCCCAACGGCCCCAGGCGGCGATCCAATCGACAGAGATATCCACGGTTTGTTGCATTTTTCGGCCTCAAGAATAGCCGAGGGTCGGCCGATGATCCGTCGAGGCGGTGCCCGTGAGTGGCCTCCCCGCCGGCCCATGGGCCGCGAGGCGCCGACGGCTGCTTCCGCTTTTGTCCCCGGCCCTGGTCAGCACCTTTTCAGTCATCGCAAGGTCCCCGATGCCCCTGGCGACATGCCCCCTCGCTGCATTGCCCACGCCGCCCCGGCGGTGCGGGGGTGCCCGCCCCGCGCGAGCGGCGCTGGCCGGCCTGACGCTGATCGAGCTGATGGTCACCATCGCCGTGGCCGCGATCCTGATGGCCACGGCGGTGCCGTCGTTCCAGGCCATGATCCAGCGCAACCGCGTCGTCACCGAGGCCAACTCGCTCGTGAGCGACCTGCAGTACGCACGCTCCGAGGCCCTCAAGCAGGGCCTGCCGGTGAGCCTGTGCGTCTCGGCCGACGGCAGCACCTGCCTGGGGGCCAACACCTGGCACAGCGGCTGGATCGTGTTCGTCGACACGGCGGCCTCGGGCACCATCGCCGCCGGCGTGACCCCGCTGCGCAAGCGCACCGGCTTCATCGGCGGCGACACCTTCGTGGCCGACAGCGGGGCCACCTCGCTGACCTACAGCCGCGACGGCTTCGCCATCAACATGCCGGCCGGCGGCACCACGCTGGTGCTGCACACGAGCCCGGTGAACGCCGGGGCGACCCGCTGCGTGGCGCTGGGCCTGACCGGGCACCAGACCAGCCAGACGCCGGGCACCGGCAACTGCACATGAACCGAACCCACCGACTCCGGCGCTGCGAGCGCGGCTTCTCGCTGATCGAGGTGCTGATCGCGATCGTCGTCATCGCGGTCGGCCTGCTCGGCGTGGCCAAGCTGCAGGCCGCCGCCGTCTCCAGCACCCAGACCTCGCGCGTGCGCTCGCTGGTGGCACTGCAGGCCGGCAGCCTGGCCGCGGCCATGCACGGCAACCGCCGCTACTGGGCCGCCGGGGCCGCACCGGCCAGCTGGAGCGCGACCGGCACCGCCATCACCGATCCCAGCGGCGTGCTCAATGCCGCCGGCGTGAACTGCGTGGGCAGCGGCAACGTCTGCAGCGCCGCGCAGCTGGCCGCCTACGACGTGCAGGCGTGGGTGGCGGCGATGAACGCGCAGTTCCCGAGCTACACCGCCGCGGTCAATTGCTCGACCTCGGTCACCACCCCCATCAGCTGCTCGATCCAGGTGAACTGGAACGAGAACCTGGTGGCCATCAACCGCAGCACGGCGGCTTCGGCGCCGGCGGCCCCCGTGGCCCAGCAGTTCACGCTGCTGGTCGAGCCGTGAAGACGGGCCGCCCGGGTCCCGCTGCGCGGGCGCTGCAGGCCGGCTTCGGCCTGGTCGAGCTGATGGTGGCCGTGACCATCGGCCTGTTCGTGGTCGCGGGCATCGGCGCGGTCTTCGTCAACTTCAAGCAGGCGTTCAACACGCAGGACGCGCTGGCGCAACTGCAGGACAACGAGCGCCTGGCGCTGACGCTGCTGGGCTCGACGATCGAATCCGCCGGCTACTTCCCCAACCCGGTGCTGAACACCGCGGCGACGCTGATGCCGGCCGTCTCGGGCGGCTACGGCAGCCTGGCGGCCGGGCAGGCGCTGGTCGGCACCAGCGCGGCCGCGGGCGACACCATCACCACGCGCTTCGTCACCAGCGGCGGCGACGGCCTGCTGAACTGCCTGGGCCAGACCAACACCTCGGGCGCCAACCAGGTGTTCATGAACACCTTCTCGCTGGCGCCCAGCGGCGACTTGCTGTGCTCCACCGATGGCGGCGTCACCACCAACGCCATCGTCGGCAGCGTGGCGGGCTTCAGCGTGCTCTATGGCGTCGACACCAACGGCCTGGGCACCGCCTACAGCTACCTGCCGGCCTCGTCCGTCACGGCCGCGCAGTGGCGCCTGGTGCGCACGGCGCGTGTGACGATCGCCTTCCGCAACCCCTTCGCCGGCCAGGCCGGGCAGCCGCCCACGGTGAGCTGGACCCAGATCATCAGCCTGCTCAACAAGTCATGACGCCGCGTGCTGCCCTCCTGACCCGCCGCCGCCAAGGCGGCTTCGTCCTGATCGTCGGGCTGATCTTCCTGCTCGTGGTGATGGTGCTGGGCGTGGCGCTGTTCCGCAGCGGGGGCATGGCCGAGCGCATCGCCGGCAACACGCGCGAGAAGCAGCATGCCGAGGAGGCCGCGCAAAGCGCGCTGCAGTACGGCGAGTGGTGGCTGTCGCAGGTCAACCGCGGTGCCGGCACGCCCTGCAGCACGGTTATCACCGATGCCAACGTGACGGCGAACATGAAGGTCTGCTCGAACGCATTGGCCAACCCGACCACCCTGCCCTGGGCCGCGCGCGCCGACTACCTGCCGCCGTCGATGACGGTGGCCAGCGGCGGCGGCGTCAATGCGAGCGGCGACATCAACTACCAGGCCAAGCCTGGCCTCTACATCAACTACCTCGGCCTCACCCCCGACGGCCTGGCCGAGATGTACCAGGTCACGGCCTTCGGCTACGGCGGCTCGGCCAGCACCGCGGCGGTCGTGCAGAGCACTTTCAAGATGAGTACCGGTGTCAAAGACCTGGGAGCGCAGTGATGAAGATCCACAGCCGCCTGATTCATCTCGTCCTGGCCGCGCTGCTGTGCGCCTGGGCCGGCGGCGCCCGAGCGCAGCTCGTCGTCAATGACACGCTGACCGGCGCCTCCTCGGCCTACAACTGGGCGGCGCTCAACGGCGCCTGCCTGACGGCCGGCAACAACACCGGCTCGATCCCCGCCTGCGCCGGCCTGCCCTACTACAGTGGCAAGACCCTGGTGGGCGGTGTCACCGGCCGGTTGCCCGACGCGGTGGGGCAGGGCGCCCTGCGACTGACCAACGGCGACACCCAGCTCTACGGCTCCAACGGCGACAACCAGACCGGCGCCGTGGTCTCGAATTTCACATTCCCCTCCAACCAGGGCCTGCAGGTGACCTTCACCACCGTCACCTACGGCGGCGACGGCAACAACGGCACCGGCGCCGATGGCATCAGCTTCTTCCTGGCCGACGGCTCGCAGCCGCCCACGGTGGGCGCCCTGGGGGGCAGCCTGGGCTACAGCTGCTCCAACGTCAACGGCACCTACGACGGCGTGCTGGGCGGCTACATCGGCGTGGGCATCGACGAATACGGCAACTTCTCGAACCCCGGCGACAACACCAACACCGGGCCGGGCTTCCGCGCCGGGCGCATCTCGCTGCGTGGCGCCGGCAGCACGGCCTGGGCCTGGCTGAACGCGAACTACCCCACGCTCTACCCCAGCTCGCTGGGCAGCGGCAGCCGCGCCAACGCGGTGCGCAACACCTGCCGCACCGGGGCCCTGTGGAACTACAGCGGCAACACGATCACCGATGCGAACGGCAACTCCATCGGCGACCGCTCGCAGACCACCCAGGCCCTGGCCTACAACTACGGCCTGATCTCGTACAGCACGCTGCCGGCAGGCACCTCGATCTCGAACCAGCAGGGCGTGAGCTACCCGCTGCGCACGCAGGCCGTGCCCATCACCTACAGCCTGACGCTGACGCCGAACGGCCTGCTGAGCGTGTCGTACAGCATCAACGGGGGCGCGGCGCAGCAGGTGATGAACAACCAGTCGATCACGGCCAGCAACGGCCCGCTGCCGGCCTCGTTCCGCTTCGGCTTCTCGGCCGGCACCGGCGGCAGCAACAACGTCCACGAGATCACCTGCTTCAAGGCCGCGCCGGCCAACCAGGCGCAGAGCTCGGCCGGCACCAACGTGCAGCAGTCGGCGCGGGTGCAGACCGGCTCGCAGGTCTACCTGGCCTACTACCACCCCGGCAACTGGTGGGGCGCGCTGACCGCGCAGGACCTGCTCTACGACCCGGCCACCGACATCGTCTCGATCAACCCGGTGGCCGCCTGGGACGCCAGCTGCGTGCTCACCGGGGGCACCTGCCAGGCCACCGGCACCGCCGTCACGGCCCAGGCCCCCAACAGCCGCGCCATCCTGACCTGGGGCGGCACGTCAGGCATCCCGTTCGAGTGGTCCAACCTCAGCGGTGCCCAGCAGGCGGCGCTGACCGCCGGCGACAGCAGCGTCAACGCCAACCGGCTGCAGTTCCTGCGCGGCGACCGCAGCAACGAGCTCACCAACACCGGCAGCGGCAGCTTCCGCCCGCGCGCGGGCGTGCTGGGCGACATCGTCGACTCGAGCCCGACCTGGGTCGGACCGCCGCAGGCGCCCTACACCGGCCCGTGGGTCGATGCGCTGTACTCGGGGGCCACCGCACCCGAGTCCAGCGGCCAGACCTATGCCGCGTTCCAGGGCACGGCCGCCGCCGGTGCCCGCCAGAACGTGGTCTACGCCGGCGCCAACGATGGCTTCCTGCACGGCTTTCGCACCGGCGCGGCCGGTTCGCCGGCACCGAACGACGGGCGCGAGGTGCTGGCCTACATGCCGTCCACGGCCCTGGCCACGATCCATTCGACGACGGCGTCGCTGGACTACAGCGCGCCGCAGTACTCGCACAACTTCTACGTCAACGCCACGCCGGGCACCGGCGACCTCTACTACGCCGGCGCCTGGCACACCTGGCTGGTGGGCGGCACCGGCTCCGGCGGCAACGCCGGCGGCGCGGTGGGCGACAAGACCACGACCACGGTGGGCAACCTCTACGCGCTCGACATCACCGACCCGAGCCAGTTCAGCGAGTCCAATGCGGCCGCGCTGGTGATGGGCGACTGGACCTCGGCCAACATTGTCTGCAGCAATGTCGCGAACTGCGGCAACAGCCTGGGCAGCGTCACCGGCACGCCCGTGATCCGGCGCCTGCACAACGGCCAGTGGGCGGTGCTGTTCGGCAACGGCCTGAACAGCGCCAGCGGCACTGCGGGCCTGTTCATCATGCTGGTGGACCCGGGCACCGGCGCGCGCAGCTTCCGCTTCATCGACACCGGCGTCGGCGCGGGCGGCGGCGGCGCCAAGAACGGCATCGCCTACGTGACCCCGGCCGACCTCGACGGCGACCACGTGACCGACTACGTCTACGCCGGCGATGCCCTGGGCAACGTCTGGCGCTTCGACCTCACCAGCGCCTCGCCCGGCGCCTGGTCGGTGGGCTCGACGCCGCTGTTCAGCACCGGCGGCACGCCGATCACGACCAAGGTGGCCGTGGCCTCGGTGCCCGGCATCGGCCCGCAGGGCCAGGTGGGCGTGGTCGTGGCCTTCGGCACCGGCCGCCAGCGGCCGCAGACCCTGTCCAGCGCCCCGGCCTTCGAGACCGCGGCGCAATCGCTGTACGGCGTGTGGGACTGGAACATGGCCGGCTGGAACGCCGTGGCCGGCGCCGCCTCGCAATACGCCAGCCTGGCCGGCCCGCAGTCGGTCAGCACGGCCAACCTGCTGACCCAGACCGTCACCGCCACGGTGGCCGGCAGCGGCGCGATCTCGGGCTACCGCACCGTGAGCTCGGCCAACGTGTGCTGGAAGGGGTCGACGGCCTGCGCCAGCGGCAACAACCAGTTCGGCTGGCAGCTGGCGCTGCCGGCGAGCCAGGAACAGGTGATCTACAACCCCGTCATCGCCTACGGCATGTTCATCGTCAACACGACCATCCCGACGGTGAACAACGCCCTCAGCTGCAACAGCCAGCCGGCCTCGGGCTACACGATGGCGGTGACGATGGGCAGCGGCGGCTCGGCCTCGAGCTCGTTCTTCGCCGACCCGAACAACAACTTCGTCACCCTCAACGGCGGCATCGTCAGCGGCATCGGCCTGAGCGCCACCGGCTCGCCGTCGATCGTCACGGCCCGGCAGAAGCCCTACCTGGTGCAGCAGACGGTGGGCGGCACGGGCGTGGTCACGCAGATCAACCCGGCCGCCAACGGCACCGGCACGCGCGTGACCTGGATCCAGCTGCGGTGAAGGCCATGACGACCCCCCTGCACGACCGCCGAACCGATGCGCGCGCAGCCCGCTTAAGCATGCGTGCCCGCCCGGGCGGCTTCACGCTGATCGAGCTGATGGTCGTGGTGGCCGTGGCCGCGCTGCTGGCGACGGTGGCCTACCCGTCCTACGTCAACCAGGTGCGCAAGTCGCGCCGGGCCGATGCGAAGACGGCGCTGCTCGACCTGGCGGCGCGCCAGGAGCGCTTCTTCAGCATCAACAACACCTACACCAGCAACGGCAGCAGCCTGGGCTACGCCGGCGCCTTCCCGCAGAACGTGCTGACCGGCAGCACCGCGTACTACCAGCTCAACGTCACCGCCGCCTCGGCCACCGCCTACACGCTGTCGGCCACGCCCATCGGCGACCAGACCGCCGACCCCTGCGGGTCGTACGGCCTGGACCAGAGCGGCAACCAGACCACCAGCGGCGGCACGCTGAGCACGGCGAGCTGCTGGTAGCGCTTGAGGGCGCAGCCCGTGCACGGTGCCGGCCTTGGCGGCGAGCCGCCGCGGATTGGCGACTCCCCGGACACGCCGGTCTCCGTCCGCCTGTGGCGAGCCCTGAGCTGAACATTCGTTGAGACGCCGCCGCCACGGGCCGCAATAGGTAGCCGGTCGCGCTCAGACTGGCTCGCCGGCATGCGGGTCGAGTCGGCTGGACCGTCCTGAGCGGCTGAACCGGCGGGAACGAAATCACGACCCTCGACGGCCTCGGGACATGCGGCTCGGCCCTCGACCTTGGCTGTTCGTGCCCTGCCAGGACCCGCGTGCACGGGAGCCAAGCCCACTCATGCCGCAGCGTGAAGCTCGAGCCCGGCACAGCAATCGCCGATCCTGCAGTTGCCGCCGCGACCGCCGCGACCGGCACCGCTCGCCTGGAGCTGACGATGCGGAGCTGCGGCCCTTGCAGCTTGGCGACGGACCGCGGCCGGTCCTGCTGACGCCGAACTTCAGCGCGCCGCCGAACGGTCGGTGACGATCTTGGGCGTGATGAATATCAGCAGCTCGGTGCGGGCCGTGCTGCGCGTCTTGCTGCGGAACAGCGCGCCCATGTAGGGGATGTCGCCCAGCAGCGGCACCTTGCTGACGCTGTCGCGCTCGGTCTGGGTGAAGATGCCGCCGATCACGACCGTGCCGCCGTTCTCGACCAGCACCTGGGTCTGCACGTGCTTGGTGTCGATCGCCGGGCCGGCCGCGGTGGACAGCGTGCTCACGCTGTCCTTGCTGACGTCGACGTCGAGGATCACGTTGCCCTCGGGCGTGATCTGCGGCGTGACCTCGAGCTTGAGGTTGGCCTTGCGGAACTGCACCGAGGTGGCGCCGCTGGAGGTGGCGGCCTGGTAGGGCAGCTCGGTGCCCTGCTCGATCAGCGCCTTCACCTGGTCGGCCGTGATCACGCGCGGGCTGGAGACGATCTTGCCCTTGCCCTCGGTCTCGAGCGCCGAGAGCTCCAGGTTCAGGAACCGGCTGGCCGAGGCGCCGAACAGCGAAAGCGCGAACGTGGCCGCCGACGACCCGAGCGTGCTGGTGTTCGCCGGCAAGTTCACGAACTGGGTGTCGTTGAAGGTGCTGGTCGCGTTGGCCTGACCGGTCTGGGTGCCGATGGCCGCGTAGTCGCCGCCGATATTCACGGCGTTGCCGCCGCCCGCGCTGTAGGTGCCCTTGCCAGAGGTGCCCAGCTTGACCCCCAGCGAGCGGCCGAAGCTGTCGTCGGCCTCGACGATGCGGGCCTCGATCAGCACCTGGCGCACCGGGATGTCGATCTTGGCGATCAGCGCCTGCACTTCCTCGAGCTTGCTCGGGATGTCGTTGACGAAGAGCTGGTTGGTGCGCGGCTCGGCGAACACGCTGCCGCGCGCGGTGAGGATGCGCGAGGCCTGCCCGCCGCCGGCGCCGCCGCCCCCGCCGCCGCTGCTGCCGCGGCCCGTCACCGACTGGCCCAGCAGCTGCTGCGCTACCTCGGCCGCCTTGGTGTAGTTGAGCTGGAACGACTGCGTGCGCGTGGGCTCGAGGTCGGCCACCTTCTTCTTGGCCTCGAGGTCGGCCTGTTCCTTGGCCGCCAGCTCGTCCTTGGGCGCGATCCACAGCACGTTGCCGGTCTTGCGCACGCCCAGGCCCTTGGCCTGCAGGATGATGTCCAGCGCCTGGTCCCAGGGCACGTCCTTCAGGCGCAGGGTCACGGTGCCGGTCACGCTGTCGCTGGTGACGACGTTGAAGTTGGTGAA
>JAGWMW010000287.1 GCA_028871575.1 Burkholderiales bacterium | reverse complement strand
TAGGACAGCGTGCGCGCCTTGTACTCGGCATAGCGCTCGATGCCCACGTAGGCCAGCAGCTCGCGCGCGCGGGCGGCGATCGCCGCCTCTTCGGCGCGGAAGCGCGGCGTGCGCAGCACCGCGCCCACCAGGCCCGAGCGCGTGCGCACGTGGCGGCCCACCATCACGTTCTCGAGCACCGTCATCTCGGCGAACAGGCGGATGTTCTGGAACGTGCGCGCGATGCCGGCGCGCGCCACCTCGTGCACCGCGCTGGGCCGGTAGACGCGGCCGCCGAGCTCGAAGCGGCCGGCGTCGGGGGCATACAGGCCGGTGATCACGTTGAAGAAGGTGGTCTTGCCGGCGCCGTTGGGGCCGATCAGTCCGTAGACCTGCCCGGCCTCGATGCGCAGGCCCACGTCCGCGAGCGCCTGCAGCCCGCCGAAGCGCTTGCTGACGCCCTGCACCTGCAACACCGGCTCGGCCATCGTCAGGGGCCGGGCGGCGGGGCCGCGCTCTTGCCGTGCTCGGGCGCCGGCCACAACCCGCGCGGGCGCAGCAGCATGATGCCGATCATCGCCAGCGCCACCAGCAGCTGGCGCAGGATGGCCGGGTCCAGGCGCCCGCCGGTGAGATCCTGCAGCGGGCTGGCGGCGTAGCGCAGCACCTCGGGCAGCGAGGCCAGCAGCACCGCGCCCAGGATCACGCCGGGGATGTGGCCCATGCCGCCGAGCACGACCATGGCCACGATCATGATGCTCTCCTGCAGGCTGAACGACTCGGGCGAGACGAAGCCCTGGAAGGCCGCGAACATCGAGCCCGCGACGCCACCGAACGTGGCGCCCATGCCGAAGGCCAGCAGCTTCATGTTGCGGGTGTTGATGCCCATGGCCTTGGCGGCGATCTCGTCCTCGCGGATCGCCATCCAGGCGCGGCCGATGCGCGAGGCCTGCAGGCGCTGGCAGATGAACACGCTGAGCACCACCAGCCCCAGGAAGAGCCAGTAGTACAGCGTCACCGAGGGGATGCGCCAGTCGCCGAGGACGAGCGGGCGCCCGAAGCTGAAGCCGAACAGGTGCATCGGGTCGATGCGGTCCAGGCCCCGCGGGCCGTTCGTGATGTTGATCGGCTGCTCGAGGTTGTTCATGAACACCCGGATGATCTCGCCGAAGCCTAGGGTGACGATGGCCAGGTAGTCGCCGCGCAGCTTCAGCACCGGCGTGCCCAGCAGCACGCCGGCGATGGCGGCCAGCCCGGCCGCCAGCGGGATCACCGCCCACACCGGCGTGTGCATGCCGTGGGGCAGCGCGCGCGCGATCCAGGCGAAGTTCTCGACCAGCTGCGGCGAGGCCAGCAGCGCATACATGTACGCGCCCACGGCGTAGAAGGCCACGTAGCCCAGGTCGAGCAGCCCGGCGTAGCCGACCACGATGTTCAGGCCCAGCGCCAGCATCACGTACAGCAGCGCGTTGGCCATGATGCGCACCCAGCCCGCGCCGAAGGGGTCGAGCAGCAGCGGCAGCGCCAGCAGCGCCAGCGCGCAGACCCCGAAGACGACTCCCTTGCGCAGCGTCATCGCCTCGAGGCCTCAGGCGCGGTCGGCCACGCGCTCGCCCAGCAGGCCCGAGGGCCGCAGCGTGAGCACCAGGATCAGGGCCACGAAGGCGAAGATGTCGGCGTACTGGCTGCCCAGCACGCCGCCGGTCAGCGGCCCCAGGTAGCCGGCGGCCAGCGCCTCGACCAGGCCCAGCAGCAGCGCGCCCACGACCGCGCCGGCCAGGTTGCCGATGCCGCCCAGCACCGCCGCGGTGAAGGCCTTGAGCCCGGGCAGGAAGCCCATCGTGTGCTGCACGGTGCCGTAGTTGGCGGCCCACATCACGCCGGCCAGCGCGGCCAGCGCGGCACCGATGACGAAGGTGGCCGAGATCACGCGGTCGGGCTGCACGCCCATCAGCGCGGCCACGCGCGGGTTCTCGGCCGTGGCCCGCATCGCGCGGCCGAGCCGGGTGTGGTTGACCAGCAAGCTCAGGCCGGCCAGCACCAGCACCGTCAGCAGCAGGATCAGGCACTGCGTGACCGTGATCACCGGGCCGCCCAGGCTGATCGGCGTGGCCGGCAGCAGCTGCGGGTAGGGCTTGGGGTCGGGCTTCCAGATGATCATGGCCAGGGTCTGCAGCAGCAGGCTCATGCCCATGGCCGTGATCAGCGGCGCCAGCCGCGGCGCCTTGCGCAGCGGCCGGTAGGCCAGCTTCTCGATCGTGAAGTTCAGCGCCGCGCAAACCACGATGGCGCAGACGAGCGAGATCAGCATCAGCAGCCAG
>JAGWMW010000086.1 GCA_028871575.1 Burkholderiales bacterium | reverse complement strand
CGGCGGCCGGCGCCGGGGAAGTTTTGCGGCACGCGGAAGATGACGTTGTTCTCGAACCAGCTGTAGCTCTTGTTCATCGCCAGGTTGTTGACCGCGGTCGGGCTCTTGCGGGCATCGATGGGGCCGCCCATCATCGTCATCGTGCGCGGCGTGGGATCACCGGCGCTGGCCATCAGCGAGATGGCGGCCAGCACCGGCACGGTGGGCTGGCAGACCGAGATCACGTGCACCTCGGGGCCGACGTGGCGGATGAATTCCTGCACGTAGGCGATGTAGTCGTCGAGGTGGAAGGCACCGGCCTGCAGCGGCACCATGCGCGCATCGGTCCAGTCGGTGATGTAGACCTTGTGGTCCTGCAGCAGGCTCTTGACGGTGTCGCGCAGCAGCGTGGCGTGGTGGCCCGACAGCGGCGCCACCACCAGCACCGAGGGCTGGCCCTTCATCTGCTCGAGCGCCTTCGGGTCGTCGGTGAAGCGCTTGAAGCGCAGCAGCCGGCAAAAGGGCTTGTCCAGGGCCACCTGCTCCTGCACCGCGACGTCGACGCCGTTCACGCGCGCGGAGGTGATGGCAAAGGGCGGCTTCTCGTACTCCTTGGCCAGCCGGTGCAGCAGGTCGAAACCCGCCGAGACGCGCTGCGCCATCGGCGTGTGCGAGAAGGGGCTCATCGGGTGGCCGTAGAGCTTGGCCGACGCGCTGGCGAACTCTGAAAACGGCGCCATCAGCGCACGCTGTGTCTCGTAGATCTGGTACAGCATCGGAAGTCCCCGTCGAGAATATGCAGGCTCACGGTACCATGAGCGCTGCTGCGGCGCAGCAATCACGGCCTGCCGGCGCACTCTGCCCGCATCGCCAGCAGCGCGCCAGGGCGTAAACGCCAGCCCATGCGCACCTTATCGGCACCGCCGCACCCCGGACGAGCGCGAGTGACGCCGCCAGGCGCCACTCGGTCACGCCGAGGCCTCACTCACATGACCTGCGCGATCGCGCGGGCCACGCGCTCCACGTTGCCGCCGTTGAGGGCGGCCACGCAGATGCGGCCCGATTCCAGGCCGTAGATGCCGAACTCGCTGCGCAGGCGCAGCATCTGCTCGCGGCCCAGGCCCGAGTAGCTGAACATGCCCTTCTGGCGCGTGATGTAGTCCAGCCCGCCCGTCACGCCGGCCGCGCGCAGCTGCTCGACCAGGGCCCGGCGCATGGCCCGGATGCGCTCGCGCATGCCCGCCAGCTCCTGCTCCCACTGCGCGCGCAGCGCCGGCGTGGTGAGCACCGTGGCCACGATCTGCGCGCCGAAGGTGGGCGGGTTGGAGTAGTTGGTGCGGATCACGATCTTCAGCTGCGAGAGCACGCGCGCCGCCTCGTCGGCGCTGGCGCAGACCACGCTGAGCGCGCCCACCCGCTCGCCGTAGAGCGAGAAGCTCTTGGAGAACGAGGTCGAGACGAAGAAGCCGATGCCGCTGGCCAGGAAGCGGGCGACGACGGCACCGTCCTCGGCGATGCCGTCGCCGAAGCCCTGGTACGCCATGTCCAGGAAGGGCACCAGGCCGCGCTCGCGGCAGGCCTCGACCACCTGCTGCCATTGGTCGGGCGCGAGGTCGCAGCCGGTGGGGTTGTGGCAGCAGGCATGCAGCACGACGATGCTGCCCGGTGCCGCGCCGTGCAGCGCCGCCAGCAGCGCCGGGAAGCGCACGGCGCGCGTGTCCGCGTCGTAGTAGGGGTAGCTCGTGACCGCGAAGCCGGCCTGGGTGAAGAGCGCGCGGTGGTTCTCCCAGCTCGGGTCGCTGATCAGCACCGCGGCCCCGGGCTGCAGGCGGCGCAAGAAATCGGCACCGACCTTGAGCCCGCCGGTGCCGCCCAGGGCCTGGACCGTGGCCACGCGGCCCGCCGCGACGGCGGCGCTGTCGGCGCCGAACACCAGGCCCTGCACGGCCCGGTCGTAGGCCGCGATGCCGTCGATCGGCAGGTAGTTCTTGGCCTTGGGCGCGGCCAGCAGCTGCTGCTCGGCCGTGGCCACGCAGGCCAGCACCGGCAGCCGGCCCTGCTCGTCGAAGTACACCCCTACGCCCAGGTTCACCTTGGCCGGGTTGGGGTCGGCCGCGAACTGCTCGTTCAGGCCCAGGATGGGGTCGCGCGGGGCCATCTCGACGCTGGCGAACAAGGACATCGTGATCTCTCGGGGCTTGGGTTAATCTGGCGGATTGCACGGCAATTTTAGGATGTCCCGATGAACGCACCGCTGGCCGTCAGGCCCGATCTGCTGCCGGAGCCGGCCGGCGGGGGTGATGCCCAGCCGCCCAGCGGGGCTCAGGCCGAGCCGCCCAGCGGGGCTCAGGCCGAGCCACCCGGCGCGCCGACGCCGGGCCGCTTCGTCTCCTACCCCGGCTCGCCCTACCAGCTGTTCCAGCCCTACGAGCCGGCGGGCGACCAGCCGGCGGCGATCGCACAGCTGGTCGAAGGGGTGAACGACGGCCTGGCCTACCAGACGCTGCTGGGCGTGACGGGCTCGGGCAAGACCTACACGATGGCCAACGTCATCGCGCAGCTCGGCCGCCCGGCCATCGTGTTTGCCCCCAACAAGACGCTGGCCGCGCAGCTGTATAGCGAGTTCCGCGAGTTCTTCCCCAAGAATGCGGTCGAGTACTTCGTCAGCTACTACGACTACTACCAGCCCGAGGCCTACGTGCCGCAGCGCGACCTGTTCATCGAGAAGGACAGCGCGATCAACGAGCACATCGAGCAGATGCGCCTGTCGGCGACCAAGAGCCTGCTCGAGCGGCGCGACACCATCATCGTGGCCAGCGTCAGCGCGATCTACGGCATCGGCAACCCGGCCGACTACCACCGGATGGTGATGACGCTGCGCACGGGCGACCGGATGAGCCAGCGCGACGTGATCGCGCAGCTGATCCGCATGCAGTACAAGCGCAACGAGATCGAGTTCGGGCGCGGCTCGTTCCGCGTGCGCGGCGACACCATCGACGTCTTCCCGGCCGAGCACAGCGAGCTGGCCCTGCGCATCGAGCTCTTCGACGACGAGGTCGAGAGCCTGCAGCTGCTGGACCCGCTGACCGGCCGCGTGCGGCAGAAGATCCCGCGCTTCACCGTCTACCCGAGCAGCCACTACGTGACGCCCCGCGAGCGCGTGGTCGACGCCATCGCCACCATCAAGGAGGAGCTGCGCACGCGGCTCGCCGAGCTGGTCCAAGCGGGCAAGCTGGTGGAGGCGCAGCGCCTGGAGCAACGCACCCGCTTCGACCTCGAGATGCTGCAGGAGGTGGGCCACTGCAAGGGCATCGAGAACTACACCCGGCATTTAAGCGGCGCCCAGCCCGGCGAGCCGCCGCCGACGCTGGTGGACTACCTGGCCGGCGACGCGATCATGTTCCTCGACGAGAGCCATGTGCTGATCGGCCAGTTCGGTGGCATGTTCAACGGCGACCGCGCCCGCAAGACGACGCTGGTGGAGTACGGCTTCCGGCTGCCCAGCGCGCTGGACAACCGGCCGCTGAAGTTCGAGGAGTTCGAGCGCAAGATGCGGCAGGCCGTCTTCGTCTCGGCCACGCCGGCCGCCTACGAGAAGACGCACGCCGGCCAGGTGGTCGAGCAGCTGGTGCGGCCGACGGGCCTGGTCGACCCCGAGGTCGAGGTGCGCCCGGCCGGCACCCAGGTCGACGACGTGCTGCAGGAGATCCGCGACCGCGTCACGCGCAACGAGCGCGTGCTGATCACCACGCTGACCAAGCGGATGGCCGAGCAGCTCACCGATTACCTCGCCGACAACGGCGTCAAGGTGCGCTACCTGCACAGCGACATCGACACCGTGGAGCGGGTGGAGATCCTGCGCGACCTGCGCCTGGGCAGCTTCGACGTGCTGGTGGGCATCAACCTGCTGCGCGAGGGCCTGGACCTGCCCGAGGTCAGCCTGGTGGCCATCCTCGACGCCGACAAGGAGGGCTTCCTGCGCGCCGAGCGCTCGCTGATCCAGACCATCGGCCGCGCCGCGCGCAACGTCAACGGCCGCGCGATCCTGTACGCCGACAAGATGACCGACAGCATGCGCGCCGCCATCGGCGAGACCGAGCGCCGGCGTGCGCGCCAGATCGCGCACAACCTGGCGCAGGGCATCACGCCGCGCACCATCACCAAGCGCATCCGCGACATGATCGAAGGCGCGGTCTCCGACAAGAGCGCCAAGGACGACCTGAAGGCGGCCCAGGCGGCGGCCGAGGTCGAGGCGATGTCCGAGAAGGACCTGGGCCGGCGCATCAAGCTGCTCGAAAAGCAGATGCTCGACCATGCGCGCAACCTCGAATTCGAAAAGGCGGCGCGGGTGCGCGACCAGCTCGCGCTGCTGCGCGAGCAGGCCTTCGGTGCGCCCGGGCACGACCTCAACGTGGTGCCGCTCGTGCCGGCCCAGCCGCTGGCGGTACCGGGCGGCAGCGCCGCCTGAGCGGGCCCGTGGGGCGATTCAGCCGGCTCTGGCCGTTCGGGCCGCCCTCCGCCGCGGGTGCCGAGGGCGTTGACCAGGGCAGTTCCGCCTTGGCGCGGCGCGTGCTGATGGTCTGCACCGGCAACATCTGCCGCTCGCCCACGGCCGAGGCCGTGCTGCGCGCCAAGCTCGAGCAAGCCGGCCTGGGCGATCGGGTGGCGGTGGCCTCGGCCGGCACCACCGGCTGGCACGAGGGCGAGGCGCCCGATCCGCGGGCCCGGCAGCACGCGCTGCTCCGGGGCTACGACCTTTCGGCGCTGCGGGCGCGGGCGCTGCGGCCCGAGGACTACGAGCGCCATGACCTGATCCTGGCCATGGACGAGGGGCACCTGGCCCACCTGCAGGCCCATGCCCCGGCCGGCAGCCGCGCCCGGCTGCAGCCGCTGCTGGCCTATGCCCGGCGCTTTGCCGGCACCGCCGAGGTGCCCGACCCGTACTACGGGCCGCCGCAGGGTTTCGAGCAGGTGCTGGACCTGGTGGAAGACGCCTGCGAAGGCCTCGTCGCCTGCCTGGCGGCCGAGCTGCCGGCCGGTAGCGCCGGCTGAGCGAACCCCCGGGTTTGCGCTATACTTGAGTGAATCAGTCGGGATCAACGGCGAGCTGTCTTCGCCGCCTCCGGCGACCCCCTGAAGGAGGTTCCATGCGACTCACCACCAAAGGCCGCTTTGCCGTCACCGCGATGATCGATCTCGCGCTGCGCTCGAACGCCGGCCCCGTGGCGCTGGCCGCCATCAGCCAGCGGCAGCAGATCTCGCTGTCCTACCTCGAGCAGCTCTTCGGCAAGCTGCGCCGGCATTCGCTGGTGGAAAGCACGCGCGGCCCGGGCGGCGGCTACTCGCTCGGCCGCCCGGCGGCCGAGATCACGGTGGCCGACATCATCGTCGCCGTGGACGAGCCGATCGACGCCACCGGTTGCGCCGGCAAGGAAAACTGCATGGGCGACGACGGCGGCCGCTGCATGACGCACGATCTCTGGGCCAGCCTGAACAGCAAGATGATCGAGTTCCTCGACTCGATCTCCCTCGAGAAGCTGGTCGCCGAGCAGCTTGCCAAGGGTATCTCCGTGGACGCGGCGCCGGTCAAGCGCGCGATCTCCAGCACGCCCGTGGTCAAGCCGATCAAGGTCACCGCGCCGAACTCGGTGTTCGCCCTGGGCAACGCATTTTCGAAGTAGGCCGCCCCCGGCCCTGTCCAACCCTGCTGCCGTCGTCGCCATGACCCCGCATTTCCCCATCTACATGGATTACGGTGCCACCACGCCCTGCGATCCGCGCGTCGTCGACGCGATGATCCCCTGGCTGCGCGAGCACTTCGGCAACCCCGCCAGCCGCAGCCACGCCTGGGGCTGGGAGGCCGAGGCCGCGGTCGAGCGCGCGCGCGAGCAGGTCGCCGCGCTGATCCATGCCGACCCGCGCGAGATCGTCTGGACCAGCGGGGCCACCGAGTCCAACAACCTCGCCATCAAGGGCGCGGCCCACTTCTACAGCGACCGCGGCAAGCACATCGTCACCGTCAAGACCGAGCACAAGGCGGTGCTCGACACCACGCGCGAGCTCGAGCGCCAGGGCTTCGAGGTGACCTACCTCGACGTCGAGCCCAACGGCCTGCTCGACCTCGACAAGTTCAAGGCCGCGCTGCGCAAGGACACGGTGCTGGTCTCGGTGATGCTGGTCAACAACGAGATCGGCGTGATCCAGGACATCCCGGCCATCGGCGCGATGTGCCGCGAGCGCGGCATCGTCTTCCACGTCGACGGCGCACAGGCCACGGGCAAGGTGGCGATCGACCTGTCCACGCTGCCGGTCGACCTGCTCAGCCTGGCCAGCCACAAGACCTACGGGCCCAAGGGCATCGGCGCGCTGTACGTGCGGCGCAAGCCGCGCGTGCGCCTGGAGGCGCAGATGCACGGTGGCGGCCACGAGCGCGGCATGCGCAGCGGCACCCTGCCCACGCACCAGTGCGTGGGCATGGGCCTGGCCTTCGAGATCGCGCGCCAGGAGATGGGCACCGAGATCGAGCGCATCCGCATGCTGCAGCGACGCCTGCTCGACGGCCTGTCGGGCATCGAGCAGGTGTTCGTCAACGGCGACCTCGAGCGCCGGGTGCCGCACAACCTCAACGTGAGCTTCAACTACGTTGAGGGCGAGTCGCTGATCATGGGCGTCAAGGGCATCGCCGTGAGCTCGGGCTCGGCCTGCACCAGCGCCAGCCTGGAGCCCAGCTACGTGCTGCGCGCCCTGGGCCGCAGCGACGAGCTCGCGCACTCCAGCCTGCGCATGACGATCGGCCGATTCACCACCGCCCCGGAGATCGACTACGCGGTCGCCACCCTGAAGGACCGGGTGGCCAAGCTGCGCGAGCTCTCGCCGCTGTGGGAGATGTTCAAGGACGGCGTCGACATCGCCTCGATCCAGTGGACCGCCCACTGAGCCCGCATTCCGAACTGCACCAGGAGACCCACCATGGCCTACAGCGAGAAAGTCGTCGAGCACTACGAGAACCCGCGCAACGTCGGCTCCTTCGACAAGGGCGACGACACGGTCGGCACCGGCATGGTCGGTGCCCCGGCCTGCGGTGACGTGATGAAGCTGCAGATCAAGGTCAACCCGGCCACCGGGCTGATCGAGGACGCGCGCTTCAAGACCTACGGCTGCGGCTCGGCCATCGCCTCGAGCTCGCTCGTCACCGAATGGGTCAAGGGCAAGACCCTGGACGAGGCGGTGACGATCAAGAACACCCAGATCGCGCAGGAACTGGCGCTGCCGCCGGTGAAGATCCACTGCTCGATCCTGGCCGAGGACGCCATCAAGGCGGCGGTGCAGGACTACAAGGCCAAACATGGAGCCCCAACGCTCCCTGCGGTCGCTGCCCCCCAAGGGGGCGCTCGCAGCGGGCCGGCGCAGCCGGTTTCGCGCGAGGGCCTGGTGAACTGAGCGTTGCGATGGCCGTCACTCTCACCGAAGCCGCGGCGCGGCACGTCACGCGCTATCTGGGCCGGCGCGGCAAGGGCGTGGGCGTGCGCCTGGGCGTCAAGACCACCGGCTGCTCGGGCCTGGCCTACAAGCTCGAGTACGCCGACGACGTGGCGCCCGAGGACATCGTCTTCGAGGGTCACGGCGTGAAGGTGCTGGTCGACCCGAAGAGCCTGCCCTACCTCGACGGCACCGAGCTCGACTTCGTGCGCGAAGGCCTGAACGAAGGCTTCAAGTTCCACAACCCCCGCGAGAAGGACCGCTGCGGCTGCGGCGAGTCGTTCCGCGTCTAGCCGCCCGGTGACGAGTCTTCCGCGGCCCGGTGCCGCGGACGGCGGCCCGCCTTTCGTTCGATGTCCCTCCTCACCTTCCGCCGCGAACGCCCCGACCAGCCCGAGGTCGTGGCCCTGCTGGACGCGCTCGATGCCTACCTGGCCGGGCTGTACCCGCCCGAGGCCAACCACATCCTGGGCGTGCAGGCGCTGCTGGCGCCCGAGGTGAGCTTCTACGTCGCGCGGCGCGACGGCGTGGCGGTCGGCACCGGCGCGTTGCGCCTGGCCACGGGCGACGGGCACGGCGAGATCAAGCGCATGTACGTCGTGCCGGCCGAGCGCGGCCGGGGCGTGGCTTACGCGCTGCTGCAGGCGCTCGAGGCCCGCGCGCGCGAGCTGGGTCGCCTGCGCCTGCAGCTGGAGACCGGCCGCGACCAGCGGGCCGCCGTGCGCCTGTACGAGCGCTGCGGCTACACGCGCTGCGAGGCCTTCGGCGGCTATCCCGACAACGGCCTGTCGCTGTTCATGGGCAAGACGCTGTGAAGCTGGGCGACGACGATTTCACCCTGTTCGGGTTGCCGCCGCGCCAGGCGCTGGACCGGGCCGATCTCGACGCCCGGCGGCGCGAGCTGCAGGCCCGCGTGCACCCCGACCGGCACGCCGCCGAGGGCGCCTCGGCGCAGCGCCTGGCCATGCAGTGGGCGGTGCGCGTGAACGAGGCCTACGAGCGCCTGAAGGATCCGCTCACCCGCGCCGCCTACCTCTGCGCACTGCGCGGCGTGGCCGTGGACGCGGAGCGCAACACGGCCATGCCGGCGGCCTTCCTGGCGCAGCAGATGGCCTGGCGCGAGGCCCTGGACGAGGCGGCCGGCGCGGCCGAGGTGCAGGCGCTGGCGGCGCGGATCGCCGCCGAGGAGCGCGACCGGCTGGCCGAGCTCGAGCGCTCGCTCGACGTGCAGGGCGACACTGCCGCCGCGGCGGCCCTGGTGCGCTCGCTGATGTTCGTGGCCCGCCTGCGGGCCGAGATCGAGCGCCGACTCGAAACCCTCACCCCTTCCTGACCCGCGATGGCCCTGCTGCAGATCTCCGAACCCGGCCAGGCGCCCGACCCGCACCAGCGTCGCATCGCGGTGGGCATCGACCTGGGCACCACGCACTCGCTGGTGGCGGCGGTGCGCCATGGCGTGGCCGAGTGCCTGCCCGATGCCGAGGGCCGGGTGCTGCTGCCCTCGGCGGTGCGCTACCTCGAGGGCGGGCGGCGCGCGATCGGCCATGCGGCCCTGGCGGCGCAGGCCGAGGACGCCGAGAACACGCTGGTCTCGGTCAAGCGATTCATGGGCCGGGCGCTGGCCGACGTGGCCGGGCGCGAGCGGCTGCCCTACCGCTTCGTCGACCGGCCGGGCATGCTGGCGCTGGCCACGCGCGCGGGCGAAAAGAGCCCGGTCGAAGTGTCGGCCGAGATCCTGGCCAGCCTGCGCCAGCGCGCCGAGGACACCTTCGGCGCCGATCTCTTCGGCGCCGTGATCACCGTGCCGGCCTACTTCGACGACGCCCAGCGCCAGGCCACCAAGGATGCCGCGCAACTCGCAGGGCTGAACGTGCTGCGCCTGATCAGCGAGCCCACGGCGGCGGCCGTGGCCTACGGCCTGGACCACGCCAGCGAAGGCCTCTACGCGGTCTACGACCTGGGCGGCGGCACCTTCGACATCAGCCTGCTGCGCCTGACCCGGGGCGTGTTCGAAGTGGTGGCCACCGGCGGCGATGCCGCGCTGGGCGGCGACGACATCGACCACGCGCTGGCCGACTGGGCGCTGGCGCAGGCCGGGGCGGTGGCGGCCACGCCGCAGGACAAGCGCGCCGCGCTGGTGGCGGCCCGCGCCGCGAAGGAGGCGCTGAGCCGCGCCGAGACCGCATGGTGGCAGGCCGCCATCGGCGCCCGTGCCGTCGAGGTGGCGGTGACGCGATCGCAGCTCGAAGCCCTCGCCCGGCCGCTCGTCGAGCGCACGCTGGCTGCCGTGCGCAAGGTGCTGCGCGATGCCCGCGTCACGCGCGACGAGGTGCAGGGCGTGGTGATGGTGGGCGGCAGCACGCGCATGCCGCAGGTGCGCGCGGCCGTGGGCGAGCTGTTCGGCCGCGAGGTGTTGACCGACCTCAACCCCGACGAGGTGGTGGCGCTCGGTGCGGCCATCCAGGCCCATGCCCTGGCCGGCAACGCGCGCGACGGCGAGCTGCTGCTGCTGGACGTGATCGCGCTGTCGCTCGGGCTGGAGACGATGGGCGGCCTGGTCGAGCGCGTGATCGAGCGCAACAGCACGATCCCGGTGGCCAAGGCGCAGGAGTTCACGACCTACCAGGACGGCCAGACCGCGATCGCGCTGCACGTGGTGCAGGGCGAGCGCGAGCTGGCGGCCGAGTGCCGCAGCCTGGCGCGGTTCGAGCTGCGCGGCATCCCGCCGATGGTGGCCGGGGCGGCGCGGGTGCGCGTGGCCTTCCAGGTCGACGCCGACGGGCTGCTCAGCGTCTCGGCCCGCGAGCAGACCTCGGGCGTCGAGGCGGCCGTCACCGTCAAGCCCAGCTACGGCCTGGCCGACGCCGAGATCGCGCAGATGCTGCAGGACGGCTTCGCCCACGCCGGCGACGACATGGCTGCGCGCAAGCGGCTGGAGGCCCGCGTCGAAGCCGAGCGCCTGGTGCTGGCCACGCGCGCGGCGCTGGCCGCCGACGGCGAGCTGCTGGCGGCCGGCGAGCGGCAGGCCATCGAGGCGCTGATGTCGGCCGCGCTGCAGGCCGCCGGCGGCGACGATGCCGACGCCACCCTGGCGGCGATCGAGGCCCTGGCCGAGGGCACCGAGGCCTTCGCTGCCCAGCGCATGAACCAGGGCATCCGCCAGGCGCTGGCCGGGCGGCGGCCCGAGGACGTCTGAGCACCCCGCCCATGCCCGTCATCCGCATCCTGCCCCATGCCGAACTCTGCCCCGAGGGGGCGCAGGTCACGGCCGCGCCCGGCACCTCGGTCTGCGAGGCCCTGCTGGAAGGCGGCATCGCCATCGAGCATGCCTGCGAGATGAGCTGTGCCTGCACCACCTGCCACGTGATCGTGAAGGCGGGCGGCGCTTCGCTGGGCGAGCCCGACGAGGCCGAGGAAGATCTGCTCGACCGCGCCTGGGGCCTGGCACCCACCTCGCGCCTGAGCTGCCAGGCCATCCTGTCGGACCAGGACGTGACGATCGAGATCCCGAAGTACACGATCAACCACGCGCGCGAAGCGCACTGAGCGCCCCGCCGCGGCCGGTTCGGGCCCGCCCCTCGTCGCCGAAAAAAAGACCCTCCCGTCGCGAGACGGGAGGGTTGGACTAGGGCTCATGCCCTGCTGAGGAGATAGACAGACACCGGACGAAGGTGTCATCCACCGTGTTGCAAGCACCGTGCCCGCCGGGGCGCACCATCCCCGGGCGGCGTGCGGGCCGGCCTCAGGCGGCGGCCTTCTCGACGTGGCCCTGGCGGTTGTAGAGGAAGTCCAGCACCTGCTTGCGGCAGTGCACGTAGATCGGGTCCTCGGCCAGCGCGACGCGCTCGCGCGGGCGCGGCAGCGTCACCGGCAGGATCTCGCCGATCGTGGCCGCCGGCCCGTTCGTCATCATCACGATGCGGTCGGACAGCAGCACGGCCTCGTCCACGTCGTGCGTGACCATCACCGTGGTGCTGCGGGTGCGGGCGACGATCTTCAGCAGCTCGTCCTGCAGCCGGGCGCGGGTCAGGGCGTCCAGCGCGCCGAAGGGCTCGTCGAGCAGCAGCACCTTGGGCTCCATCGCCAGTGCGCGCGCGATGCCCACGCGCTGCTTCATGCCGCCGGAGATCTCGTGCGGCCGCTTGGCCGCCGCGTGCCCCATGCCCACCAGCTCGAGCGCGGCCAGCGAACGCTCGCGCAGCCGGGCCCGGCCCTCGGTGGCGGCGAACACGCGCTCCACCGCCAGCTGCACGTTGTCGGCGCAGCTCAGCCAGGGCAGCAGCGAGTGGTTCTGGAACACCACCGCGCGCTGCGGCCCGGGCGCGGCGATCTCGCGCCCGTCGCACAGCAGCACGCCGGCGCTGGGCCGCAGCAGGCCGGCGATCAGGTTCAGCAGCGTGCTCTTGCCGCAGCCCGAATGGCCGATGAGCGTGACGAACTCGCCCTCGCCGACCTGCAAGCGGATGTCGTGCAGCGCGTGGAAGCGGCCCTTGCGCGTCTCGAACACCATCTCGGCGCCGTCGACCTCGATGAAGTCGGGGCGCGGCCGACGCGGCGTCGCGCTCTCAGTCGTCATAGCTGAACCTCCGGGCGATGCCCACCAGCAGCTGCTCGAGCAGCAGGCCCACGACGCCGATCACGAAGATCGCCACGATGATGTGCCGCACGTTCAGGTTGTTCCACTCGTCCCAGACCCAGAACCCGATGCCGACACCACCGGTCAGCATCTCGGCGGCCACGATCACGAGCCAGGCCGTGCCCACCGACAGCCGCACGCCGGTCAGCATGTAGGGCAGCACGGCAGGGAAGAGGATGCGCGTGATGACCTTCCACTCGCTCAGGTCGAGCACGCGGGCGACGTTGAGGTAGTCCGCGGGCACGCGCTGCACGCCCACGGCGGTGTTGACGATCATCGGCCAGATCGAGCAGATGAAGATGGTCCAGATGGCCGCCGGGTCGGCCGACTTGAACACCAGCAGCCCGATCGGCAGCCAGGCCAGCGGCGAGACCGGCCGCAGCAGGCTCACCAGCGGGTTGACCATGCGCGCCAGGAAGGTGAAGCGCCCGAGCATGAAGCCCAGCGGAATCCCCACCGCCGCCGCCAGGCCGAAGCCCACCGCCACGCGCTTGAGCGAGTACAGCACGTTCCAGCCGATGCCCTGGTCGTTGGGCCCGTTGCTGTAGAACGGGTGGGCGAAGAGCTTGACGGCCGAGCCGAAGGTGGCGCCGGGGCCGGGGAAGCTGCTGTTCTTCAGCGTGAGCAGCTCCCACACCGCGACCAGCAGCGCCAGCCCCAGCACCGGCGGCAGCACCTGCAGCCACAGGCCGCGCCAGTCGAAGGGCGCGCGCGGCGGTCGGCGCGGCGCCGGGGCCGGGGCTGCCGGCAGGGCGGGGGCGGCCGCCGCGGCGCTG
>JAGWMW010000085.1 GCA_028871575.1 Burkholderiales bacterium | reverse complement strand
GAGCGCCGCCCCGGCATCGGCCACCGCGGGCAACGCGGCCGCACCGGCGCTCGCGGCCATCGCCGCGGGCGGCGCAGGCCCACCGGCGCGCGCGGCCATCGCCGCAGGCGGCGCAGCCGCATCGGCAGGGCTGGCCACGACCGCGGGTGGCGCGGCTGCGAAGGCCGGGGCAGCGATCGATGCGGGCGTGACCGGCGGGTCGGCCAGCACCACGAAGCGGCGGGCCAGCGGGTTGCGGCAGCCGGCATTGACCACGACGTCGACCACCGGCTCATCCACCGGCCGGGTGGTGAGCACGCGAACCTGGGCGAGGTCGGCGCTTTCCATGCGCACCACCGTCTGCACCTGCGAGGCCGGCAGCGGATGCTCTCCCAGCGTGACCTGGGCGGTGACGCAGCGGGGGTCGAGGCTCTCGTCCGGCGCCAGACGCACCATGACCGCGTAGTCCAGGGGCCGGCCCAGGGTGACGTCCGAGCCATTGGCCCCGATGGCTGCGGCCGAAGCCGCGGGGGCCGCGGCGGCGCAGGTGCACGCGAGAACCAACGCCAGCCAGGGCCGAAGAAGCTGCATTCAGGGACGCCGGATCGTTACCGGATGTGGTCGGGCCACTCTAGCATGGCGATCCCGGACCCCGGCTGGCCAAGCCGGCCGTTCGTGCCGCATGCCACGCCGCCATGGCGGCGCCCCCGCGTTCAGGTGTCGTAGCCGGGCAGCCGCCGGTCCAGCCGCCGCAGCAGGCCGGGCCAGACGAGCTGCTGCGGGCCCTGCCCGCGCGTGGCCGCGCGCGACTGCTCGGCGGCAGTGGCGATGATCTCCTGCGGGATCGACACCAGGGCCCCGCCGCCGGCCTGGGCCCGCACCTGGATCATGCAGGCGGTCTCGAACATGTACATGGCCTGGAACGCGTCGGCCACCGTCGGGCCCACGGTCAGCAGGCCGTGGTTGCGCAGCATCAGGTTCGTCTTGCGGCCGAGGTCGGCCACCAGCCGGGGCTTCTCGTCGTCGCGCACCGCCACGCCCTCGTAGTCGTGGTAGCCCAGCGAGGCGAGCACGAAGATCGAGTGCTGCGACAGCGGCAGCAGCCCCTGCTTCTGCGCCGCCACCGCCACGCCGTTGATCGAGTGCAGGTGCATCACGCAGGCCGCGTCGTGGCGCGCCGCATGCACGGCGCTGTGGATGACGAAGCCGGGCGGGTTGACCGGGTAGGGCGAGTCGTCGAGCTTGCGGCCCTCGGTGTCGATCTTGATGAGGCTGGACGCCGTGATCTCTTCGAACATCAGGCCGTAGGGGTTGATCAGGAACTCGCCCTCGCGGCCGGGCACGCGGGCGCTGATGTGGGTGAAGACCAGGTCGTCCCAGCCGAACAGGGCGGCCAGGCGGTAGGCGGCTGCGAGATCGACGCGGGCGGCCCACTCGGCCTCGGACACCTGGTGGCGGCGGTCGGCGATGTGCAGGGCGGGTGCGGGCATGGCGGGTCTCCTTGAGGCGAGCGGCTGCACTTGACGATAGACAATGCGATGGTCGCGCTGCTGTCGCCTCAGGGACAAGCCATGAATACCCCGGTTCTTACACTGGATGAACTTCAAAACATCGAAACGGGCGCGTGGTTCAGCAAGCTCTCCCTGGCATTGCGCAGCGCCATCCTGTCGCGCGCGCTGGTAAGGCGGCTGGCCGACGGCGATGCGCTGGCCAGCCGCGGCACGCCGGCGGCCGAGTGGTGCGGCGTGGCGCGCGGCGCGGTGCGCATCAGCTCGGTGGGGCTGTCGGGCAAGCAGGTCACGCTGACCTATGCCGAGCCGGGCACCTGGTTCGGCGACATCGCCTTGTTCGACGGCCTGCCGCGCACCCACGATGCCGACGCCCATGGCGCGACCACGCTGCTGGTGGTGCGCAAGAGCGACTTCAAGGAGCTGCTGGCGCAGCACGTCGAGCTCTACGACGCGCTGCTGCGCCTGAACTGCCGCCGCCTGCGGCTGATGTTCAACCAGATCGAGGACCTGAACACGCGGCCGCTGCAGGCGCGGCTGGCCAAGCAGCTGCTGCTGCTGGCGCACAGCTACGGCATCCCGCAGGGCGAGGCCATCCGCATCGGCCTGGCGCTGGCGCAGGAAGACCTGGCGCAGCTGCTGGGCGCCTCGCGACAGCGCGTCAACCAGGAGCTCAAGGGCTTCGAGCGCGAAGGCGCGGTGCGCGTCGAGCCGACGCGGCTGGTCGTGCTCTCGCGCGAGAAGCTGCTGGCGATCGCCGAGCGCTGAGGCGGCGGCCGGCTGGCGCAAGATAGGGCCCATGGAACAGTACTCCGGCACCAAACCCGTGGCCGCCAGCCACGCCTTCGACACCGCGGCGCTGCAGGCGCACCTGGCGCGCGAGCTGCCCGGCTTCGCCGGCCCGCTGACGGTGGAGCAGTTCAAGGGCGGCCAGTCCAACCCCACCTACAAGCTGGTCACGCCCGGCGGCGCCTACGTGATGCGCACCAAGCCCGGGCCGGCCGCGCGGCTGCTGCCTTCGGCCCACGCCATCGAGCGCGAGTACCGCGTCATGCAGTACCTGCAGGGCAGTGCCGTGCCGGTGCCGCGCATGCACCTGCTGTGCGAGGACGAGGCCGTGATCGGCCGCGCCTTCTACGTGATGGAGCATGTGGCCGGCCGCGTGCTCTGGGATCAGTCGCTGCCCGGCATGACGGCGGACCAGCGCGAAGCCGTCTACGACGAGATGAACCGCGTCATCGCCGCGCTGCACAGCACCGACGTGAGCGCAGCGATGGCCAGCTACGGCCGCCACGGCAACTACTTCGAGCGCCAGATCGGCCGCTGGAGCAAGCAGTACCGCGCCTCCGAGACCGAGCCCATCGCCGAGATGGACCGCCTGATGGCCTGGCTGCCCGAGCACATGCCGGCCGGTGCGCGCGACGACGGCTCCACCGCCATCGTGCACGGCGACTTCCGGCTCGACAACCTGATGTTCCACCCCAGCGAGCCGCGCGTGGTGGCGGTGCTGGACTGGGAACTCTCGACGCTGGGCCATCCGCTGGCCGACTTCAGCTACCACTGCATGGCCTGGCACATCCCGCCGGGCGTCTTCCGCGGCATCGGCGGGCTCGACCTGGCCGCGCTGGGCATCCCCGACGAGGCCGCCTACGTGCGCCGCTACTGCGAGCGGCGCAGCGCCGCCGGCGCGCCGCTGGACCCGGCGGCGCTGCGCGCCGACTGGGACTTCTACCTCGCCTACAACCTGTTCCGCATGGCTTCGATCATGCAGGGCATCGCCCGGCGCGTGCTCGACGGCACGGCCTCCAGCGACCAGGCGCGCTCCAGCGGCGCGGCCACGCGCGCGCTGGCCGAGATGGGCTGGCGCTACGCCCAGCGCGCGGCCTGACGCCCTCTGCCCGAGCCCGCCGACCGGCACCCTGCCCTGCCACGCGCACCGACCCCGACAACCCCCGGAGACACGACGATGGACTTCAGCTACTCCCCCCGCACGCAGGAACTGCAGGCGCGCCTGGCGGCCTTCATGGCCGAGCATGTCTACCCGGCCGAGCCGCAATGGTGGGCCGAGATCGAGGCCAACACCCGCGCCGGCCGGCGCTGGACGCCGCTGGAGGTGATCGAGCGGCTCAAGCCCAAGGCGCGCGCTGCCGGGCTGTGGAACCTGTTCCTGCCGCCCCACGCGGAGGGCGCCGGCGCCAAGGCCGAGGCCGAGTTCACCTTCGGCCTGAGCAACCAGGACTACGCGCCGCTGGCCGAGATGATGGGCGCGGTGCCCTGGAGCAGCGAGATCTTCAACTGCTCGGCGCCCGACACCGGCAACATGGAGACCATCGCCCGCTACGGCAGCGCCGAGCACAAGAAGCGCTGGCTCGAGCCGCTGCTGGCCGGCGAGATCCGCAGCGCCTTCGCGATGACCGAGCCGGCGGTGGCCTCGTCCGACGCCACCAACATCGAGGCCGAGATCCGTCGCGACGGCAGCGACTACGTCATCAACGGCCGCAAATGGTGGACCAGCGGCGCCGGCGATCCGCGCTGCCAGATCTTCATCTTCATGGGCAAGACCGACCCGGGCGCGCCGCGCCACTCGCAGCAGAGCATGATCCTGGTGCCGCGCGAGACCCCGGGCATCACGATCCTGCGCCCGCTCACCGTGTTCGGCTACGACGACGCGCCGCACGGGCACATGGAGGTTGACTTCAAGAACGTGCGCGTCCCGGCTTCCAACATCCTGCTCGGCGAAGGACGAGGCTTCGAGATCGCGCAGGGTCGGCTCGGGCCCGGGCGCATCCACCACTGCATGCGCCTGATCGGCCTGGCCGAGCGCGCGCTGCGGCTGATGTGCGAGCGCGCCACCCAGCGCGTCGCCTTCGGCAAGACCCTCGCGCAGCAGGGCGTGACGCAGGAGCGCATCGCCGAGGCCCGCTGCCTGATCGACCAGGCCCGGCTGCTCACGCTGAAGGCGGCCTGGATGATGGACATGGCCGGCAACAAGAGCGCGAAGGCCGAGATCGCGATGATCAAGGTGGTGGCGCCGAACATGGCCTGCCAGGTCATCGACTGGGCGATGCAGGTGCATGGGGGCGCCGGCATGAGCCAGGACACCCCGCTGGCCTACTACTACACGCTGGCGCGCACGCTGCGCTTTGCCGACGGCCCCGACGAAGTGCACCGCAACGCGATCGCCAAGCTCGAGCTGGGCAAGATCGCGCCGCGCGGCTGAGCCGCACCGGCGCCTCCGCCGCGCCGCCGCCGCCGGGCGCTACGGGTGGCGCTCGTCGCCCGGCAGCGCGCTGGCCGGCCAAAGGCTGGGCGCGGTACTGGCCGCGCCCGCGTCGCCCAGGGAGCCCGGCACGCGCCGCGCCTCTCGCATCGCCACCTCGAACAGGCGCAGCCAGGCCTGCAGCGATTCGACCTCGGCCTCGGGCAGCGCCGTGCGCAGCATCAGCCGGCCGCGGCCGATCATCAGCACGAAAGGCGTGGCCGCCTCCAGCCGCAGCACCGACAGCGACTGCGTCAGCGGCCCCTCCAGCCACTGCAGCAGCCAGGCCTTGACGCTGGCCAGCGCGACGAATCGCTCGCGCAGCAGCGGCATCTCGGGGCCGGCCAGCTTGGGGAACATCACGAGCCAGCGCATCTCGGGCGGAGTCTGGTTGTCGATGCGGGTCTGCACGCCTTCGACATACTGGTCGAACACGGCCTTCTCCATCGACTCCTGCAGCTGCCGGTTCATCACCACCACCTGCAGGTCGGCCCCGAGGCCGAGCTCGGCACGCACGCGCAATTCGTGCCCCGTGATGTAGGGGCGCTGCGAGGGGCCCCACTCCAGCCGCCAGGGCGTGGCGCCCAGGCGACCGTCGATCACGAAGCCCTCGCCGGGTACGGCGCGAAAGGCGTACTGCTTCTGGCGCGCCCACGGCGAGATGCCCTCCCAGTCCTGCGCCGCGGCGCGAGGGCTGCCGGCCAACCAGCGCTTGAAGCCGTCGAGCATGGTTTAGAGTCTGCGCAGGGGCCGGGCCACCGGCGCGGCCTGCAGCATGGGGGCATCGATGATCGAAGTGTATTCGTGGGCCACGCCGAACGGCCACAAGGTCCACATCATGCTCGAGGAGTGCGGCCTGCCCTACCGCGCCCATGCCGTCGACATCGGTGCTGGCGCGCAGTTCGACCCCGCCTTCCTGGCCCTCAGCCCGAACAACAAGATCCCTGCCCTGCTCGACCCCGACGGGCCCGACGGCGCGCCGATCTCGCTGTTCGAGTCGGGCGCGATCCTGCTGTATCTGGCGTCCAAGACCGGCCGCTTCCTCCCCGCCGACCTGCGCGGGCGCTGGTCGGTGCTCGAGTGGCTGATGTTCCAGATGGGTGGCGTCGGGCCGATGCTGGGCCAGGCGCACCACTTCCGCATCTACGCGCCCGAGAAGATCCCCTATGCCATCGACCGCTACACCAACGAGGCCCGGCGCCTGTACGGCGTGATGAACCGCAGGCTGGCCAAGACCAAGTACATCGCCGGCGACGCCTACACGATCGCCGACATCGCCATCTTCCCCTGGCTGCGCAGCTGGAAGAACCAGGGCATCGACTGGGCCGACTTCCCGCACCTCAAGGGCTGGTTCGACGAGATCGCCGCGCGGCCGGCAGTGATGCGCGGCGTCGAGGTGCTGGCGGCGCAGCGCAAGCCCATCACCGACGACAAGGCGCGCGAGGTGCTGTTCGGCAAGACGCAGTACCAGCCGCGCTGAGCGTGGACAATCGGGCCGCCGCCTGCCCGTAGCTCAACTGGATAGAGCAGCGACCTTCTAAGTCGCAGGTCGGGGGTTCGAGTCCCTCCGGGCAGGCCAAGCCGTCCGGCATCGCCGGCACCGCCGGCGCGCCCGCGGCTCACCGGTCGAAGCGGTCCAGGTTCATCACCTTGGCCCATGCGGCGACGAAGTCGCGCACGAACTTCGCGCCGCTGTCGGCCTGGGCATAGACCTCGGACAAGGCCCGGAGCTGCGAATTCGACCCGAAGACCAGGTCCACGCGCGTGGCTGTCCACTGCGGCGCGCCGGAGCGGCGATCACGGCCCTCGTAGGCGTTGTCCCCGGTCGGCGTCCAGACCGTGCCCATGTCGACCAGATTGACGAAGAAGTCGTTGCTGAGCTGGCCCGGCCGCCGGGTGAAGACCCCGTCCTTCGAGCCGCCGGCATTGGCCCCCAGCACGCGCAGCCCGCCGAGCAGCACCGTCATCTCGGGCGCACTGAGCGTGAGCAGCTGGGCCCGGTCGACCAGCATCGCCTCGGGCGAGACCGGGCCTGGGGCCTTGCGGTAGTTGCGGAAGCCGTCGGCCTGGGGCTCGAGCATCGCGAAGGATTCGACGTCGGTCTGCTCGGCGGTGGCGTCGGTGCGGCCGGGCGTGAACGGCACTTCGACAGCGTGTCCCGCCGCCTCTGCCGCGGCCTCGACGCCGGCGTTGCCCGCCAGCACGATCAGGTCGGCCAGCGACACCTTCTTGGCGCTGCCCTGCGCCGCCTCGAAGCGGCCGCGCAGGTCGTCCAGCACGGCCAGCACCCGGGCCAGCTGCGCCGGCTGGTTGACGGCCCAATCCTTCTGGGGCGCCAGGCGGATGCGCGCGCCGTTGGCGCCGCCGCGCCGGTCGCTGCCGCGGAAGGTCGAGGCCGAGGCCCAGGCCGTGGCCACGAGCTCGGCAATCGACAGGCCGCTGGCCAGCACGCGGGCCTTCAGCTCGGCCGCCTCGCGGGCGTCGATCAGGGGGTGGTCGACGGCGGGCACCGGGTCCTGCCAGATCAGGTCCTCGGCCGGCACTTCCGGGCCCAGGTAGCGGCTCTTCGGGCCCATGTCGCGGTGGGTGAGCTTGAACCAGGCGCGCGCATAGGCCTGCGCGAACTCGTCGGGATGGGCCAGGAAGTGGCGCGAGATCTTCTCGTAGGCCGGGTCCAGCTTCAGCGACATGTCGGCCGTGGTCATCATCGGCGCATGCCGCCTGGACGGGTCGTGCGCATCGACGACCAGGTCTTCGGGCTCGACGTCCTTGGCGCGCCACTGGTGCGCGCCGGCCGGGCTCTTGACCAGTTCCCAGTCGTACTTGAACAGCACCTTGAAGTAGCCCATGTCCCAGGTGGTGGGGTTGGGCTTCCAGGCCCCCTCGATGCCGCTGGTGGTGGTGTGCGCGCCCTTGCCGCTGCCGAGCCGGTTGATCCATCCCAGGCCCATCGTCTCCATCGCCGCCGCCTCGGGCTCGGGCCCGACGAGCCGGGGGTCGCCGGCACCGTGGGCCTTGCCGAAGGTATGACCGCCGGCCACCAGGGCCACGGTCTCGACGTCGTTCATCGCCATGCGGGCGAAGGTCTCGCGCACGTCCCGGCCCGAGGCAACGGGGTCGGGCTTGCCGTCCGGACCTTCGGGGTTCACGTAGATCAGGCCCATCTGCACCGCCGCCAGCGGGCTCTGCAGCTCGCGCTCGCCGCGGTAGCGGCTGTCGGGCTGGTCGCTGGTGGCCAGCCACGCCTTCTCGGCGCCCCAGTAGATGTCTTCCTCCGGCGCCCAGATGTCCTCGCGGCCACCGCCGAAGCCGAAGGTCTTGAAGCCCATCGTCTCCATCGCCACGTTGCCGGCCAGGATCATCAGGTCGGCCCAGGAGATCGCGTTGCCGTACTTCTGCTTGACCGGCCACAGCAGGCGGCGCGCCTTGTCGAGGTTGCCGTTGTCGGGCCAGCTGTTCAGCGGCGCGAAGCGCTGGCTGCCGCGGCTGGCGCCGCCGCGCCCGTCGGCCGTGCGGTAGGTGCCTGCCGAGTGCCAGGCCATGCGGATGAACAGGCCGCCGTAGTGGCCCCAGTCGGCCGGCCACCAGTCCTGCGAATCCGTCATCAGCGCGGCCAGATCGCGCTTCAGCGCCGCGTAGTCGAGCTTCCGGAAGGCCTGGGCATAGTCGAAGCCCGGGTCCATCGGGCTGGACGCCGGGGCATGCTGGTGCAGGATGGCCAGGTTCAGCTGGTTGGGCCACCAGTCGGCATTGGATTGCGCGCCCTGGGTCGTGCGGGCGCCTGCGGCGTGGAACGGACATTGGGCTTCAAGGCTCATCACGGTCTCCTGGGTTGCTGCTGAGCGCAGGCCATAGTGTCTGGCCATCCGAAGACTGGCGCCAGTTGAGAATGGCAATGCCGCGAATTGCTCCATTGCATGACCGCGCCCCGGCCCCGGTCCGGCCCAAGTCCGACCTCAGCCTGTCGCTGGCTTCCCCGGGGCTGCCGCACCTGCCGGCCCCACTGGCCCCAGCGGCACCACGAAGCACGCCTGCCCCTCGAGCGCGGCCCACTCCAGCACTTGCCCCGGCCGCAGCAGCCGCGGCCGCTGCGCCGTGCACCAGTCGCCGGCGGCCTGCAGGGCGGTGGCCGCCGGGCTGCGCAGCAGCAGGAAGCGCAGCGTGCGCCCGTCGCGGCGCAGCGTCAGCTCGGCGCGCGGCCAGTGCGGCGGCAGGCCGGGGTCGACGCGCAACCGGTGCGCGCCCAGGGTCAGGCCCAGGATCGATTCGATCGCAGCGCGGTGCATCCACGCCGCCGAGCCGGTGTACCAGCTCCAGCCGCCGCGGCCGACGTAGGGCGCGGCGCTGTAGACATCCCCGGCCATCACGTAGGGCTCGATCTCGTACACGGCCGCCTGCCGCGGCTGCGCGGCGCGGTGGGCCGGGCTGAGGTACTCGAACCACTGCCAGGCCCGGGCCAGGCCGGCCTCGACGGCCGCGGCATCGGGCTGCCCCTTGGCCCAGGCCAGCTGGGCCATCAGGCCCCAGACGCCGGCGTGCGAATACTGGCCGCCGTTCTCGCGCACGCCCGGCGGGTAGGCCTGGATGTAGCCGGCACTGGGCTCGGCCCGCGCCAGCGGTGGCGTCAGCAGCCGCAGCAGGCCGGCCTCGGTGTCGACCAGCTCGACCTGCACGGCCTCGAGCGCCTGCGCCTGCCGGTCGGCCGGAGCCCCCCCGACAGCACGGCCCAGGCCTGGGCGATGAGGTCGATGCGGGCCTCGGCCTGGCCATCGGCGCCCAGGGCCGTGCCGTCGTCGAAGTAGGCGCGCCGGTACCAGCGCCCGTCCCAGGCCGGGCCCTGCAGCGCCGCACGCCAGCCCTGGGCCGCGCCGGCCCAGCGGTGGGCGCGCGCGGTGTCGCCGCGGCGCAGCGCCACCGGCCCGAAGTCGTCCACCAGCCGGCACAGGAACCAGGCGAGCCAGACCGATTCGCCGCGCCCGCCGATGCCCACCCGGTTCATGCCGTCGTTCCAGTCGCCGCTGCCCATCAGCGGCAGGCCGTGCGCGCCTACGCGCAGGCTGTGGTCGATGGCGCGCGCCGCATGCTCGTAGACCGAGGCCTGCTGCAGGCTCACGGTGGGCGTGTCGTACAGGTCTTCCGCGCCTTCGGCGATCGGCGGCCCGTCGAGGAAGGCCACGCTCTCGTCCAGCAGCGCCGCGTCCTCGCTGGCGTGCAGGTAGTGCACCAGGGCGTAGGGCAGCCACAGCAGGTCGTCGCTGAAACGGGTGCGCACGCCGGCGCCCAGCGGCGCATGCCACCAATGTTGAACGTCACCCTCGGCGAACTGGCGCGACGCGCACAACAAGATCTGCGAGCGCAGCATCCCCGGTGCCGCCCAGGCCAGCGCCATCGCGTCCTGCAGCTGGTCGCGAAAGCCGGTGGCGCCGCCGGCCTGGTAGAAGGCCGCCTTGGCCCAGAGCCGGCAGGCCACGGTCTGGTACAGCAGCCAGCCGTTGACCAGGGCATCGAACAGCGGGTCGGGCGTGCGCACGGTGGCGGCGCCCAGCAGTGCGGCCCACCGCGCCTGCGCCTGCTGCAGGCGCTGCGGCGCGGGCAGGGCCGCCGCCACCTGCACCAGGGCGCGCGCGCCGGCGGCGTCGCTCGCCCAGCCCAGCAGGAACACGCGCTCGGCCGCGGCACCCGGGGCCAGCCGCAGCCCGGTGGCCAGCGCCGCGCAGGGCTCGCCGGCACTGCCCTGGCTGCGGCCGTAGGCCTCGGGCAACACGGCGCGGCCGCGGGCGTCGAAGCCCTCGCGGCGGTCGCAGGTCCAGCCCGGGCCCTCGGGCCCGTCGTCGCCGGAAAGGTCGCCGGCGGCGTCGCCGCCGGCCAGCGCCCAGAACGCGGTGCCGCCGCCGAAGCCGCCGAGGTGTTCCTGCTGCGTGGCCAGCAGCGCCGTCACCCTGGGGTGCGGGCCGGGCGGGCGGTGCAAGGCGGTGTGCACCGAGCGCCGGTCGCCGCGCCCGGCACCGAGCTGCCACTCGACGAAGCCCACCAGCCGCAGCCGGCGTTCGGTGCTGCCCTGGTTGACCACCCGCACCTGCAGCTGCCGCACCGACTGCTCGGCATCCACGCACCAGACGAGCGACACCTCGAGCCCGCCGTGGCGGTGGCCGATGGCGGTCGACCCCGGCGCGTGGACGATGCGGTAGCTCACGCCGCCCGCGGCGGCGGCGGAGGGCACCAGGCTCCAGACCTCGCCCGTGCGGCGGTCCTGCAGCAGCAGCCACTCGCCGGGCGGGTCGGCCACGGCATCGTTGGACCAGGGCGTGAGCGGGTTCAGGCGGCTGTTGACAGCCCAGCTGCTGCCGCTGCCGGCCTCGGACACCAGGCTGCCGAAGCCCGGGTTGGCCAGCACGTTGACCCAGGGCCGAGCCGGCCGCCGCGGCCCCTGCACCTCGAAGGCGTAGCCGCCACCCGCGGGCTCGAAACGGCCGCCGAACGGGGGCCCGGGCGGCGCCTCGGCCGCCGCGTCCGGGCCGGCGCCGTCCACGCGCAGCACGGTGGCCGCCGGGCCGTCCAGGCGCAGCGCACGTGCCGCCTCGTGGCGCGCCGCCCACTCGCGCAGCTGCAGAGCCAGCGGCCGGCCGTCGGCACTCAGCCGGATGCGCGCCAGTGCGTGCAGGGTGGCCTGCGCCTCGCTGGCCAGGTCGTCGGCACGCAGCAGGTGCAGGGCCACCGGTGCGGCCCCGGCGCGTGCCGGGGCATCGGCGTCGAGGCGGTCGCGCAGCGCGCCGAGGTCGCGCTGCAGCGCCATCAGGTACGAGGCCGGCTCGGCGTTGACCACCACCAGGTCGCAGGCCACTCCGCCCCAGGACCACCAGCGCAGCGCCTGCGCCAGCGCCTGCACCAGCACCAGGCCGGGCAGCGTGGCGATGGACACCAGGATCAGCGGCCGCTCGCCCGAGATCCCGTAGCGCCACAGGCCGCGCCGGTCGCAGGCCGCCGACGCCTGCGGCAGGCCCACCACGCGCGCCAGGCTCAGCACCAGCGCGGTGGTCAGGCTCTGGATCGGGGCCAGGTTCTCGGCCACCAGCGGCAGGTCGCGCAGGCGGATGCCGGCCAGCGTGGCCGACATCAACGAGGCGCGGGCGACGTGGCCGCCCTGGCGGTACTTGTCGACCACCGCCTGCAGCGTGGGGCCGTGCGTCGAGCAGGCGGTAGCGAAAGTCAGTTCGGCCGGACGCTGCGGCGGCAGCTGCAGCCGCACGGCCAGCGCACACACCGGGTCGAGGCCGCTGTCCAGCGCCACCTCGCCCGCGCCGTCCGGCCAGGCCTGCAGCGCGCCGCGCGGCGCGCCGGCCTCGTGCTGGCGGCCGAGCCAGCGCCTGCGGTCGACCTGGCAGCGCAGGCCCCGCAGCGGCGTGGCGGTGCCGACCAGGAAGTGCGCCGCCTGCGGTGCCGCCTCGCCTTCGCGCCGCGGGCGGCGCTCGAAGCGCAGCGCCTGCTGCGCCGGCTGGGCATGGGCGCTGACGAAGAGCTGGCCGAAGGCCGGGTGCGCCTCGTCGGCACGCGCCTCGGCCAGCGTGGGTTCGAAGGTCGACACGATCTCCAGCGCGATCGGCGCCTCGCCCAGGTTCAGCAGCTCGAGCTGGCGGAACTCGATGTCGTCCTCGGGGCTGACCCAGACCGTCAGCCGCGCCTGCAGGTCGCTCCAGTGGGCCGTGAAGCAGACCCGGTCGGCGTGGAACACCGCGCGGTAGCGCGCCGCCGGGTCGGGCGCCGGGTGCTGCGTCAACGAGACCAGCGCCGCCCCGCCCTCGCGCCGAAGCCACAGGAACTGGCCCCAGGCGTCACGCAGCGCATCGTCGCGCCAGCGGTGGATGTCGAGCGCGCCGCAGCGGCTCGTGCCGGCGCCGTTGGCGCGCAGGGCCACGGCGTAGTGGCCGTTGGACAGCAGCTGCGTCGGCTCGATGGCGCCCTGGCCGGGCACGATCGGGCGCCCCAGCGCCGGCTCGACCGGGGCTTTCGGCACAGGCCGCTCGTGCGCCGGCGGCGCGTACAGGCGCGAGACCTCGCGCGGCGCCCGCTCGTGCAGCAGCGAGGCCACGGCCTCGAGGTGGGCGTCGGCCATGCCCCAGCGCTGCACCACGCCGCCGCGCAGCGCGTTGGCCAGCGCCACCAGGGTCATGCCCTGG
>JAGWMW010000084.1 GCA_028871575.1 Burkholderiales bacterium | reverse complement strand
CGAGGGCCCCGGCCCGGCGGCGGCCGGCGCCGCCCCGCCCGCGGCCGACACGGTGCCGGCGCCGCCGCGCGCTCGCTCGGCGGCCTGCTCGCGGTCGAGCAGGCCGGCGAAGGCGCGGAACTTCGCCGGCTCGGTGAAGGCCAGCGACGGGTCGAGCGCCGCCGCACGCTGGGCCTGCGTGGAGGCCTCGGCGTAGCGCTGTTCGTGGGCCAGGATCTCGGCCAGCACGTAGTGCGCGCGCGGGCTGTCGGGCTTGGCCGCCACCACCTCGCGCATCATCGACTCGGCCTGCGCATAGTGGCCCTGGGCGACGGCGCTGCGCACCTGCGCCACGTCGGGCAGCGCCAACGCCCAGGCCGGGGCGAGCAGGGCCGCGATGGCCAGGGCGAGCGAGACACGGTGAATGGGCATGGAGGGCCTTTCTAGTCGCTGCGCGACACCACCAGCACGGCGTTGGTGCCGCCGAACGCGAACGAGTTGCTCATGGCGTGGCGCAGCCTGGGCAGCGCGCGCGCGGCTCCGCGCACGAGGTCGATCTCGCAGGCCGCGTCCAGCGGCCCGGCCTGGGGCACCGGCGGCGCCGAGCGGTGCGCGAGCGAGCGCAGCGTGGCCACCAGTTCGATCGCGCCGCCGGCACCCAGCAGGTGGCCCACCAGGGCCTTGGTGGCCGTGACCGCCGGCGGCGTGGCGCCGAACACGCGCTGCAAGGCCAGCGCCTCCGCGGCGTCGCCGGCCTGCGTGGCCGTGCCATGGGCATTGACGTGGCCGATGTCGGCCGGGTCGAGGCCAGCGTCCTGGATCGCCGCCTTCATCGTGCGCACCTGGCCCTCGGGGTCGGGCTGGGTGATGTGGCGGGCGTCGCAGTGCGTGGCGTAGCCCGCGAGCCAGGCCTCGGGCCGGGCGCGCCGGGCGCGCGCATGCGCCTCGGTCTCGAGCACCAGGGCGGCGGCGCCTTCGCCGAGCGCGAAGCCCGCCCGGTCGGCGGCAAAGGGCCGGCAGGCGAGCGCGCCGTCGCTGCCGGGCGCCACCGGCGCCAGCACGCGCATGGCGCGCCAGGCGCCGATGACCCCCGGCGACAGCAGCGCCTCGCTGCCACCGACCAGGGCCAGGTCGAGCCGGCCCTGGCGCAGCGCGAGCAGCGCCTCGCCGATGGCCACCGCCGCCGAGGCGCAGGCGCAGGTGTAGCCCAGCGCCGCGCCGCGCGCGCCCCAGCGCAGCGCCAGCTCGGCCAGCGCCGCGCTGGGCATGCCCGTGACCACGGCGGTGGGGCGGATGCGGCGCTGCTCGGCATACACGGCCTGGCAGGTGGCATCGAAGGTGCCGGCACCGCCCATCCCGCTGCCCCAGTAGACGCCGAACCGGAAGGGGTCGACCGTGTCGGCGCCGAGCCCGGCCTGGTCCATCGCCGCCTCGGCCGCGGCCAGGGCCATCGCGCTGCCGCGGTCCAGCGGCAGGCGCGACGGCGCCGGCACGCCCGCGGCATCGAAGCCGGCCCGCCCCAGCGCCAGCCAGCCGGCGTCGCTGCCGGGCAGATCGAAGGGCTCGGCGCGCAGGGCGGAGCGGCCGGCAAAGAGGGCGGCGTCGAATTCGGCCAGCGTGCGGCCCAGCGGCGAGACGAGGCCGCTGCCGCTGATGCAGACGCGGTGCATGGGCCTGGGCCTGGGTTTGGGCCGTCCCGCTCAGGCCGCGGCCGCCACCTGCTCGGCCCGGCCTTCGTCCAGGGCGGCGCAGACGTCGGCCAGCGTGAGCTCGGCCTGGCGCGGATCCAGGCGCTCTTCGGGGATGCGCAGCGAGAAGCGGTCCTCGACCGCGAACACGAACTCCATCAGCGCCAGCGAATCCAGCCCCAGCGCCGGCAGCGTGGTTTGCGGGGTGAGCTGTTCTCGCGGCACGTTGAACTGCGTGTGCAGGACGTTGACGACGGTGTCAAAGGTGGACGGCGGCATGGTGGAGCGGGGCAGGGGGTTGGGGGGCAGGGCGGGCGGCCGGCGCGAACGCGGCCGCCGCGGCGGCGTCGACGAAGCGGACGGTTTCGCGCACGACGTCGCGGCGGTCATTGTCGATCGTGATCATGTGGTAGCTGTCGGGCAGCAGCACGCGGCGGAACGAATCCGCCTGCAACTGCTGTTGCACCAGGGTGACGTTGGCGGGGCTGGCCACCTCGTCCTCGGCCGCGTGCAGCGCCAGCACCGACTTGCAGCGCAGCGTGGGCAGCAGCCGCGTCACGAGCCGGCGCAGGCGGTCGTTCTCGCGCAGGTGCGGCACGCCGATGGTGGCCGCGCCGGCGCGCGAGACGCGCCGCTCGGCCAGCTCGCGCGCGACCCAGCCGCGCACCCGAAGGTTCTTGACGCCGAAGGGCGGCCGCTCCCGGTAGTGCCAGAAGCGCCCGAGCGGCGTGTACAGCGCCAGCGGCAGCAGGAACTGGTGCCGCGGCACGGCCCAGCCGTCCAGGCGCAGCGAGGTCGACATCAGCACCAGCCCATCCACGGCCTCAGCCACTTCGCGGTCGATCAGCGCCCCCAGCGCCAGGCTGGCGCCGGCGGACAGACCCACCAGCACCACGCGCTGGCCGCGCCGAGACTCCTCGCGCACCGCCTGCCCCACCGCGCTCAGCCAGTCGCGGTGCGAGGAGGCGCGCTGCCGCGCACGCGAGGGGTCGAACGAGTAGCCCTCGATGGCCAGCGGCAGCACGCCGTGGCCGGCCAGGCGCAGCCCGCTGACCACCGACAGCATCTCGTCGGCAGTGCTGCACAGCCCGTGCAGCAGGATGGCCGTGGCGGGCACGCGCGCCGACGTGCTCAGCACCAACGGCGGCCTCGCCGGCCCGAGGGGCCGCGGCCGTGACGTATTCTCATGCCCCGTTTATCGCCGCGCCGGCCTGACTGCAAGCTGACCAACCATGCGCTTTCTGCTGGTGGAAGACGACGCCGTGTTGCGCGAGGTGGTGCAGCGCAGCCTGACCGAGGCGGGCCACCGGGTGGACGTGGCGCCCACCGCTGCCGACGCGCGCCACCTCTGGCGCGTGCAGCCCTTCGATGCCGTGCTGCTCGACCTGAACCTGCCCGACGGCAGCGGCCTGGCCGTGCTGCGCGGCGCCCGCAGCCGCGGCGACCGCACGCCGGTGCTGGTGCTGACGGCGCGCAACCGCACCGAGGAGCGCGTGGCCGGCCTCGACGCCGGCGCCGACGACTACCTGGGCAAGCCCTTCGACCTGGCCGAGGTCGAGGCGCGCCTGCGCGCGCTGGTGCGCCGCGCCCAGGGAGCCGACGACCAGGCCGAGGTCGGCCGGCTGCAGCTCGACCGGCGCGCCGGCCGCATCCATGTCGGCACGGGCGCGGCGCGGGTCGAGCTCGAGCTGCCGGCGCGCGAGTTCGAGGTGCTGCTGGCCTTGATGACGCCGCCGGGCCGCGTGGTCAGCAAGCGTGCGCTGTCCGACCGCCTCTCGGGCTTCGACGAGGCGCTGGGCGACAACGCGCTCGAGGCCTTCATCTCGAGGCTGCGCCGCAAGCTGCAAGGCAGCGGTGCCACCATCCGCACCGTGCGCGGGCTGGGCTACCTGATCGAGCCCGGGGGCGATGGCGCCGACTGAGGCCGCCCCGGCGAGGCCCCTGCCGTCGCTGCGCCGGCGCGTGCTGTGGCGCGTGATGGGGCCGCTGGCGCTGACCTGGCTGCTGGGCAGCGCACTCACCGTGACCGTGGCCACCGTCTACACGCGCAAGGCCTTCGACCGCTCGCTGCTGGACGATGCCTATGCCGTCGCCACCAACGTCGAGCTGCGCGGCGACCGGCTGGCCTTTGCGCTGACCGGGCACCAGGCGGCCCAGGTGCTGTTCGACCACGGCGAGACGGTGCTGTTCGCGGTGGCCGGCGCCGACGGCAGCCTGATCGCCGGCCAGCCCGGCCTGCGGCCCGACGCCACGGGCCGAGGCGAGCCCTGGGTCTTCGGCGACCGCGACTTCGAGCACCTGGCCCTGCGCACCGTGACGCTGCGGCGCTTGGCACCGCGGCCGTTCACGGTGGTGGTGGCGCAGACCACGCGCAGCCGCTCGCGCCTGGTCGGGCAGCTGCTGCTGGCCTCGGTGGTGCCGCAGGCGGGCCTGCTGCTGGCCCTGGGCCTGTGGCTGCGGCGCTCGATCCGGCGCGAGCTCGAGCCGCTGGCGAGCCTGGAGCAGGCGCTCGAGCAGCGCGACACGAACGACCTCGCGCCGGTGCAGCTGACGCCGCGCACGCGCGACATCGCGCACCTGGCCGACGCCGTCAACGCGCTGATGGCGCGCATCGACGCCGGCGTGCAGGTGCAGCGCGAGTTCGCGGGCAATGTCGCGCACGAGCTGCGCACGCCGCTGGCCGGCATCCGCTCGCTGGCCGAATACGGCCTGGCGCAGCGCGATCCCTCGGTCTGGCAGCAGCAGCTGCGCCGCATCGTCGCCAGCGAGGCGCGGGCCAGCCACCTGGTCGACCAGCTGCTGGCGCTGGCGCTGGCCGACGAGGCCGGGGCCAGCCTGCAGCTGGGGCCGGTGGCGCTGGATGCGCTGGTGCGCGAGCTGCTGCTGCGCACACTGCCCAGCGCGGATGCGCGGGGCGTGGACCTGGGCGCGGCGGGCCTGGAGCAGCCGCTGTACGCGCTGGGCTCGCCGGCGCTGCTGGAAGGGCTGCTGTCGAACCTGCTCGACAACGCCTTCCGCTACGGTCGCCCGGCGCAGGCCGGCGAGACGCCGCGCGTGACCGTGACGGCCGAGGCCCAGGGCGCGGAGGTCTGCCTGAGCGTCACTGACAACGGCCCGGGCATGGACGCCGAGCAGTGCGAGCGCGTGCTGGCGCGCTGGGAGCAGGGGGCCGCCGCGCTGCAGCAGCGCGGCGGCACCGGCCTGGGCCTGGCCATCGCCGTGCGCTACGTGGCCCTGCTGGGGGGCCGGATGGCCCTCGGCGCGGCGCCCGAGGGCCCCGGCCTGCGCGCCAGCGTGTGGCTGCTGCGCCCGGCGATGCAGGCGCCGCAGGCGCCGCCGAGTGCCGGTTGAAGCGCTGGCTGGTGCGGCAAGCGCCGCGCCGGCAGATCGAGCGGCTGCTGGGCGAGGCGCCGCCGCGCCGCGGCTAGGGGCTCGAGGCCGATGTGGGCCAGCGCCGGCCAGCGCCGGTCAGCGCGGCGAGGCTGCGGCCACCGGCCGGGCGTCGGCCGGCTCGGCCTCGAAGCACTCGACCGGTGCGAGCTTCATCAGCGTCGCCGCCTGCGCGGGCGGGCCGAACAGCCACAGGTCAACGTCCTCGGGCTCGATCGGGATCACGCTGCGCTTGTCCTGGCGGTCGGGCGGACGCGAGGGGTCGGGCCGGTGCATGCGACGCATCAGCGGATGCGCGTCGGCATTGAGGGTGAGCAGGGTGTAGCTCTCGACGATTTCGCCGGTCTGCGGGTCGGCCCATGCGTTCCACAAGCCCGCCAGCCCCCACGGTGCGCCGTCGCGTCGGCGGAAGATCCAGGGCTCGTGGCGGCCGCTTTCCCAGTTGGGCTCGAAGAAGGCTTGCGCCGGCACCAGGCAGCGCTGGCCTCGCGCCCAGGGCTGCTTGTAGCTCGCCTTGCCGGCCAGTTCCTCAGACCGCGCATTGCTGGTCGGGTAGGTCAGCTTGCGGGTCTTCGCGAACCAGGGGATCAGCGACCACTGCCCCAGCACCAGCTCGCGTTGTGGCTCGGCCGCCTCTCGCGCCCGGCGGATGAAGGGCCCGATGTAGCGCGGGTAGACCTCGCCGCCACGCCAAGGGTTGTGGCGGCCGACGTGCCAGTGCTGCTCCATCGTCGCGGCTTCGGGCGATATGTATCGGGTGCACATGCAGGCAATGTAGCGGGCCAGGTCACCGGCGCTGCACGCCATGACGGGGTCAGGGCGCTCGGTCGGGCCTCGTCGATCGAGAACCCGCTGTTGGGTGCAGGCTCAGGCCTCCCCGTTCCCGAAATGGGACTGCTGACAATGTATACCCCCGCTCGCCTCCCAAACTGGGAAACCAGTCCCAACAACGCCCCCGACATACCCAGCGGCCGGGTATGCAGATACTCCCCGGCAAACTCCCCCCAGCGCCTGCGGCGGGCCTGGCCGATGGGTGGGCTGGCAGCTGCTCATCGACGGGGCTCCTGCAGGCCGTGGCGGTCCCGCGTGGCGGCCTGAGCGATCGCCTCGAAGACGGCGGCGCCGGCGCGCTGGGGGTCCGGTAGCGCCGAGGGGTCAAGGGTTCGGCGGTCCGCGCTCAGGCGCTGGCCGGCCGGGCTCCCTGCGAGCGCCTGGACATCGAGCGGACGGCCGGGCCCTTGATGCCTCGGAGCGTCCTCACGCTGTGCGGCTGGCGGGCTGACCTGCATTCGAGGGCAGCCCGCCTGCCCAGCGGCGAGCGACCCCGCTTTGCACTGGACTGGTGCGCGACCCTCCCCCTCGACCCGCGACCAGGCTGGCCCGAGCGGCGCCGGCCGGCTCGGCCGGGCCCCGGCGGGGCGGTCCTGGCCTGCGCGCAGCGCGGGCCAGGGCTGACCTGGCGGCGGCCGGGTCGCGCCGGGGGCGCTCATTCCGGGGCCCCCCGGGGGGGTAGGGGGGCGGGTGGGTGGCCTTGTCTCAGTACCAACAACTCCTACGGAGCGCTGCAAGATGAGGCATCCACCCTCTGCGCCGATCCGGCTTGCGCCGGCTCGGGCCAGGTCGCGGGCAGGGCCCGGGGATCGATGACGGGCCAGCCCGAGGTCGAGTTCAGGCCGGGCTCGGGCTGTCCGACCTGATCGCGCCAGGCCACCGGCTGGATGCCCAGGTCTGGTGCACCGATGGACTTCAGGAGGTGGCGCAGGGCGTCGCGTTCCTCACCCAGGGCGCGCGCCAGGCCGTGGAACAGCACCGCCTCGTTGGTGGCCTGGGTCTCGGTGAGCGAGCGGCCCCAGCGCGTGAGCCAGAACAGGGCCAGGCAGGCCATGCGAGGTGCCGAGCCCTGGTCGTGCCAGCGGTAGACCGTGGAGCGCCCGACGCCCAGCGCACGGGCCACGCGCTCGGCCGGCGGGCGCCCGAGGTCGTTATGGATCGCCTCCCACAGCGGGAGCGTCTTCGGACACTTGTCGATCGAGAACAGGTCGCCCTCCATGGCTCAGACCTCCCCGTTCCCGAAACGGGACTGCTGACAATGTATATTATGTCAACCATACGAACAACACTCGCCGTCGACAGCGTTTACAGCTCACGAGCCCGGTCGGGGTCTCTCGCCGCTAAGGCCTTGCGTGCTCGCCGGGAATCGACCCTGGGCGCACTCTTTGCGTCTCGACGCCACTGCGGCCATCGTCAGTCGCGCACCTCTTTACGTCGATGAATCGCCTTGCATCCGTAACCTCGCTCCTGCTGGCCGGCGCGCTGGCTTGGGCGCCCGCGGCGGCGGCGCCGGTGGGGACGGGGGACGATGCGTTATCGCTGTCGGCGACTCCGGTGGCGGACGCTCCGAACCCTCCTGCCGCGCTGGCCGGCTCGACTGGCGAAAACACGGCCGCGACGGGCGCGGCCGGGTCCAGCGGCAGCAAGACCGTGGACATGCTGATCGAGTTGCAGGCGCGCGCCCAGGCCGACGGGGCCAGCGGCGCGAAGGCCGAGCGCACGGCATCGGCGCCGCGGCGGGATCGCCTGGCCGACATCGCCGAGAAGGCCGCGCGCGCTGCGCCGCTGGCGCAGGCGCCGCACTTCGGCGGCCTTTTCAGCACGACCGCGTCATCGCCTCAGGGCGACCCGATCTCGGGCATGGAGGGCGATGGCGGGCGCGCGATGGCGCTGGCCCGCGGCGGCACGGATCCCGTGTCGGCGCCCTGGCTGCTGCGCTGGCTGGCCTGGCCGCGCGATGCGGTCGGCTTCATCCGCGAGCACCGGCACTGGGTGCTGGCGGGCGTGGTGTTGGCGCTGGCCTTGATGTGGCTGCGGATGCCGCGCGCGGGCACCCGCCGCCGCTGAAGCACGAGCACCCGTCCGCTCGGTCGCAGGCGGCTCAGTTCGGCCCGGCCGGGAGTGGGCCAGGCTCGGCCGCAGATCCTTCGCCGGGGCCATCGCAGCCGCCGGTGGCCAGCGCGCCGGTGCCCGGAGGGCCGACACGGTCCAGAGGACGGCACAGATGCCGGTTGAGCTGGCTCAGCCGCGGCGACTTCTCCATCGCCGCGAGCACGATCTCGGGGTTGATCATCAGCATGAACGGATTGCGCGCGGCAGCAGGCTGGGTCATCTCCGACACTCCGAGGGTTGGCATCTCTGCCGTTATCGGAAACTTTACGCGGCAGCAAAACACTGGCGCCGTCGGGCGGGCGACAAAGCGCGGGTCGGATGACTTCTGACACGCTTGTCAGGTGCGCGCGGCGCGGCTCAGGCCGGCGGCAGCGCGAAGAGGCGTTCGAAATTGAGGCTCGTGGCGCGGGCGACGGTCGCCACGTCCAGGCCCTTCAGGGCGGCGAGCGCCGCGGCCACCTCGGCCACCCAGGCCGGCTGGTTGGTCTTGCCGCGATGCGGCACCGGGGCGAGGTAGGGGCTGTCGGTCTCGATCAGGCAGCGATCCAGCGGCACCTCGCGGGCCACGTCGCGCAACGCCTGGGCGTTGCGGAAGGTCAGGATGCCCGAAAACGAGATATGGAACCCCATCGCCAGCGCGGCCTGCGCCACCTCCCGCGTTTCGGTGAAGCAGTGGAAGACGCCTCGCACCTCGCCCTGCCCTTCGTCGCGCAGCATGGCCAGGGTGTCGGCGCTGGCGCTGCGCGTGTGCACCACCAGAGGCAGGCCGCTGGCCCGCGCCGCCCGGATATGCACCGCGAAGCGATCGCGTTGCCATCGCATCTCCGACAGGCTGCGTCCCTCCAGGCGGAAATAGTCCAGTCCGGTCTCGCCCAGCGCCACCACGCGCGGCCGCCGCGCGCGCTCGAGCAGGTCCTGCAACGTCGGCTCGAGCACGCCTTGATTGTCGGGGTGGACGCCAACGCTGCACCAGAAGTTGTCGTACGCGGTGGCCAGCGCGTGCACGCGCTCGAACTCCTCCAGCGTGGTGCAGATGCACAGCGCCCGGTCGACGCCGGCGTCGCGCATGGCCTCGCGGATCTCGGGCAGGCGCTCGCCCAGTCCGGGAAAGCTCAGGTGGCAGTGGGAGTCGACGTACATCCTCGGGGCCTCGGGCCGCCGGCGCGGCCATGCACGCGGCGGCTCAGAGCGTCTGCGTCGGCTTGGCCGACTGGATGCTGGTGCCCAGGATCTCCTCGATCTTGATCTTGAGCTGGCGCGATTTCTCGTCGTTGGGGAAGCGCACGCCCACGCCCTGGGTGCGGCCGCCCGACGCATTGGCCGGCGTGATCCAGGCAATCTTGCCCGCCACCGGAAAGCGCTGCGGGTCATCGGGCAGCGACAGCAGCAGGTAGATGTCGTCGCCGATGCGGTAGTCGCGCGTGGTCGGCACGAACAGGCCGCCGTCGGTCAGCAGCGGCATGTAGGCGGCATAGAGCGCGCCCTTCTCGCGGAACACGAGCTGGATGACGCTGGGGCGCGAGGGCACCGCGCCGCCCGCGGCCGCGGGCGGCCCCAGGCCACCGGCGCGGGTGGGGATGATCTCGCTCATCCGGGCAGTGTAGCGAAGGGCCTGCCGCCGGCGCTCGGCCCGGGTACGGCCGGGGCGAGCGCAGCTGCGCCAGTTCGCACGAGTGCCTCGACCAGCAGCGGTTCGTGCCAGGGGTGCTCGGCGGCGCGCGCGGCCTCGGCCAGCTCGGCCGCCCAGGCCTGCAAGGCGCCCGGCGCCGCGCCGGCGGCCAGGCTGGCGGGCGGGAAGTAGCGCGGGCTGGCCCCACAACTCAGCAGCCAGGCATCGTGGCACAGCTGCTGCAGCGCCTGCAGCACGCGCCCCAGGGGCCAGCCGGCGAAGGCCTCGGCCTGCCCGCGGGCCACGCGCGAGGGCAGCGCGGCCCAGGCCGCCGCGTCGACGCCGCCCCTGGCCAGCGCCAGTGCATCCAGCGGCCGGCCGCTGCAGGCGGCCAGCAGCACCTCGGCCCCGGCCACGCCCTGGGCCTGCAGCCAGCGCACGGCCGCCTCGGGCGCCGGGGCGGCCAGACGCATGCGCTGGCAGCGGCTGCGCACCGTGGGCAGCAGCCGCTCGGGGTCGGCGCAGGTCAGCAGCAGCCGCGTGCCCGGCGCCGGCTCTTCCAGCGTCTTCAGCAGCGCGTTGGCCGATTGCGGGTTCAGCGCCTCGGCCGGGTGCAGCAGCGCCACCTTGCCGCGGCCGCGGCCGCTCGTGCGGGTGGCCCAGTCGATCAGCCCGCGCACCTCGTCGATGCGGATCTGGCGGCTGGGCTTGCGCTTGCCGTCCTCGCCGTCGGCCTTGTCGCCGGCCAGCGGCCAGCCGTGCTCGCGTCGCAGGGTCTCGGGCAGCAGCACCACCAGGTCGGGGTGCACGTGCGATTGCACGAGCCGGCAGCTGCCGCAGCGGCCGCAGGGGCGCGAACCGGCGCCGCGCGGGCTTTCGCGGTCGACCGGGCTCTCGCACAGCCAGGCCTGGGCCAGCGTCAGGGCCAGGGCGAGGCTGCCGCTGCCCTCGTCGCCGTGCACCAGCAGCGCGTGGCCGCGGTGGCCGCGCGCGCCGTCCAGCGCCGCGGCCAGCGGCTCGGCCAGCCAGGGCAGCGGCAGCGCGCCGTCCTCGCCTACGACCATGCGCGGGCCCGCATCGCGTCTTCGATCTGGGCCCAGACCGTGGCTGGCGGTGCCGCGGCGTCGAGCCGGACGAATCGGCCCGGGGCGGCCGCGCAGCGTGCCGCGTAGCCGGCCCGCACGCGGTCGAAGAACGCGGCGTCCTGGGCCTCGAAGCGGTCCGCGGCCCGCGCTGCGGCGCGGCGCCCGGCCGCCAGCGCGGGATCGAGGTCGAACCACAGCGTCAGCTCGGGCTCGCGGCCGCGCTGCACCCATTGCTCGAGCTGCGCCAGCACGGCGGCGTCGAAGCCGCGGCCGCCACCTTGGTAGGCGAAGGTGGCGTCGGTGTAGCGGTCGCAGAGCACGGTGGTGCCGGCCGCCAGCGCCGGCTCGATGAGCTGCACCAGGTGGTCGCGCCGGGCCGCGAAGACCAGCAGCGCCTCGGTCAGCGCGTCCATCGGCTGGTGCAGCAGGAGCTCGCGCAGGCGCTCGGCCAGCGCGGTGCCGCCGGGCTCGCGCGTGACCAATACCTGCAGGCCGCGCTCGCGCAGCCACTGGGCCAGCGCCTGGAGCTGGGTGCTCTTGCCGGCGCCGTCGATGCCTTCGACCGTGATGAACCGACCCGTGCCCACGGGCTCTAGCGCTGGTACTTTTTCACCGCGCGATTATGGTCGGCCAGGTCGTCGCTGAAGACCGAGCTGCCGTCGCCGCGAGCCACGAAGTACAAGGCCTTGGTGGCCGCCGGCCGCACGGCCGCGCGCAGGGCCGCCAGGCCCGGCAGGGCGATCGGCGTCGGCGGCAGCCCGACCCGGGTGTAGGTGTTGAACGGCGTGTCGGTGCGCAGGTCGCGCCGGCGCAGGCTGCCGTCGACCTCGGGCCCGCGGCCGTAGATCACGCTCGGATCGGTCTGCAGCGGCATGCCCAGCCGCAGCCGGTTGACGAACACGCCGGCGACCAGCGGCCGCTCGGCCGGCTGGCCGGTCTCCTTCTCGACGATCGAGGCCAGGATCAGCGCCTGCTCGGGCGTCTTCAGCGGCGTGTCGGGGTCGCGCTGGGCCCAGGCGGCGGCCAGCTGCCGGCGCATGGCCCGCCGCGCCCGCGCCAGCACCGTGACGTCGCTCACGCCGCGGCTGTACGCGTAGGTGTCGGGGAAGAACGCGCCTTCGGCCGGCGTCCCGGGCTCGCCCAGGGCCGCCATCAGCTGCGCGTCGCTCAGGCCGGCGGTGACCGGCTTGAGGCCGGGCGCCTGCGCGAGCTCGGCGCGCAGCTGGCGCAGCGTCCAGCCCTCGATGAAGCGCACGTGCTCGAGCGTCTCGTCGCCCTGCACCATCTTGGCCAGCAGCTGCCGCGGGGTCGTGTCGGGCCCGATTTCGTAGCTGCCGGCACGGATGAGGCGTGCCTGGCCCGACCAGCGGAACCACTCGTACAGCAGCCGCGGCGGCGCCTGCACGCCGGCGTCGACCCAGGCCTGCGCCACTTCGCGCGGCGAGGTGCCGGCCTCGATCGAGAGCTCGGCCCGGTCGCCCGACAGCGGCAAGGGGTGCTGCAGCCACCACAGCGCGGCGCCCCCGGCGGCCAGCACGGCCAGCGCCACGGCGCCCAGCAGGCGCCTCCACAGGCTCAACCCCGGTGACCGGCGCGACATGGGCGCTGATGATAATGAGGCGATGAACGACGAATCGGGCTCCGCCGGCGACCTGTCCGAAGCGGCCGGCGCGCTGCGCCTCGAGGACTGGGGCTTGATCCGGGCCCGCGGCGACGAGGCCGCAAGCTTCCTGCACGGCCAGCTCACGCAGGACTTCACCCACCTGCCGGCCGATCGCGCCCGGCTGGCGGGCTACTGCTCGGCCAAGGGCCGGCTGCTGGCCAGCTTCGTCGGCTGGTCGGCCGCGGCGGACGAGCTGCTGCTGGCCTGCAGCGCCGACCTGCTGGCGCCCACGCTCAAGCGCCTGTCGATGTACGTGCTGCGCGCCCGCTGCAAGCTCTCCGAAGCCAGTGCCGAGCGGCCGTTGTGGGGCCTGGCCGGCCAGGTTGCGCAGCAGGCACTGGACGATGCCGCGACCGCGCCGGCCTGGGGCCGCACCCGTGTCGGCGACAGCGACGTGATCCGCCTGCCGGACGGGAGGGTCGGCGATCGCCCGGTGCCGCGCTGGCTGCTGGCGGGCACGCCGCCGCCGGGCCTGCCGGCGCTGGCGCCGCGGGTCTGGCAGGGCCTGGAGGCCAGCAGCGGGGTGCCCCGCATCGTGGCCGCCACGGCCGAGCAGTTCGTGCCGCAGATGGTCAACCTCGAGCTGGTGGGCGGCGTGGCCTTCGACAAGGGCTGCTACCCGGG
>JAGWMW010000286.1 GCA_028871575.1 Burkholderiales bacterium | reverse complement strand
GCGGTTGCCGCCACCTTGGCGGGCCGCGCGGTGCCGGCGCCCCGGCTGCACTGGCGCAGCGCCGGCGGCCCGGCACGCCGCCTGCGCGCCGAGGTGGGGGCCGACCCGGGCGGCCTGCAGGCGCTGCTGGTCGTGACCCCGGCCGAGGACGAAGCCCCGGCCGGCCCGCGCGAGCCCTGAAGCGGCGACCCCGCCCCGGCGCCCCGGCGTCGCTGCGTCGCTGCGTCGCTGCGTCGCTGCGTCGCTAGGGCGCTAGGGCGCTAGGGCGCTAGGGCGCTAGGGCGCTAGGGCGCCGGGCCCGGCGGCAGCAGCCGAGCGTACTCGTCCCGCACCACGGGGTAGCACTCGCAGCTGCGGTGCTCCAGCCTCGGGCGGTCCAGGACCGTGATGTGGCCGCGCGCGTAGCGGATGAGCCCGTCCCGCTGCAGCTTGAAGGCCGCCTCGGTCACGCCCTCGCGGCGCACGCCCAGCATGTTGGCGATCAGCTCGTGCGTCATCACCAGCTCGTTGCCCTGCAGGCGGTCCAGGCTCATCAGCAGCCAGCGGCACAGCTGCTGGTCCACCGTGTGGTGGCGGTTGCACACCGCGGTCTGCGCCATCTGCGTGATCAGGGCCTGCGTGTAGCGCAGCAGCAGGCGCGTCAGCGGGGGCGAAGACCCGAATTCGGCCTTCAGCAGCGCGGCCGGCAGCCGCCAGGCGGTGCCGGCGCTCTGCACGTCGGCCCGGTTGGGCGTGCTGTCGCCGCCCATGAAAAGGGCGATGCCCACCAGCCCCTCGCGACCCACCACCGCGATCTCGGCCGAGGCACCGGACTCGGTCACGTAGAGCAGCGACACGATGGCGCTGGTCGGGAAGTAGACATGGCTCATCGTGCGGCCCGGCTCGTAGAGCGACTGCCCCAGCGCCAGCTTCACGGCCTCGAGCTGCGGCTGCCAGCGCGCCAGGACAACGGCGGGCAGGGCGGCCAGCAGCCCGTTCTGGCTGCAGGCCTGCCCCGGCTCCATCGTCGATCCGATCGCTTGCATGCCCTTCCGTTCGACCCGTGGCACGCCGGCACCCCGCGCCGGGCGGGTGGCTCGGCGATCACGTTAGGGTGCGATTCCGACCGCGTCAACCGCGGCGCGGGCCCGTTGACCCGCATTTGTCGCCGATTCATGCCGACGCACTGGGTGGCGCAGTGCGGCCGCGTCAGGTGCCGTAACGCATCCGGGCGCCGTCGGCGCGCGGCCCGGCTAGAAGAGCTCGCCCTGCGTCGGCGGCGTCGTGTCGCGGCGGCGCTTCGTGCCCCGGCCCTGCGCGGGCGGCAGGCCGCTGCGGCGCGAGCCGTGCCGCTGCTGCAGGGCATCGGCCTCGGCCTGCGCCTGCGCGGTGCGGCGCCGGTCGTGCAGCGCCCGCTTGACGGCGGCCAGCGCGCTGCGCTCGTCGACGATCGGCGCCGGGTAGGCGGGGCTGCCGATTTCCGGCACCCACCGGCGCACATATCGGCCGGCCGGGTCGTGGTCGCGCGCCTGCTTGGCCGGTGAGTAGATGCGCAGGGTGTTGATGCCGGTCGTGCCCGACTGCATCTGCATCTGGCTCCAGTGGATGCCGGGCTCGAAGTCGAGGAACTGGCGCGCCAGGAACAGCCCCGGCTCGCGCCAGTGCAGGCCCAGGTGGTAGGCCGCGAAGCTGACCAGCATCGCCCGCATCCTGAAGTTGAGCCAGCCGGTGGCGCGCAGCTGGCGCATGCAGGCGTCCACCATCGGGTAGCCGGTGCGGCCCTCGCACCAGGCCTGCAGCCGCGCCCGGTCGGGCGGGTCGGGGTGGACGCCGTCGCCGGCGCGCAGGCCGTCCATCGAGCGGGCGAGGTTGCGCCATTCGAGCGCCGGCTCGTCCTCCAACTTCTGAATGAAGTGGCAGTGCCAGCGCAGCCGGCTGGCGAAGGCGCGCAGGGCGTGGGCCAGCGTGGGGTCCGCGGTGGTTGAAGTGGGAGAAGTGGCGGCAGTGGCAGAGGTGGCAGCAGTGGCAGCAGTGGCAGCGATGCGGGCCCGGGTGGCCTGGTGCACGCAGCGCATCGAGACCGTGCCGAAGGCCAGGTGCGGGCTCAGGCGGCTGCAGCTGTCGGGGGCGGTCAGCGGGCTGGACAGGCCGCGCCGGTAGTCGCGCCCGCGACCGCCCAGGAAGGCCTCCAGCGTGGCCCAGGCCGCGGCCTCGCCGGCCGGCGGCTGCGCCGCGGACGCGCTGGGCACCGCGGGCAGGCCCAGGTCGGCGAGGGTGGGCAGCGGCTCGGGCCGGGCGAGCGGCGGGGCCCTGAAGCCGGTGGCGGCGGGGGCCTCGGGCGCGTCCAT
>JAGWMW010000083.1 GCA_028871575.1 Burkholderiales bacterium | reverse complement strand
TCAACAACCTGGCGATGAACAAGAGCTACAGCTGGTTCGAGAACAACGTCATCTTCCGCGTGCCGCACAACTTCCCCGGCGCCGGCCGCCGCGTCTACCCCGGCTTCCTGCAGCACACCGGCTTCGTGGCGATGAACCCCGACCGCCACCTCAGCCGCCATTACGACTACTTCCGCGACCTGATCCGCGGCGACGACGACAGCGCCGAATCCCACCGCCAGTTCTACGACGAGTACAACGCCGTGCTCGACATGCCGGCCGAGTACTACCTGGACACGATCAAGACCGTGTTCCAGGACTTCGCCCTCGTCAACGGCACCTGGCAGGTCGGCGGCGCGCCGGTGCGGCCGCAGGACATCACCGGCACCGCCCTGCTGACGATCGAGGGCGAGCTCGACGACATCTCCGGCGCCGGCCAGACCAAGGCCGCCCACGAGCTCTGCACCGGTGTCTCGAAGGATCGGCGGTTCCACTACGACGTGGCCGGCGCCGGGCACTACGGCATCTTCGCCGGCCGCCGCTGGCGCGAGAAGGTCTACCCCGAGGTGCGGCAGTTCATCGCCCGCTACGACGCCGAAGCAGCCCGGGCCGAGGCGCGCGGCACGGCCGCGCGGCGCCGGCGGGCCTGAGCACGCACCGATAATCCGGCAGTGACCGACCCCGCTGCCGACGACTCCACCGACCCCGCGGCTTCGATCGCTGCGGCTCTCGCCGGGCGGCTCGACGCGGCCCTGCCGCAGACCCAGTGCACGCGCTGCGGCTACGCCGACTGCCGGGCCTACGCCCAGGCCATGGCCGACGAAGGTGCCGCCATCAACCGCTGCCCGCCCGGCGGCGAGGAGGGCGTGCAGCGCCTCGCCGCCCTCACCGGGCGCAGCCCGCTGCCGCTGGACCCGGCCTGCGGCAGCGAAGGCCCGCGCCGGCGCGCCGTGATCGACGAGGCCGGCTGCATCGGCTGCGCGCTGTGCATCAAGGCCTGCCCGGTGGACTGCATCGTCGGTGCGCCGCAGCGGATGCACACCGTGGTCGAGGCGCTGTGCACCGGCTGCGAGCTGTGCCTGCCGGCCTGCCCCGTGGACTGCATCGAGATGCTCGTGGCCACCCCGGGCCGCAGCGGCTGGCAGGCCTGGAGCGCGGCCCAGGCCGAGGCGGCGCGCGAGCGCTACCAGCAGCGCCGCGCGCGCTCGGCGCGCGAGCAGGCCGAGCAGGCCGCCCGGCTGGCCGCGCAGGCCCGGGCCCGGGCGGCGCGCCATGACGCCTGAGGCCGTCGAGGGCTTCTTCGCCACCCTGGCCGCGGCCAACCCGCGGCCGCAGACCGAGCTCGAGTTCACCAGCGTGTTCGAGCTGCTGATCGCGGTGCTGCTGTCGGCGCAGGCCACCGATGTCGGCGTCAACCGGGCCACCCGGCGGCTCTTCACGCTGGCGCCCACGCCCCAGCGGATGCTGGCGCTGGGCCCCGAGCGCGTGACCGAGCTGATCCGCACCATCGGCCTGTTTCGCACCAAGGCCGCGAACCTGCTGGCCACCTGCCGCATCCTCGTCGACCAGCACGGCGGCGAGGTACCGGCCTCGCGCGCCGCCCTCGAGGCCCTGCCCGGCGTCGGCCGCAAGACGGCCAACGTCGTGCTCAACGTGGCCTTCGGCGAGCCCACGATGGCCGTGGACACGCATGTGTTCAGGCTTGCTAACCGCACCGGGCTGGCGCCGGGGCGCACCCCGCTGGCGGTCGAGGAAGGCCTGCTGCAGCGCGTGCCGGCGCGCTACCTTCGGCACGCGCACCACTGGCTGATCCTGCACGGCCGCTACGTCTGCGTGGCGCGCCGGCCGCGCTGCGAGGCCTGCGCCGTGCGCCGGTTCTGCGATACGGGCGCTCCTACAATGCCTGCCAGGGAGACCGGCTGAGTCATGAGCAAGCTCGAAGACCTCGCGGAGCGGGTGGACCGCCTGGTGCTGCGGCACCAGGAACTGCGACGCACCAGCGCCCTCATCGAGCAGCAGCTGGCGGCCGTGACAGCCGAGCGCGACAGCCTGCGCTCGCGGCTGGCCGCGGCCCGCGCCCGCATCGATGCGCTGATCGAGCGGCTGCCGCCCGATGCGGCCCCGGCCGCAGCCGCCGCGCCGGCCCCGCAGGTTCAGGGCAAGGCGCGATGAAGCAGGTCGAGGTCAGCATTTTGGGCCAGGTCTACATGCTCGGCTGCCCCGAGGGCGGCGAGGCCCTGCTCGCCGCCGCGGTGGCCGGCGTCGACCGCGAGATGACCACCATCCGCGAGGCCGGCAAGGTGCGCGGGCGCGAGCGCATCGCGGTGCTGGCGGCGCTGAACGTGGCCTACCAGCTCGCCGAGCGGCAGGCCCAGCCGCCTGCACCGGCCACACCCGCGACACCCGCCGCGCCCGATGCGCCAGCCGCAACCCCTGCGGCCGTGGCCGCCGGCCGCGCGCACGAGCCCGTTGGCATCGACCTCGATGCCCTGCTGCGCCGCATCGACGAGGCCCTGGGCAGCGACGGCCAGCTGCTGTGACAAAGCGACATCCGGCTTGCGCCGCGCGCGCCGCGGCAGGCCTAGAATGACGTGGTCCGTCGTGTTCGCGTGGGCTCAATATTTCCTTGAACCGATGCTCATTGAGCCAGGGCTTGGAACATTGCCAGGCGGGTGTGATCGTCTCGCGTCAGATGAACCCGAAGCCCGGCTGACCTCGCCCACCTGAACTTCCCTGAGGGTTCAGGAATGCGGTTCACGGCTCACGGCGGACACCTCCTTCCAGCGCTTTCGCCGCCCGCGGCGCACCCTGCATGCCCGGCCGCCACTGGCTGATGAAGAGCGAGCCGGCCGAGGCCTCGATCGACGACCTCGCCCGCGCGCCGCAGCAGACGCTGGCCTGGACGGGGGTGCGCAACTACCAGGCCCGCAACTTCATGCGCGACCTCATGCGGCCCGGCGACGGCGTGCTCTTCTACCACTCGTCCTGCCCCGAGCCGGGCATCGCGGGGCTGGCCCGCATCGCCGGCCCGCCCCGGCCCGACGCCACGCAGTTCGACCCCGCCAGCCCCTACTTCGACCCCCGCGCCACGCCGGCGCAGCCGCGCTGGCTGCAGATCGACGTGGCGCTGGAGCGCAAGACCCGGCTGCTGCCGCTCGCCGAGATGCGGGCACAGCGGGCCCTGGCCACGATGCAGGTGCTGCGACGAGGCAACCGGCTGTCGATCACGCCCGTGACGGAAGCCGAATGGCAGGCCGTGCAGGCCCTGTTGGCGTAGCCCGGCCGCGGCCGGGTCAGGCCGGTGTCTCGAAGCGGATCGCCGCCAGCGTCACCAGGTTGCCGCCGCGGCGGCGGGCTTCGGCCAGCGCGGCATCGCAGGCCGCCACCAGGTCGTCGTGGGTGTGTGCCGTGTGCGGGAAGCTGGCCACGCCCATGGCGACGCTGAAGCCCAGGTCCTGCCCCTCGTGCACGACGATTTCGGTGGCGCACTTGCGGCGCAGGCTCTCCATGCGGGCGTGCGCGGTGGCCAGGCCCACGCCCGACAGCAGCACCGCGAAGCGCTGCTCGTCGTAGCGGCAGGAGGCGTCCATGGCCCGCGTGCCGCCGCGCAGCAGCCGGCCCAGCGCCTCGAGCACGCGCTGGCGGCCGGCCTCGCCGAAGGCCCGCACCTTGGGCGGCAGCGGATCGAGCTCGATGAAGACGATGGCGAACTCGCGGTGCTCGCGCAGCGACAGGTCGGCCTCGCGCCGCAGCTGGTCCTCGAAATTGGCGCGCCGGAACAGCCCCGAGGCCGGATCGCGCAGCGCCTGGTCGGCGAGCTCGCGGCGCAGCATCTCCAGGGCCTGCTGCTGCTGCTCGATCTGCGCCAGCGCGGCTTGCAGCGTGGCTTCGCGCTGGCGCTCGGCGGCCAGCGGCGTCCAGACGCAGCACAACCAGCCCGGGCCCGCCGTCTCGGCCGGCACGCGCAGCCGCAGCACCGAGAACTCCTGCCGGCCGCCGGCACGCTCGACGCGGTGCTCGCTGACCAGCGGCGCCGACTGGGCCTGCGCGGTCTGGTCGGCCGCGCGCAGCAGCAGCGCCAGGGCGGGGTCGAAGAAGTCGGCATCGGTGCAGCCCAGCACCTCGGCGGCGGGCCGCCCGAGCCAGCCGGCCATCGCCGCGTCGACCTGCACGTAGCGCCCGCCGTCCAGGCTCTTGACGGCCAGCATCTGGCCCGCGCGCTCGACCAGCACCGGCAACAGGGCGGCCTGCAGGCGCTGCAGCTCGGCGCTGGCCAGCGGCGGCAGCGGAGCCGGATTGAGCACGGTGGTCATGGCAGGCGGTGGGGTGCAGGGCGGCTGCACCAAGACTGCGGCCGGTGCCCAATCTTGGTGGCGCGCCGTGCGCAGTACAAGCGTGTCGGGGATTTTGGCCCCTAAGTTGAGTCACGCGGAGCAGGGGGCCCCCGCCCTCGGTGGCGGCACGGAACCTGCTTGATAGCGACGCCTGGCGCGAAGACGCGCCTCGCAGGCCCGTGCCGCCTTGGGGCGCACCGGGCCGACGTGCACACCGTTGTGCGCAGCCGCGTTCCGCGACGCCCGTCTGGCGCGCGGGCGTCCTGTCCACACGGAGGTTCCCGTCATGAAGCAATCGCGTCTGGTCCTGGTCGGCAACGGCATGGCCGGCGTGCGCGCGCTCGAAGAGCTGCTGCGCATCGCGCCCGGCCTGTACGACATCACCGTCTTCGGTGCCGAGCCGCACCCCAACTACAACCGCATCCTGCTGAGCCCCGTGCTCGCGGGCGAGCAGACGATCGACCAGATCGTGCTCAACCCCTTGAGCTGGTATGCGGAACAAGGCATCACCCTGCACCTGGGCACGAAGGTGGTCTCGATCGACCGCACCCGGCGCGTGGTGACCGCCGAGGACGGCCACGGCGGCACCGTCTCGGCCGGCTACGACCGGCTGCTGCTGGCCACGGGCAGCAACCCCTTCATCCTGCCAGTGCCGGGCACCGAGCTGGAGGGCGTGATCGCCTACCGCGACATCGCCGACACCCAGGCCATGATCGACGCCGCCGGCCGCTATCGCCATGCGGTGGTCATCGGCGGCGGCCTGCTCGGCCTGGAGGCTGCCCACGGCATGAGGCAGCGCGGCCTGCAGGTGACGGTGGTGCACGTGATGCCCTGGCTGATGGAGCGCCAGCTCGACGAGGCGGCCGCCGGGCTGCTGCAGCAATCGCTGCAGGCGCGCGGGCTGAGCTTCCGCATGGGCGCCCAGACCGAGGCGCTGCTGGCCGCCGAGGGCAGCTCCGGCGGAGGCCGCCGCGTCGGCGCGGTGCGCTTCAAGGACGGCAGCCAGATCCCGGCCGACCTGGTGGTGATGGCCGCCGGCATCCGCCCGAACACGGCGCTGGCCGAGCGCGCCGGCCTGCACTGCCAGCGCGGCATCGTGGTCAGCGACACGATGCAGACCGTGACCGACCCGCGCGTCTACGCCGTGGGCGAGTGCGCCGCCCACCGCGGCATCGCCTACGGCCTGGTGGCGCCGCTGTTCGAGCAGGCCAAGGTCTGCGCCACGCACCTGGCGCAGTTCGGCATCGGGCGCTACACCGGCAGCCAGACCAGCACCAAGCTCAAGGTCACGGGCATCGACCTGTTCAGCGCCGGCAACTTCGCCGGCGGCCCGGCCGAGCAGGGCTACGAGGAGATCGTGCTGTCCGACCCCCATGGCGGCGTCTACAAGAAGCTCGTGATCCGGCACGACAAGCTGGTCGGCGCCTGCCTGTACGGCGACACCGTCGACGGCAGCTGGTACTTCAAGCTGCTGCGCGACGGCCGCAGCGTGCACGACCTGCGCGACAAGCTGATGTTCGGCGAAAGCAACATCGGCGACGTCGGCCACGAGGGCCACCACCAGGCCGCGGCGATGGCCGACGGCGACGAGGTCTGCGGCTGCAACGGCGTGAACAAGGGCACGATCTGCAAGGCCATCAAGGACCGGGGCCTGTTCACGCTGGAGGAGGTGCGCAAGCACACCAAGGCCAGCGCCTCCTGCGGCTCCTGCACCGGGTTGGTGGAGCAACTGCTGATGTTCACGGCCGGCGGCGACTACTCGAAGGCGCCGGCCAAGAAGGCGATCTGCGGCTGCACCGACGCCAGCCACGCCGAGGTGCGCCAGGCCATCCGCGAGCAAAAGCTGCTGAGCGTGGACGGCGTGTTCCGCCACCAGGGCTGGCGCACGCCCGACGGCTGTGCGAGCTGCCGCCCGGCCGTCAACTACTACCTGCTGAGCACCTGGCCGAAAGAGGCGCAGGACGACCCGCAGAGCCGCTTCGTCAACGAGCGCAGCCACGCCAACATCCAGAAGGACGGCCGCTACAGCGTCATCCCGCGCATGTGGGGCGGCGAGACCACGGCCGACGAGCTGCGCCGCATCGCCGATGCGGTGGACCGGTTCAAGATCCCCACCGTCAAGGTCACCGGCGGCCAGCGCATCGACCTGCTGGGCGTGAAGAAGGAAGACCTGCCCGCGGTGTGGCAGGCCATCGGCATGCCCAGCGGCCACGCCTACGCCAAGGCCCTGCGCACCGTGAAGACCTGCGTGGGCAGCGAATGGTGCCGCTTCGGCACCCAGGACAGCACGCAGATGGGCAAGGACCTCGAGCGCGCGCTGTGGCGCATGTACGCGCCGCACAAGGTCAAGCTGGCCGTCAGCGGCTGCCCGCGCAACTGCGCCGAGGCCGGCATCAAGGACGTGGGCGTGATCGGCGTCGACTCGGGCTGGGAGATCTACGTCGCCGGCAACGGCGGCATCAAGACCGAGGTGGCGCAGTTCCTGTGCAAGGTCAAGACGGCCGAGGAGGTGCTCGAGCACAGCGGCGCCTTCCTGCAGCTCTACCGCGAGGAAGGCTGGTACCTCGAGCGCACGGTGCACTACGTGGGCCGGGTGGGCCTGGACGCCATCAAGCAGCGCATCCTGGACGACGCCGAGGGCCGCCGCGCGCTCTGGGCGCGGCTGCAGTTCAGCCTGGACGGCGAGCCCGACCCCTGGTTCGAGTCGGACCGGGCCGGCGTCGACCTGCGCCAGTTCGAGCCGGTGGCGGCGCTGTGACCGCGGCCTGGACGCCGGTGTGCCGGCTCGAGGACATCCCGCTGCAGGGCGCGCGCCGCGTCTCGCGCGCCGGGGGCCCGGCAGTGGCGGTGTTCCGCACCGCCGAGGGCGAGGTCTATGCGCTGCTCGACCAGTGCCCGCACAAGGGCGGCCCGCTGTCGCAGGGCATCGTGTTCGGCCGCAGCGTGGCCTGCCCGCTGCACAACTGGACCATCGCGCTGGACAGCGGCCAGGCACGCGCGCCCGACCAGGGCTGCACGGCCCGCTTCGCGGTCAGGGTCGAGGCCGGCCAGGTGCACCTGGACGCCGCCGAGCTGGCCGCCAAGTGAAGGAGACGCGCTCCACCTGCCCCTACTGCGGCGTCGGCTGCGGGGTCGTCATCGAGAGCGAGGGCGCGCAGATCACCGGCGTGCGCGGCGACCCCCGGCACCCGGCCAACTTCGGCCGGCTGTGCGCCAAGGGCCAGTCGCTGCACCTGACGGCCAGCGCCGCGGTCACGCGGCACCAGCGGCTGCACCAGCCCCGGCTGCACGGCCGCGACACCGACTGGGACACGGCGCTCGACCATGCCGCCGGGCGCTTTGCCGAGCTCATCGGCGCCCACGGCCCCGATGCCGTGGGCTTCTACATCTCGGGCCAGCTGCTGACCGAGGACTACTACGTCTTCAACAAGCTCGCCAAGGGCCTGATCGGCACCAACAACATCGACAGCAACTCGCGCCTGTGCATGAGCAGCGCCGTGGCCGGCTACAAGCTCACGCTCGGCGCCGACGCGCCCCCGGCCTGCTACGAGGACATCGACCACGCCGACCTGCTCTTCATCGCCGGCAGCAACACGGCCTGGGCCCACCCGGTGCTGTACCGGCGCATCGAGGACGCGCGGCGGACCCGGCCCGGGCTGCGCGTCGTCGTCGTCGATCCGCGCCGCACCGAGACCGCGGCCCAGGCCGACCTGCACCTGGCCCTGCGGCCCGGCAGCGACGTGGCGCTGTGCCACGGACTGCTGCACCTGCTGCTGTGGGAAGGCCTGACCGACGGCGCCTTCATCGCCGCGCACACCGAGGGCTTTGCCGCCCTGCGCGACCGCGTGCGCGAGTTCACGCCGCGCGAGACGGCGCGCATCACCGGCCTGCGCGAGGCCGACCTGGTGCAGGCGGCGCGCTGGTTCGGGCAGGCCGGCGCGGTGCTCAGCCTCTATTGCCAGGGGCTGAACCAGAGCAGCAGCGGCACGGCCAAGAACGCGGCGCTGATCAACCTGCACCTGGCCACGGGGCAGATCGGCCGCCGCGGCGCCGGGCCCTTCTCGCTCACGGGCCAGCCCAATGCGATGGGCGGGCGCGAGGTCGGCGGCATGGCCAACCTGCTGTCAGCGCACCGCGACCTGGCCGACCCGGCGCACCGCGCCGAGGTGGCGAAGCTGTGGGGCGTGGACGACGTGCCCGCGCGCCCGGGCAAGACTGCCGTCGAGATGTTCCAGGCCGCCGCCGACGGCGAGATCCGGGCCCTGTGGATCGCCTGCACCAACCCCGCGCAGTCGTTGCCCGACCAGGCCACCGTGCGGCGGGCGCTGCAGCGCGCCGAGTTCGTGGTGCTGCAGGAGGCCTACGCCGGCACCGCCACCGCGCGCCACGCCCACCTGCTGCTGCCGGCCAGCAGCTGGGGCGAGAAGGAGGGCACGGTCACCAACAGCGAGCGCCGCATCAGCCGCGTGCGCGCCGCCGTGCCGGCGCCGGGCCAGGCGCGCGCCGACTGGCAGATCGCCTGCGACTTCGCGCGCCGGCTCGAGCCGCGGCTGCGGCCCGGCCGCCCGTCCCTCTTCGACTATGCCGACCCGCAGGCGATCTGGAACGAGCACCGCGAGAGCACGCGCGGGCGCGACCTCGACATCACCGGCCTGAGCTGGCCGCAGCTGGACGCCGAGCCGGCCTGCTGGCCCTTTCCGCAGGGCGCGGCGGCCGGCCGCGAGCGCCTGTACACCGACCACCGCTTCGCCACCGCCGATGGCCGCGCGCGCTTCGCCGACCTGCCCTGGCAGCCGCCTGCCGAGCCGCGCGACGCGCGCCACCCGTTCGCGCTCAACACCGGGCGGCTGCGCGACCAGTGGCACGGCATGAGCCGCACCGGCACCCTCGGCCGGCTCTTCGGCCACGCGCCCGAGCCCGGCGTGGAGCTGCACCCGCAGGAGATGGCACGCCTGCGCCTGGCCGAGGGCGACCTGGCCGTCCTGCACTCGCGCCGCGGCACGCTCGTGCTGCCGGCCCGCGCCAGCGAAGGCGTGGCGCCGGCCCAGGCCTTCGTGGCCATGCACTGGGGCGACGAGTTCGTCTCCGGCGGGGTCAACGCGCTCACCTCGCCGGCGCTGTGCCCGCTGTCGCGCCAGCCCGAGCTCAAGCATGCGGCCGTGCGCATCGAGCGCGCCGAGCTGCCCTGGCGCCTGGTGGCACTGGCCTGGTGCGGGGAGGCGCAGGCGCTGCAGCTGCGCCAGGCCCTGCGGCCGCTGTTCGAAGGCTTCTCGTTCGCCGCCTGCGTGCCTTTCGGCCGCGAGCGCAGCGGCGTGCTGTTCCGCGCCGCTGCGGCGACACCGGCCGACGATGCGCTCGTGGCGCAGGTGGCAGCGCTGTTCGACCTCGAAGGGGCCCGCGTGCTGCACTACCGCGACCCGCGGCGCGGCCAGCGCCGCAGCCTGCGCCTGGCCGGCGACGGCGCCGACCAGCGGCTGGAGGCCTTCCTGCTGGCCGGCGACACGCGGGCCGAGGCCTGGATCGCGCCGCTGCTGCAGCAGCAGGCGCCGACGCAGGCCCTGGGCCGCGCCCTGCTGGCACCCGGGGCCACCGCGCCCGGGCCGGTGCCGGCGCGCGACCCGCAGGTCTGCGGCTGCTTCGACGTCGGGCAGTCGCGCATCGTGCAGGTGCTGGCCGGCCTCGCCGGCCCGGCCGAGCAGCGGCTGGCTGCGATGCAGGGCGTGCTGCGCTGCGGCACGCAATGCGGCTCGTGCCTGCCCGAGCTGCGGCGCCTGGCGGCCAGCCCCGTCCAGGCCTGAAGCCGGCGCCGGCGCCGCGCCCGGGGGCGTACCTTGCTGGGCCCGGAACTTGCGAATTGCGCTGACCGGAGCCAAGCTCTCGCCATGACACTCGACGCCCACCTGAAATCCATCGGACGTGGCGCCAGCGGCTCGCAGGCCCTGAGCCGGGACGCGGCCGAGGCGGCCATGGCCGAGGTGCTCGACGGCCGGGCCGGCGCGGCCGAGGTCGGCGCCTTCGTGATGGCCATGCGCATGAAGGGCGAGACGCTGGACGAGCTGGTGGGCTTCCTGGCCGCGGTGCAGGCGCGCACGGTGCCCGTGCCCAGCGCGCGCCCGGTGGTGCTGATCCCGTCGTACAACGGCTCGCGCAAGCTGCCCAACCTCACGCCGCTGCTGGCGCTGTGGCTGGCGCGCGAAGGTCTGCAGGTGCTGGTCCACGGCCCGCTGGCCGAGCCCTCGCGCGTGACCAGCGCGGCGGTCCTCTCCGACCTCGGCCTGCAGCCGGTGCTGCACCCGCAGGAGATCGCCCGCGCCTGGTCGCGCCGCGAACCTGCCTTCGTGCCCACGGGCGTGCTGTGCCCGCCGCTGCAGGCGCTGCTCGACCTTCGGCGCGTGATCGGCCTGCGCGGGCCCGGCCATACGGTGGCCAAGATGCTCGACCCCGTGCTCGGTGCGCCGACGCTGCGGCTGGTCAACCACACGCACCCCGAGTTCGGCGCGCTGATGAGCGCCTGGGCACAGCGCGAGCGCATCGACGCGGTGCTGCTGCGCGGCACCGAGGGCGAGCCGGTGGCCGATCCGCGTCGCCAGCCCCGCATCGACACCTGGCTCGGCGGCGAGCTGCACCCGGAGCTCTCGGTGGCGGCCCAGGAGGGCGTGCTGACCGAGCTGCCGCTGCTGCCGCGCGCCACCGATCCCGCCAGCACCGCGGTCTACGTGCAGGAGGTGCTCAGCGGCATGCGCCCGGCACCTCCACCGCTGGCGCGCCAGGTGGCGCTCATCGTGGCCGCCGCCGCGGCGCTGGCCCGGCGCCGCGGCGCGCGCGAGCTGAGCGCATGAAGGCCGCGCGCCGCCCCCGCCCCTGGTGCGCCCTGGTCGGGGCCGGCCCGGGCGACCCCGAGCTGCTGACGCTCAAGGCCCTGCGCGTGATGCGCCGCGCCACGCTGCTGCTGGTGGACGACCTGGTCTCCGACGCCGTGCTCGAGCGCGCGCTGCGCGGCCGCCGCGCCCCGCCGCGCGTGGTGCACGTGGGCAAGCGCGGCGGCTGCCGCAGCACGCCACAGGCCTTCATCGAGCGCCTGATGGTGAGCCAGGCGCTGGCCGGCGAGCGCGTGGTGCGCCTGAAGGGCGGCGACCCCCTGGTCTTCGGCCGCGGCGGCGAAGAGGCACAGGCCCTGCAGCGGCACGGCATCGAGGTCGAGATCGTCAACGGCATCACCGCCGGGCTGGCGGCGGCCACCGACCTGGGCGTGCCCTGGACCCACCGCGACCATGCGCAGGGCGCGATCGTGGTCACCGCCCATGCCCGCGAGGGCGGGCGAGGCCCCGACTGGCCGACGCTGGCGGCCGCGGCGGCGCAGGGGCTCACGCTGGTCATCTACATGGGCATGTCGCGGCTGGCGGCGATCCAGACCGGGCTGCTGGTCGGCCTGGCGCCGCACACGCCCGCCGCGCTGGTGGAGCACGCCGGCCTGCCGCACTCGCGCAGCCGCCTGACCACGCTGGGCAGCCTGCTCGCCGACGCGCAGGACCTGGGCAGCCCCGGCATCGTGATCGTGGGACCGGTGCTGCAGGCGGCCGCGGCCCGGGCCGGCCGCGGCCGGGCCCGGGCCGCCTGATCGCGCCGCCGCGCTATACTCTTGGGCTGAGCTTTTTCGCCAGGCTCGTACCATCTCACAGCGAACCCCCTGCCCATGACCACCATCCGCGTCAAAGAAAACGAGCCCTTCGACGTTGCCCTGCGCCGCTTCAAGCGCACGATCGAGAAGATCGGCCTGTTGACCGAGTTGCGGGCGCGCGAGTTCTACGAGAAGCCCACCGCCGAGCGCAAGCGCAAGAAGGCGGCCGCGGTCAAGCGCCACTTCAAGCGCGTGCGCAGCATGCAGCTGCCCAAGAAGCTCTACTAGCCCCCGCCCCTGCCGCGGCGACCCGATCGAGCCCGCTGCGGGCGCCTGCAGCGGGCTTTTTCAATCGCCCAACGAGCCCTGCGATGAGCCTCAAAGACCGGATCACCGACGACATGAAGGCGGCCATGCGCGCCCGCGACGCCGACCGCCTGCTCGCGATCCGCGGCCTGCTGGCGGCACTGAAGCAGCGCGAAGTGGACGAGCGCGTGGTGCTCGACGACGCCGCGGTGGTGGCCATCGTCGACAAGCTGGTCAAGCAGCGCAAGGATTCGATCGCGGCCTTCGAGCAGGGCGGCCGGGCCGACCTGGTGGCCAAGGAGGCGGCCGAGCTGGCCGTGCTCGTGGCCTACCTGCCGCAGCGGCTGAGCGCCGCCGAGATCGGCGCGGCCGTGGCCGCCCTGGTGGGCGAGCTCGGGGCGACCGGCCCGGCCGACATGGGCCGCGTGATGGCCGCGGCCAAGAGCCGCTTCGCCGGCCAGGCCGAGATGGGCCTGGTCTCGGCCGCCGTCCGGCAAGCCCTGGCAAAGTAGGGCCCATGACCTCCCTGCCCGCCCGCGCCATCGCCGCCGACGTCTGCGTCGCCCCGCAACTGATGCCCGAAGCCATGGCCGAGGCCGCGCGCGCCGGCTTTCGCAGCGTCGTCAACAACCGGCCCGATTTCGAGCACGGCCCCAACCAGCCCACCAGCGCCGAGCTCGAGGCCGCGGCGCTGGCCGCGGGCCTGCAGTACCGCCACCTGCCGGTGGACGGCGGCTGGCAGTCGCCCGAGGAAATCGCGGCCTTCGCGGCCCTG
>JAGWMW010000285.1 GCA_028871575.1 Burkholderiales bacterium | reverse complement strand
GGCCCCGATCAGGCCCTTGATCTCGCGCGCGGCCTCGGCCGAGCGCTGCGCCAGGCTGCGCACCTCGCTGGCCACGACGGCGAAGCCGCGGCCCTGTTCGCCGGCCCGCGCCGCCTCGACCGCGGCGTTCAGCGCCAGGATGTTGGTCTGGAACGCGATGCCGTCGATGGTGCCGATGATGTCGCCGATGCGGCGGCTGCTGGCGGTGATCTCCTCCATCGTCGCCACCACCTGCGAGACCACCTCGCCGCCGCGCTGCGCGACGCTGGTGGCCGAGGCCGCCAGCTGGTTGGCGGTGCGCGCCGAGTCGGCCGTCTGGCGCACGGTGCCGGTGAGCTGCTCCAGGCTGCTGGCGGCCTGCTGCAGGTTGCTGGCGGTCTGCTCGGTGCGGCTGGACAGGTCCTGGTTGCCGCTGGCGATCTGCTGGCTGGCGGTGGAGATCGAGTCGCTGCCCGAGCGCACCTCGGCGATGACGCGCCGCAGCGCCTCCTGCATCTTCGCCAGCGAGCCCATCATGTGCGCCATCTCGTCGCGGCCCTCGGCCACGATGGCGTGCGCCAGGTCGCCCTGCGCCATTGCCTCGGTGGCCTGCACGGTGTGGTGCAGCGGAGTCGTGATCGAGCGCGTGATCAGCCAGCCCAGGGCCGCGGCCAGCACCGCCCCGAGCGCCAGCAGGCCGAGCGCGGTGGCCTGCACGGCGCCCAGGTCGTGCTGCATGAGCCGGGCGGCGGCCAACGCCTGGGCCCGCTCGTGATCGGCCAGCGCCTCGATGGCGGCCACGTAGGCCTTGCTGGCCGGCACCATTTGCCCGTCCAGTGCCTGCTTGGCGGCATCGGCGTTGGCGGCCTTGGTCTGGTCCAGCACCTGCTGCCGCGCGGCCAGGTACTCAGTGCGCCGGCTTGCCACCGCCGCCAGCAAGGCCTTGCCCTGCTCGCTCTGGACCGAGCCCTGCAGTGCTTCCTGCAGGGTGCTGATGCGGGCCGTGGTTTCCTTGATCGGCCCTTCGAAGAAGGCGGTGACGTCGGCCGAACCGAAGGTCTTGGCGATGGCCAGCGCCCGCGTGGCGTTCAGCTGCGTCAGCGCGCGCCACTCCTCGACTTGGGACGTGCGCTTCTCGATCGCCTGCGTGGCCTGGGTGGCGTGGTCCAGCGACTGCAGGCGCAGCACGGTGAAGCCCACGACCAGGGCCATCAGCGAGATCACGAGACCGAAGCCCAGGGCCTGGCGGGGGCCGGTGCGCAGCTGGTTGAGTTTCATGGCGGGAGTCCTCTTGGAATGGGATTGAATGGGTTCGGCCAAACCTGCAGCCGGCTTCAGTGGCGCGAGCGCCGCACGAGCGCGCCGATGTCCAGGATCAGCGCCACCCGGCCATCTCCCATGATGGTGGCGCCCGAGACGTCCTCGACGCGGCGGTAGTTGCTCTCGAGGTTCTTCACCACCACCTGCTGCTGGCCCAGCAGCTCGTCGACCAGCAGCGCGACGCGGGCGCCCTCGGCCTCGACCACGACCATGATCGGGCTGCCGCGCTCGCCGTCCACGCGGGGCACGCCGAACACGGCCTCGAGGTCGAGCACCGGCATGTACTCGTTGCGCACGTCGACCACGCGGCCGCTGCCGCCCAGGGTGCGGACCATGCCGGGGCGCACCTGGAACGACTCGACCACGCTGGCCAGCGGCAGGATGTAGCACTCGTCGGCCACGCCCACGCTCATGCCGTCCATGATGGCCAGCGTCAGCGGCAGGCGCACCCGCACCGTCATGCCCCAGCCCTCGGCGGAGTCGATCTCCACCGTGCCGCCCAGCGCGGTGATGTTCTTCTTCACGACGTCCATGCCCACGCCGCGGCCCGAGACGTCGGTGACGAGCTCGGCGGTGGAGAAGCCGGGGGCGAAGATCAGGGCCCAGACCTCGGCATCGCTCATCGTGTCGGGTGCCTCCAGGCCGCGCTCGCGCGCCTTGGCCAGCAGCCGCGCGCGGTTCAGGCCGCGGCCGTCGTCGCGCACCTCGATGACGATGCTGCCGCCCTGGTGGCTGGCGATCAGCGTGATCGTGCCGTGCTCGGGCTTGCCGCGCGCCAGCCGCTCGGCCGGCAGCTCGATGCCGTGGTCGCAGCTGTTGCGCACCAGGTGCGTGAGCGGGTCGGTGATCTTCTCGACCAGGCCCTTGTCGAGCTCGGTCGCCTCGCCCACCTGCACCAGCTCGACCTTCTTGCCCAGCTTGCCGGCCAGGTCGCGCAGCATGCGCGGGAAGCGGTTGAAGACCAGCGACATCGGGATCATGCGGATGCCCATCACGGCTTCCTGCAGGTCGCGCGTGTTGCGCTCGAGGTCGGCCAGGCCCGC
>JAGWMW010000082.1 GCA_028871575.1 Burkholderiales bacterium | reverse complement strand
TTCCTGCTGATGGCCGGCGCCAAGGGCAAGCGCTCGGCGCTGCCGAACTCGCGCGTGATGATCCACCAGCCCTCGGGCGGCGCGCAGGGCCAGGCGACCGACATCGAGATCCAGGCGCGCGAGATCATCAAGACGCGCGAGCAGCTCAACCGCATCTACGCCGACCGCACCGGCCAGCCGCTGGACCGCATCATGGCCGACATGGAGCGCGACATGTGGATGTCGCCCGCCGAGGCCAAGGAATACGGCCTCATCGACCAGGTGCTCGACAAGCGCGCCTGAGGCGAACGCCGGGCACCCGCCCGGCAGCCGCGCCGCAAGCGCCCGCGACCGCTCACGATCGCTCACGTCCGCCCGAAAGCGGGTCCTTTTCCCGCCGGCAGGGGTCGCCGCACATCGTCTATGATGGTGCGACCTCCCGCGCATACTCCGCACATCCATCCATGGCCGAAAAGAAGGGCGCCTCCGGCGAAAAGGTTCTCTACTGCTCGTTCTGCGGTAAGAGCCAGCACGAGGTCAAGAAGCTGATCGCCGGTCCTTCGGTGTTCATCTGCGACGAGTGCATCGAGCTGTGCAACGACATCATCCGTGATGAGGTGCCGGCCGAGGGTGCCGCGGCCAAGTCGGCCAAGTCCGACCTGCCGGTGCCGAGCGAGATCAAGACCAGCCTCGACCAGTACGTGATCGGCCAGGAAGTGGCCAAGCGCACGCTGTCGGTGGCCGTCTACAACCATTACAAGCGGCTCAAGCACATGGGGGCCAATGCCTCCAAGGACGAGGTCGAGCTGACGAAGAGCAACATCCTGCTCATCGGCCCGACGGGCTCGGGCAAGACGCTGCTCGCGCAGACGCTGGCGCGGCTGCTCAACGTCCCCTTCGTGATCGCCGACGCGACCACGCTGACCGAGGCCGGCTATGTCGGCGAGGACGTCGAGAACATCATCCAGAAGCTGCTGCAGAACTGCAATTACGACGTCGAGCGGGCGCAGCGCGGCATCGTCTACATCGACGAGATCGACAAGATCAGCCGCAAGGCCGACAACCCGAGCATCACGCGCGACGTCTCGGGCGAGGGCGTGCAGCAGGCGCTGCTGAAGCTGGTCGAGGGCACGATGGCCAGCGTGCCGCCGCAGGGCGGCCGCAAGCACCCGAACCAGGACTTCCTGCAGATCGACACCACCAACATCCTGTTCATCTGCGGCGGGGCGTTCGACGGCCTGGAGAAGGTCATCCAGAGCCGCACCGAGAAGTCGGGCATCGGCTTCGCCGCCAGCGTGCACAGCAAGAACGAGAAGCGCGCCGCCGACCTGTTCCGCGAGGCCGAGCCCGAGGACCTGATCAAGTTCGGTCTCATCCCCGAGCTGGTGGGCCGCCTGCCTGTGGTGGCCACGCTGGGCGAGCTGACCGAAGAGGCGATGGTGCAGATCCTCACCGAGCCCAAGAACGCGCTCGTCAAGCAGTACCAGAAGCTGTTCGCGATGGACGACGTCGAGCTCGAGGTGCGGCCTTCGGCGCTGGTGGCGATCGCGCGCAAGGCGCTGGCGCGCAAGACCGGCGCGCGCGGGCTGCGCTCGATCCTGGAGCATTCGCTGATCGACACCATGTTCGAGCTGCCGACGCTGGACGGCGTGGCCAAGGTCGTGATCGACGATCACATCGTCGAGGAGGGCGCCAAGCCCCTGCTGGTCTACCGCGAGCACAAGGCCAGCGCCTGATGGGCCCGCGGCCTGGCCGATCGGGCAGGCCCCCGTCGTCTTGTTTTACCGCTCCCGGGCCTCACGTGCCGGGGAGAAAGTGAGGTCTCCCAATGTCAGGTCATCCCGTGCTTCCGTCCGAGCCGATCACGCTGCCGCTGCTGCCCCTGCGCGACGTGGTCGTGTTCCCGCACATGGTCATCCCGCTGTTCGTGGGCCGGCCGAAGTCGATCAAGGCGCTCGAGGCGGCGATGGAGTCGGGGCGCCAGATCATGCTGGTGGCGCAGAAGGCCGCCGGCAAGGATGAGCCCAAGGCCGACGACATGTTCGACGTCGGCTGCGTCAGCTCGATCCTGCAGATGCTGAAGCTGCCCGACGGCACGGTGAAGGTGCTGGTCGAGGGCGTGCAGCGCGCCAACACCCAGCGCATCACCGAGGACGAAGACTACTTCGTCGGCACGGTGGTGCCGGTGACGGCCGAGACCGAGGCCACGCCCGAGATCGAGGCCCTGCGCCGCGCCGTCACGCAGCAGTTCGACCAGTACGTCAAGCTCAACAAGAAGATCCCGCCCGAAATCCTCACCAGCATCGCCGGCATCGACGACCCGGGCCGGCTGGCCGACACCATCGCCGCCCATCTGCCGCTGAAGCTGGAGGCCAAGCAGGCCGTGCTCGACCTCTTCGTCGTGCCCAAGCGGCTGGAGAAGCTGCTCGAGCTGCTCGAGCACGAGGTCGACATCCTGCAGGTCGAAAAGCGCATCCGCGGCCGCGTCAAGCGGCAGATGGAGAAAAGCCAGCGCGAGTACTACCTCAACGAGCAGGTCAAGGCCATCCAGAAGGAACTCGGCGACGGCGAGGAAGGCGCCGACCTGGAGGAGCTCGAGAAGAAGATCAAGGCCGCGCGCATGAGCAAGGAAGCGCGCAAGAAGGCCGAGAGCGAGCTCAAGAAGCTCAAGCTGATGTCGCCCATGTCGGCCGAGGCCACCGTGGTGCGCAACTTCATCGACACCCTGGTCGGTCTGCCCTGGGCCAAGAAGACCAAGATCAAGCACGACCTCGGCCATGCCGAGGAGGTGCTGAACGAAGACCACTTCGGCCTCGAGAAGGTCAAGGACCGCATCCTCGAATACCTGGCCGTGCAGCAGCGCGTGGACAAGGTCAAGGCGCCCATCCTGTGCCTGGTGGGGCCGCCGGGCGTGGGCAAGACCTCGCTCGGCCAGAGCGTGGCGCGCGCCACCGGCCGCAAGTTCGTGCGCATGGCCCTGGGCGGCATGCGAGACGAGGCCGAGATCCGCGGCCACCGCCGCACCTACATCGGCAGCATGCCGGGCAAGGTGCTGCAGAGCCTGTCCAAGGTCGGCGTGCGCAACCCGCTGTTCCTGCTCGACGAGATCGACAAGCTGGGCATGGACTTCCGCGGCGACCCGTCATCGGCCTTGCTCGAGGTGCTGGACCCGGAGCAGAACCACACCTTCAGCGACCACTACGTCGAGGTCGATTTCGACCTCTCCGACGTGATGTTCGTGGCCACCAGCAACAGCATGAACATCCCGCCGGCGCTGCTGGACCGGATGGAAGTCATCCGCCTGGCCGGCTACACCGAGGACGAGAAGCTCAACATCGCGCAGCGCTACCTGGCGCCGAAGCAGCAGAAGAACAACGGCATCCAGGACGACGAGATGGAGCTCACCGAGGGCGCCATCCGCGGCATCATCCGCTACTACACGCGCGAGGCCGGCGTGCGCTCGCTCGAGCGCGAGATCAGCAAGATCTGCCGCAAGATCGTCAAGGGCCAGCTGCTCGAGCAATACGATGGCCGCGTCGTCGTGACCGAGGAGAACCTCAACGACTTCCTGGGCGTGCGCAAGTTCGACTTCGGCCGCACCGAGAAGAAGAACCAGGTCGGCCAGGTGGTGGGTCTGGCCTGGACCGAGGTCGGCGGCGACCTGCTGACGATCGAGGCCACCGTGATGCCGGGCAAGGGCGGCATCATCCGCACCGGTTCGCTGGGCGACGTGATGAAGGAGTCGGTCGAGGCCGCGCGCACGGTCGTGCGCTCGCGGGCGCGGCGCCTCGGCCTGAAGGACGAGATCTTCGAGAAGCGCGACATCCACATCCACGTGCCCGACGGCGCCACGCCCAAGGACGGGCCGAGCGCTGGCGCGGCGATGACGACGGCGCTGGTCTCGGCCTTGAGCGGCATCCCGGTGCGGGCCGACGTGGCGATGACCGGCGAGATCACGCTGCGCGGCGAGGTCACCGCCATCGGCGGCCTGAAGGAGAAGCTGCTCGCGGCGCACCGTGGCGGCGTCAAGACGGTGCTGATCCCCGAAGAGAACGTCAAGGACCTGCAGGACATCCCCGAGAACGCGAAGAACCGGCTCGAGATCGTGCCCGTCCGCTGGATCGACCAGGTGCTCGAGATCGCGCTCGAGCGCGTGCCGCAGGCCCTGCCGGACGAGGAGCCGGCTGCGGCGCCGGCTGCCGCCGCGGCGGCCGAGGTGGCGGCCCCGGCCGCAGCGGCCGATGGACTGCCGCACTGAAGTTGGTTTATGATGTGAGGCTCGACGGGTGCTGCATCAGCGCACGTCGGGGCCACGCGGGAATAGCTCAGTTGGTAGAGCGCAACCTTGCCAAGGTTGAGGTCGCGAGTTCGAGCCTCGTTTCCCGCTCCAGTCAGCACGATCGAAGGGAAGCCCGAGGGCTTCCCTTTCTTCTTGCAGCGGCCGGTCTTGTTAGCATCGAGGCCCACTGACGATCACGACGGCGCGATAGCAAAGCGGTTATGCAACGGATTGCAAATCCGTCCAGCCCGGTTCGACTCCGGGTCGCGCCTCCAGCACCCTGATCGCCCTGCGCCCGGATGGCGAAATCGGCAGACGCAGCGGACTTAAAATCCGCGGCCCGTCATGGGGCATACGGGTTCGAGTCCCGTTCCGGGCACCAGCCACCCCTCGGGTCGTCGTCGGGCTGTGGCCGCCGGCCCGCTGCGCTTGCCTGAGAAATAGTACGATCGTTCTATTTCGTCGTTCGGCGAGGTCGGGTCGAGAGGGTCGACGCCTAGAATCCGCCCGTTCGATCGAAGCCGAACGAGCGTTCAGGAGCGTCAATCATGAAGGTGCTGGTCCCCGTCAAGCGGGTCGTCGACTACAACGTCAAGGTGCGCGTCAAGGCCGACGGCACGGGCGTGGACATCGCCAACGTCAAGATGAGCATGAACCCCTTCGACGAGATCGCCGTCGAAGAGGCGGTGCGGCTGAAGGAGAAGGGCGTGGCCAGCGAGATCGTGGCCGTGTCCTGTGGCGTCACGCAATGCCAGGAGACGCTGCGCACGGCCATGGCCATTGGCGCCGACCGGGCGATCCTCGTGGAATGCGCCGATGAGCTGCAGCCGCTGGCCGTGGCCAAGCTGCTGAAGGCCCTGGTGGACAAGGAGCAGCCCGGCCTGGTGATCCTGGGCAAGCAGGCCATCGACGACGACTGCAACCAGACCGGGCAGATGCTGGCCGCGCTGGCCGGCCTGGCGCAGGCGACCTTCGCTTCGAAGATCGAGGTGGCGGATGGCTTCGCGTCGGTCACGCGCGAGGTCGACGGCGGCCTGGAGACGCTGAAGATCAAGCTGCCGGCCGTGGTCACCACCGACCTGCGCCTGAACGAGCCGCGCTACGTCACGCTGCCCAACATCATGAAGGCCAAGAAGAAGCCGCTGGAGGTGTTCAAGCCCGGCGACCTCGGCGTGGACGTGGCGCCGCGCATCCGCACGCTCAAGGTCAGCGAGCCGCCCAAGCGCGGTGCCGGCATCAAGGTGCCCGATGTCGCCACGCTGGTGGCCAAGCTCAAGAACGAAGCCAAGGTGATCTGAATGGCCGCCCTCGTCATCGCCGAACACGACAACGCCACCGTCAAGGGTGCGACCCTGAACACCGTCACCGCGGCCCTGCAATGCAGCGCCGAGGTGCATGTGCTGATCGCCGGCACCGACGCCGCCGCTGCGGCTGCGGCCGCGGCGCGGATCGCCGGGGTGGCAAAGGTGCTGCACGCCGACGCGCCGGGCCTGAACCACGGGCTGGCCGAGAACCTCGCGGCCCAGGTGCTGGCCGTGGCCCAGCCCTACAGCCACCTGCTGTTCCCGGCCACCGCCGCGGGCAAGAACGTGGCCCCGCGCGTGGCCGCGCTGCTGGACGTGGCGCAGATCAGCGACGCCACCAAGGTGCTCGGCGCCGACACTTTCGAGCGCCCCATCTACGCCGGCAATGCCGTCGCCACCGTGCAGAGCCTGGACCCGGTCAAGGTGATCACGGTGCGCACCACCGGCTTCGACCCGGCGCCCGCCACTGGCGGCAGCGCCGCGGTCGAGACCGTGCCGGCCGTGGCCGACAGCGGCCGCTCGGCCTTCGTCGGCAGCGAGATCGCCAAGAGCGACCGGCCCGAGCTGACGGCCGCCAAGATCATCGTCAGCGGCGGCCGCGCCATGGGCAGCAGCGACAAGTTCAACGAGGTGCTGACGCCGCTGGCCGACAAGCTCGGCGCCGCCCTGGGTGCCAGCCGCGCCGCCGTCGATGCCGGCTACGCGCCCAACGACTGGCAGGTGGGGCAGACCGGCAAGATCGTCGCGCCGCAGCTCTATATCGCCTGCGGCATCTCGGGGGCGATCCAGCACCTGGCCGGCATGAAGGACAGCAAGGTCATCGTGGCCATCAACAAGGACCCCGAGGCGCCGATCTTCAGCGTCGCCGACTACGGGCTCGAGGCCGACCTGTTCACGGCCGTGCCAGAGCTGGTCGGCCAGCTCTGACGCACCCACCCGAGCCGGGCGCCCCTCGCGGCGCCCTGGTTTCATCCGGAGACCTCCCATGAGCTACCGCGCCCCCGTCAAGGACCTGCTGTTCGTGATGAAGGAGCTGGCCGGCATCGAGGCGGTGGCCGCGCTGCCCGGGCACGAGGACGCGGGCATCGACACCGCGGCGGCCGTGCTGCAGGAGTGCGCCCGCTTCAACGAGGAGGTGGTGGCGCCGCTGAACTGGGAAGGCGACCGGCACCCGTCGTCCTTCGAGGCCGGCACCGTCACCACCACGCCCGGCTTCCGCCAGGCCTTCCGGCAGTTCGCCGAGGGCGGCTGGCAGGGGCTGCAGCATCCGGTGGACTTCGGCGGCCAGGGCCTGCCCAAGCTCATCGGCGCGGCCTGCTGCGAGATGGTCAACAGCGCCAACCTGAGCTTCGCGCTGTGCCCGCTGCTCACCGACGGCGCCATCGAGGCGCTGCTGACGGCCGGCACCGCCGAGCAGCAGGCGGCCTACATCCCGCCGATGATCGCCGGCCGCTGGACGGGCACGATGAACCTGACCGAGCCGCAGGCCGGCAGCGACCTGAGCCTGGTGCGCACGCGCGCCGAGCCTCAGCCCGACGGCAGCTACCGTCTCTACGGCACGAAGATCTACATCACCTATGGCGAGCACGACATGGCGGACAACATCGTCCACCTGGTGCTGGCCCGGGTGACCGGCGCGCCCGAGGGCGTCAAGGGCATCTCGCTGTTCATCTGCCCGAAGGTGCTGCCCGACGGCACGCGCAACGACGTGCACTGCGTGAGCATCGAGCACAAGCTCGGCATCAAGGCCAGCCCGACCGCGGTGCTGCAGTACGGCGACCACGGCGGCGCGGTGGCGCAGCTCGTGGGGCAGGAAAACCGCGGCCTCGAAACCATGTTCGTGATGATGAACGCGGCCCGCTTCCAGGTCGGCGTGCAAGGCATCGCGCTGGCCGAGCGGGCCTACCAGAAGGCCGTGCAGTACGCGCGCGAGCGCGTGCAGAGCCGGCCGGTCGACGGCTCCCTGCCGGGAGCCGCGCCCATCCTCCACCACCCCGACGTGCGCCGCATGCTGATGCGCATGCGCGCCCACACCGAAGGCTGCCGCGCGATGGCGCTGGTCGCGGCCAGCGCCTACGACGCGGCGCATGCCCACCCCGATGCCGCTGTGCGCCGGCAGAACCAGGCCTTCTACGAATTCCTGGTGCCGCTGGTCAAGGGCCTGTCCACCGAGATGAGCCTGGAAGTGGCCAGCCTGGGCGTGCAGGTGCACGGCGGCATGGGCTTCATCGAGGAGACCGGTGCCGCGCAGTACCTGCGCGACGCCAAGATCCTCACCATCTACGAAGGCACGACGGCGATCCAGGCCAACGACCTGGTCGGCCGCAAGACGGCGCGCGACGGCGGCCAGGTGGCGCTGGCCATCGCGCAGCAGATCGAGGCCACGGTGGGCGAGCTCGGCGCGCGCGCGAGCGCGGCGTGCCGCACGATGGCCCGGCGCCTGGACGCCGCGCGGCGCGCCTACGTCGACGCCGTGGCCTACGTCGCCGGCCGGGGCAAGACCGAGCCGAACGCGGTGTACGCCGGCAGCGTGCCCTACCTGATGCTGGCCGGCACCACGGTGGCGGGCTGGCAGATGGCGCGGGCGCTGATGGCGGCCGAAGACCGGCTGGCCGAAGGCGTCGACGCCGCGTTCATGGCCGCCAAGATCGCCACCGCGCGCTTCTACGCCGACCACATCCTCAACCAAGTGCCGGCCCTGCGCGACAGCATCGTCGAAGGCGCCGACTCCGTCACCGCGCTGGCCCTGGAGTCCTACTGATGTCCGTCGTGTCCCCGAGCTCACTGGGTACGCTGTCCTCCGAGGGGGCTTCAGGCACCTCGGGCCGGCCCGGCGGCCCCTTGCCACCGGCCCTGCAGCGCGTGCCGCTGCCCATCATCGGCGCCCCGCTGTTCATCATCAGCCACCCCAAGCTGGTGATCGCGCAGTGCACCGCGGGCGTCGTCGGCAGCATGCCGGCGCTGAACGCGCGCCCGGCCTCGCAGCTGGACGATTGGCTGGCCGAGATCACCGAGGCGCTGGCGGCCTGGAACCGGGCCCACCCCGGGCGCCCGGCCGCACCCTTTGCCGTCAACCAGATCGTGCACAAGAGCAACGACCGGCTCGAGCACGACCTGGAGGTCTGTGCCAAGTACCGGGTGCCGATCGTCATCACCTCGCTGGGTGCGCGCACCGACCTCAACGACGCGGTGCACGGCTGGGGCGGCGTGGTGCTGCACGACATCATCAACAACACCTTCGCCAGGAAGGCGATCGAGAAAGGCGCCGACGGGCTGATCGCGGTGGCCGCCGGCGCCGGCGGCCATGCCGGCGTGAAGAGCCCGTTCGCGCTGATCCAGGAGATCCGGCGCTGGTTCTCCGGCCCGCTGGCCCTCAGCGGCGCCATCGCCACCGGCGACGGCGTGCTGGCCGCGCTGGCCGCCGGCGCCGACTTCGCCTACATCGGCTCGGCCTTCATCGCCACCGAGGAGGCGCGCGCGGCCCAGGCCTACAAGCAGTGCATCGTCGACAGCAGCAGCGACGACATCGTCTACTCCAGCCTGTTCACCGGCGTGCACGGCAACTACCTCAAGCCCAGCATCCGCGCCGCCGGCCTGGACCCCGATCACCTGCCCGAGAGCGACCCCAGCAAGATGAACTTCGGCGGCGACGCGAAGAAGGCCTGGAAGGACATCTGGGGCTGCGGCCAGGGCATCGGCGCGATCGATGCCGTGGTGCCCACGGCCGAGCTGGTGGCGCGGCTGGCGCGCGAGCTGCGCGCGGCGCAGGCGCGCACGGCGGCGCGGCTGGCGCTGGCGGCCTGATGCGCGTGGGCGGCGCGGCGGTCGAGGGCCGCGCGCCCGAGCGCCGGGCGCTGCTGAACGCCACGGTGTTCGACAGCGCGCGCGGCAGCCTGCGTCCGCGCTGCACCCTCGTGATCGAAGGCGAGCGCATCGCCACCGTCACCGACGAGCCGCTGCAGGTGGACGATGCGGCCCGCATTGACGTCGGCGGCAGGGTCGTGCTGCCGGGCCTGATCGATGCCCATGTGCACGTGGTGGCGGCCTCGCACGATCTGGCGGCGCTGGCGCTCGAGCCGGCTTCGCTGGTGGGCGCGCAGAGCAGCCGCATCCTGCGCGAGATGCTGCACCGCGGCTTCACCACCGTGCGCGACGCCGCCGGCGCCGACGCCGGGCTGAAGGAGGCGGTCGCCCGCGGCCTGTACGAGGGGCCGCGCCTGTTCATCGCCGGCCGCTCGATCAGCCAGACCGGCGGCCATGCCGACCTGCGGCCGCGCGGCGTGCGCGGCGATGGCTACTTCTGCGCCTGCGCCGGACTTGGGCTGGCGGGCGTCATCGCCGACGGCGTGGGCGAGGTGCGGCGCGCCGTGCGCGAGCAGGTGCGCCAGGGCGCCGACCACATCAAGGTCATGGCCGGTGGCGGCATCAGCAGCCCGAGCGACCCGATCGACGGCACCCAGTTCTCGCTCGAGGAGCTGCACGCGGCGGTCGAGGAGGCCGAGGCCGCCAACCTCTACGTGCTGGCCCATGCGTACTCGCCGCGCGCCGTCACGCGCGCGGTGCAGGCCGGCGTGCGGTCGATCGAGCACGGCAACCTCGTCGACGAGGCCACCGTGCGCGTGATGAAGTCGCACGGCGCCTTCCTGGTGCCGACGCTGGCCACCTACGCCGCACTGGCCGAGGAAGGCTCGCGTCTGGGGTGGTCGCCGGCCATGCTGGACAAGCTGGCGGTGGTGCGCTCGCGCGGCCTCGACGCCTTGCGGCTGGCCCGCGCCGAAGGCGTGCCGGTGGTCTTCGGCACCGACCTGCTGGGCCACATGCACGGCCGCCAGAACAGCGAGTTCTCGCTGCGCGGCGAGGCCCTGCCGCCGCTGGAGCTGCTGCAGGGCGCCACCGTCCACGCGGCGCGCCTGCTGCGGCAGGAAGGCCGCCTGGGCGAGCTGGTGCCCGGGGCCTGGGCCGACCTGCTGGTCGTCGACGGCGACCCCACGCGCGGGTTGTCGATGCTGGCCGAGCCGGCCACGGGCATCCGGCTGCTGATGCAGGGCGGGCGCGTGGTGCGCAGCAGCCTGGGCTGAATGGCGGTGCCTCCAGGCCCTATTCCGCGGCTGCGGCGGCCCCTTAGGGCCCGGGGCCGGTGATAGAGTGCCGGGCTAGTCCGCAGTGAAGAGTCCTTCCCGTCCCCTTGTCCGAGCCCGTGCCTGCACGGGCCTAGCCAAGGCGGGTCGCTAGTCCGCCAAACCGGTGCAGCCGGGGCCGCGGAAGGTTGATCAACCCATCGGAGCTCCGCAGACCGGAGCGAAAGGTGAGCGAAACATGATGCAGCAGACCAGGGCCAATTCCTACCTGTTCGGCGGCAACGCGCCCTATGTCGAGGAGCTGTACGAGGCCTACCTCGACAACCCCGGCAGCGTGCCCGACACCTGGCGCGAGTACTTCGACAACCTGCAGCATGTGCCGGCCACCAACGGCAGCGACGCCCGCGACGTGGCCCACGCGCCCATCGTCGAGTCGTTCGCGCAGCGGGCCAAGGCCAACGCCTTCGCGCTCAAGGCCAGCGAGGCCGACCTGGCCGTCGCGCGCAAGCAGGTCCATGTCCAGAGCCTGATCGCCGCCTACCGCTTCCTGGGCTCGCGCTGGGCCGACCTCGACCCGCTCAAGCGCACCGAGCGCCCCAAGATCCCCGAACTCGAGCCGGCCTTCTACGACCTGACCGAGTCGGACATGGACATCACGTTCTCGGCCACCAACACCTACTTCAGCAAGGCCGAGCACCAGACCCTGCGCGAGATCGTGCAGGCCCTGCGCGAAACTTATTGCGGCACGGTCGGCGCCGAGTTCATGCACTGCACCGACCCCACCGAGAAGCGCTGGTGGCAGGAGCGGCTGGAGTCGCGCCGCAGCAAGCCCAGCTTCACGGCCGAGGAGAAGATCCACATCCTCGACCGCCTGACCGCGAGCGAGGGCCTGGAGCGCTACCTGCACACCAAGTACGTGGGCCAGAAGCGCTTCAGCCTCGAAGGCGGCGAGAGCTTCATCGCCAGCATGGACGAGCTGGTGCAGCGCGCCGGAGCCTGCGGCGTGCAGGAGATCGTGATCGGCATGGCTCACCGCGGCCGCCTCAACGTGCTCGTCAACACGCTGGGCAAGAGCCCGCAGGACCTGTTCGCCGAGTTCGACCACACCGCGCCCGAGGCCCTGCCCTCGGGCGACGTCAAGTACCACCAGGGCTTCAGCAGCGACATCACCACGCCCGGCGGGCCGGTGCACCTGAGCCTGGCCTTCAACCCCAGCCACCTGGAAATCGTGAATCCGGTGGTCGAGGGCTCGGTCAAGGCGCGCATGGACCGCCGCGGCGACAAGACCGGCGCGCAGGTGCTGCCGGTGCTGGTGCACGGCGACGCCGCCTTCGCCGGCCAGGGCGTGGTGATGGAGACGCTGGCCCTGGCGCAGACGCGCGGCTACTTCACCGGCGGCACCGTGCACCTGGTGATCAACAACCAGATCGGCTTCACCACCAGCGACCCGCGCGACAGTCGCAGCACGCTGTACTGCTCCGACGTGGTCAAGATGATCGAGGCGCCGGTGCTGCACGTGAACGGCGACGACCCCGAGGCCGTGGTCTGGTGCAGCCAGCTCGCCATGGACTACCGCCAGCAGTTCCGCAAGGACGTGGTGGTCGACATCATTTGCTTCCGCAAGCTCGGCCACAACGAGCAGGACACGCCCAGCCTGACGCAGCCGCTGATGTACAAGAAGATCGCGGCGCACCCCGGCACGCGCAAGCTCTACGGCGACAAGCTGGTTACGCAGGGCCTGCTGCCCCCCGAGGGCCCCGACCAGATGGTCAAGGAGTTCCGCGCCGCGATGGACGCGGGCAAGCACACCCAGGACCCGGTGCTGACCAACTTCAAGAGCAAGTACGCCGTCGACTGGGCGCCCTTCCTCGGCAAGAAGTGGACCGACGCCGCCGACACCGCACTGCCGCTGGCCGAGGTGACGCGCCTGTCCGAGCGCGTGACCAGCGTCCCGGGCAACTTCAAGGTCCACCCGCTGGTCGAGAAGGTGCTCGCCGACCGCGCGGCGATGGGCCGCGGCGAGCTCGCCGTGGACTGGGGCATGGGCGAGACCCTGGCCTACGCCTCGCTGGTGGCCAGCGGCTACGGCGTGCGCCTGTCGGGCGAGGACTCCGGCCGCGGCACCTTCACCCACCGCCACGCCGTGCTGCACGACCAGAACCGCGAGAAGTGGGACACCGGCACCTACGTGCCGCTGCAGAACGTGGCCGAGGGCCAGGCGCCTTTCGTCGTGATCGACTCACTGCTGTCCGAAGAGGCGGTGCTGGGCTTCGAGTACGGCTACGCCAGCGCCGAGCCCAACACGCTGACGATCTGGGAGGCGCAGTTCGGCGACTTCGCCAACGGCGCCCAGGTCGTGATCGACCAGTTCATCGCCAGCGGCGAGGTCAAGTGGGGCCGCGTCAACGGCCTGACGCTGTTCCTGCCGCACGGCTACGAAGGGCAGGGGCCCGAGCACAGCTCGGCGCGCCTGGAGCGCTTCATGCAGCTGGCCGCCGACAACAACATGCAGGTGGTGCAGCCCACCAGCGCGAGCCAGATCTTCCACCTGCTGCGGCGGCAGATGGTGCGCCAGTTCCGCAAGCCGCTGATCGTGTT
>JAGWMW010000284.1 GCA_028871575.1 Burkholderiales bacterium | reverse complement strand
AACTCGTTGCCTTCGGTGAACGCCAGGCTGTAGCCGTAGATGACCCACAGCACGGTGATCATCGAGAAGGTGACGAACACCTGCATCAGCACCGACAGCATGTTCTTGCTGCGCACCAGGCCGCCGTAGAACAGCGCCAGGCCGGGGATCGACATCATGATGACGAGGGCGGTGGACACCAGCATCCAGCTGACGTCGCCCTTGTTGACGGTCTCCACCGGGCCGGAGGCGGCCGAGGCCGGCGCCGAGGCCGACGAGGCGGCGGCCATCGGGGCCGAGGCGGCGTCCGAGGCGGCCGCGGCCGGGGCCGACGCCGCCGCGGCGGAGGCCGCGTCCTGCGCATGCGCCGTGCCGCCGAGGCCCATGAGCGCAGCGCCCAGGGCCAGGATCGCGAAGAATTTCTTCATGGTTGGCTAGTCTTGTGGGGGTTGGGTGGGCGCGGCTTCAGAGCGCGTCTTTGCCGGTCTCGCCGGTGCGGATGCGCACCACCTGCTCGAGCGTGCTGACGAAAATCTTGCCGTCGCCGATCTTGCCGGTGCGCGCCGAGCCCTCGATCGCCTCGATGACGCGGTCGACGATGGCGTCGTCCACCGCGGCCTCGATCTTGACCTTGGGCAGGAAGTCGACCACGTACTCGGCGCCGCGGTAGAGCTCGGTGTGGCCCTTCTGGCGCCCGAAGCCCTTGACCTCGGTCACCGTGATGCCCTGGACGCCGATGCCGCTGAGCGCTTCGCGGACTTCGTCGAGCTTGAAGGGCTTGACGATTGCAGTCACCATCTTCATGGAAGGTTCTCCGTTGCGGGGGTCAGAAGGTGTACTTCGCGCCGACCACCAGGGTGGCCTTCTGCAGGCTCTTGAAGCCGCTGCCGTCGGCGTTCTGGAAGTAGTACGCGTCGATGCCGCCGACCTTCTTGTTGTCGGTGCCGATGGCCGCGGCGCTGACCGAGAAGCCGTTGCCGAAGTCCTTGCCCAGCGTCAGCGAGTAGTCGGTGTACGAGTACGCGCTGTTGTGGGTGATGCTCTGGTGGCCGATGTGCGGCGTCAGCGAGAAGCCCGAGCCGAGATCGAAGTTGGCGCTGAGGTCGAGGTAGCCGCTGTTCTTGCTGTCGGCGAAGCCGAAGATGTTGGTCAGCGCGTGCGAGTACTTCAGCGTCGCCGGGCCGAAGGTCAGCGCGCCGTAGATCTCGAACGTGTTGGCGTTGGCCGCGGCCGGGCCGAGGTTGCTGTACTTGTTGCTGACGTAGAGGTAGTACAGGCCGCCGACGTCGTAGCTCAGGCCCCCGGGCAGCGAGCCGCGGTAGCCGCCGTACAGGTCCCACTCCGCGGGCGTGCTGCCGGTGTCGATGCCGCCGGCGGAGATGCCGGCATCCTTGATCCACTTGATGGTCGACAGCCAGGTGCCCACGTAGGCGCCGCTAGCGTCGGTGTAGTCGATGCCGCCTTGCAGCGCAGGCTGCTTGCGCGACTGCGACAGGCCGCGGTAGCGGTAGTCGCTGACGACGCCCACGTTGTAGGCCAGGCTCGAGGCCGGGGCCGCGGCAGGCGCCGGGGCGGCGCCGGCGGCGGCCGGCGTGTCGTCGGCGCGGGCGGCCAGCGGCAGCGCAGCCAGACCGGCCAGCGCGGCGAGCAGGGGGATCGCGTGTGTCTTCATGGGTTCTCCGGAAGGGTGTGGGTAAGCGGTGCCAGGGTTCGGGTTTGCAGCTTCCGTGCCATGACCGCCACACCGGCGCTGCCGCCAGGGCGGGCCGCCGAAACACCTCGTTGCGACCCAGGCAATCCCCCATCCGGCGGCCCCAAAGCTGGGCGCACCAAACAGGTGCCTTCGGGCCCTCGGGTCTGGTGCACAGAATCGCCGCCTCGCAACCCCGCAGGCGGCCGGCGCATGACTCTTTCGGTGGTGATGAGCCGCGCGCTCGACGGCCTGCAGGCGCCGGCCGTGCATGTCGAAGTGCAGCTGGCCAACGGGCTGCCCAGCTTCACCCTGGTGGGCCTGGCCGACACCGAGGTGAAGGAGTCGCGCGAGCGGGTGCGCGCCGCGCTGCAGCAAAGCGGCTTTGCCTTCCCCCACAACAAGCGCATCACGGTCAACCTGGCGCCGGCCGACCTGCCCAAGGAGTCGGGCCGGTTCGACCTGCCGATCGCGCTCGGCATCCTGGCCGCGGCCGGCCAGATCGACCCGGCGCGGCTGGCGGCCTGCGAGTTCGCCGGCGAGCTGTCGCTGGCCGGCGAGCTGCGCCCGGTGCGCGGCGCCCTGGCGCTGGCGCTGGCCGCCCGGCAGGAAGGCGCCGGCCGCACCCTGGTGCTGCCGGCCGCCAGCGCCGCCGCCGCCGCGCAGGCGCCGGGGCTGGACGTGCGCGCTGCCACCGGCCTGGCCCAGGTGGTGGCCTCGCTGGTGGCGGGCGAGG
>JAGWMW010000081.1 GCA_028871575.1 Burkholderiales bacterium | reverse complement strand
CTACTACTGGGGCCCGAAGTGGACCGGGGTGATGTACTCCGAGACGCGCGGCAAGATCCATTTCTGGGCCTCGCTGATCTTCTTCAACATCACCTTCTTCCCGATGCACTTCCTCGGGCTGGCCGGCATGCCGCGCCGCTACGCCGACTACCCGATGCAGTTCACCGACTTCAACATGATCGCGTCGATCGGCGCCTTCGGCTTCGGGCTCACCCAGGTCTACTTCTTCTTCGCCGTCGTGCTGCCGATGATGCGCGGCAAGGGTGAAAAGGCCCCGCAGCGGCCCTGGGAGGGCGCCACCGGCCTCGAGTGGGAGGTGCCCTCGCCGGCGCCGTTCCACACCTTCGAGACGCCGCCCAAGCTCGATGCCAGCGCCACGCGCGTGATCGCCTGAGCCCTTCGCACGCCGCCATGGACCGTGCCGCGCAGCAGCGCAAGGCCAACCGCCGGCTCGGGCTGACGCTGGCCCTGGTCGCCCTGGCGGTGGCCGTGGTCTTCGTGGCCAAGGTGGCGCTGTTCGGCGCCTGAGGACGATGGCCGGCCGCGAGTCCCTGCTGCTGGCCAACCGCCGCATGCTGGCCAAGCTGGCGGTGGTGGTGGTGGCGATGTTCGGCTTCGGCTACGCGCTGGTGCCGATGTACCGCAGCATCTGCCGGGCGCTGGGCGTCAACGTGCTGACGCTGGCGGAGGAGAACGCCTCCTCCCGCGACGGCATCTCGCGCCAGCCGGTGAACTCGCAGGTCGACCTGACGCGCACGGTCACGGTCGAGTTCGATGCCAATGCGCGCGGGCCCTGGAGTTTCAAGCCCGAGCAGCGCTCGGTGCAGGTGCACCCGGGCCAGATCACGACCGTGATGTTCGACTTCCGCAACCTGCAGGACCGCACCCTGGTCGCGCAGGCGATCCCGAGCTACGCGCCCATCGTGGCCGGCTCGCACTTCAACAAGCTGCAGTGCTTCTGCTTCAGCCAGCACACGCTCAAGCCCGGCGAGTCCAAGCGCTGGCCGGTGGTGTTCGTGGTCGACGACAAGCTGCCGCGCGACGTGAGCACCATCACGCTGTCGTACACCTTCTTCGAGGTGGGCGGCGCGGTGCCTGCGGCCGGCACGGCCACGCCCGGGGGTTCGACATGAGCGGCCTGAAGGAAGCCGCCGCGCGCCGCGGCACCTTCTGGCAGTCGATGCGCGCCGTGGCCTGGTCGTTCTTCGGCGTGCGCCGCGGCGCCGACCATCAGCGCGACGTCGAGCGCCTCAATCCCCTGCACGTCGTCATCGCCGGCCTGATCGGCGCCGGCGTCTTCATCGCCTTGCTGGTCCTGCTGGTGCGCTGGGTGGTCGGCAGCGGCATCGCGGCCGGCTGAGCGGCCCACCCGCGCGATTTTTCGGTTCGAGGAGAGAGTTGGAAATGTCTGCAAGCACCCCGGCGGCGAACCCGCCGTACTACTTCATCCCCGCGCCTTCGCGCCACCCGGTGCTGGTGGCGCTGGGCCTGTTCCTGGTCATCCTGGGTGCGGCGCACTGGATCAACGGCGACCACTGGGGCGCCTATGCGCTGGCCGTGGGCGTGGTGGTCTGGCTCACCGTGCTGTTCCAGTGGTTCCGCCAGGCCGTGGGCGAGAGCGAGGGCGGCCTGTATTCCGACCGCATCGACACCTCGTTCCGCTGGAGCATGAGCTGGTTCATCTTCTCCGAGGTGATGTTCTTCAGCGCCTTCTTCGGCGCCCTGTACTGGGCCCGCATGCACGCGCTGCCCAACCTCGGCGACCTCGACAACCAGCTGCTGTGGCCCGACTTCAAGGCCATCTGGCCCAGCGCCGGAGGCGGCGCCACCGGCTCGCCCGCGGGCATCGTGGCGCCTTTCACGCCGGTCGGCCCCTGGCCGCTGCCGACGCTGAACACCGCGCTGCTGCTGAGCTCGGGCGTCACGCTCACCATCGCCCACCACGCGCTGATCGCGGGCCGGCGCGCCAAGGCGATCGGCTTCATGTGGGTCACGGTGCTGCTGGGCGCCAGCTTCGTCTGCGTCCAGGCCTACGAGTACCACCATGCCTACACCGAGCTGCACCTCAAGCTCAGCTCGGGCATCTTCGGCTCCACCTTCTTCATGCTCACGGGCTTCCACGGCTTCCACGTGTTCGTGGGCATGCTGATGCTGACCTTCATCACGATCCGGCTGATGAAGGGCCACTTCACGCCCGAGCGCCATTTCGGCTTCGAGGGCGCCGCGTGGTACTGGCACTTCGTGGACGTGGTCTGGCTCGGCTTGTACTTCCTCGTCTACTGGCTGTAGGGCGGCAGGCGGCCGCCGCGGCCGCCTTCAGCTGCCCAGCGGCACGGCGGCCGGGCTGATCCAGCCCATCGCCCAGCTCAGCAGGATGAACAGGAACAGCGCCACCGACAGCGCCACGCGCACGGCCAGGGCGCGTGCCATCAGGCGGCTGCGCCGGGCCTCGGCCCCTTCCTGGCCGTTGTCCTTGCGCAGCATGAAGAAGCCGGCGCTGGCCAGCGCGCCCAGCACGGCCAGCAGCATCAGCACCATCGCCACTTTCATCGACGCCGATTATCCGCGCCGAGCCCGACCATGACGCCGCGCGGGCGGCGGGTGGTGGTGCTCGCGGCTGCGTTGGCCGGCGCGATGCTGACGGCGCGGCTGGGCCTGTGGCAGCTCGACCGGGCGGCCCAGAAGATTGCCCTGCAGCAGTCGATCACCGCCCGCGCCGGCCTGCCGCCACTGCCGCAGGCGGCCCTGGCGCGCCGTGCGGCCGAGGTGCCGGCGCAGACCAACCGCCGCATCCGCCTGCAGGGCCACTGGCTTGCGGCCTACACCGTGTACCTGGACAACCGGCCGATGGACGGCCGGGTCGGCTTTTACGTCGTCACGCCGCTGGCGCTGGACGACGGCAGCGCCGTGCTGGTCGAGCGCGGCTGGGTCGCGCGCGACCCCGAGCACCGCACCCGCATCGCGCTGCCGCCGCCGCCACCCGGGCCCGTGGCCGTCGACGGCCGCATCACCCCGTACCCGGGCCGGTTGTACTCGCTGGGCGCCGATGCGCCAGGGCCGATCCGGCAGAATCTCGACATCGCGGCCTATGCCCGTGAAACCGGCCTCGCGCTGCGGCCCCTGGCCCTGGTCGAGGACGACGGCCCGAGCCCGCCGGCCGACGGCCTGCGCCGAGACTGGCCGGCCCCGGCCGCCGACGTGCAGATGCACTACGGCTACGCTTTCCAGTGGTTCGCCATGAGCGCCCTCATCACCGGCCTGTATGTCTGGTTCCAACTCCTCCGCCCGCGACGCCGCCCTGGCCGCTGAGCCACTCACGCTGACCGTGCATCGCGTCGAGGCGCCCGACCTCGGCGCCGCGGCGGCGCGCGGCAGCACCCGGCGCGGCCGGCTGATGATGCTGCTGATCCTGGCCGTCTGTGCGGCGCCGGTGGTGGCGTCTTACCTCACGTACTACGTGATCCGGCCGCACCTGCGCACCACCAACTACGGCACCCTGATCCAGCCCACCCGCGGCCTGCCCGACGCCGTGCTGCACCGCCTGGACGGCACGCCGGTGCCGGCGCGCTCGCTGCGCGGGCAATGGCTGCTCGTGGCCGTGGGCCCGGCTGCCTGCGACAGCGCCTGCCAGCGGCGCCTCTATACCCAGCGGCAGCTGCGCGAGATGCTGGGCGCAGCGCGCGACCGGGTCGACAAGGTCTGGCTCGTGAGCGACGGCGCGCCGGTGGCCCCGGCGCTGCAGGCGGCGCTGGCGGCGCAGCCCCCGGTGACGGTGCTGCGCATCGACCCGAAGGTGCTCTCGGCCTGGCTCGCGCCGGCCCCGGGCCAGGCGCTGCAGGACCACCTCTACATCGTCGACCCGATGGGCGAGTGGATGATGCGGATGCCGGCCCACCCCGACCCGATGCGCATGAAGGCCGACCTGGATCGGCTGCTGCGCGCCTCGGCTTCGTGGGACGTGCCCAAGCGCTGAAGCGGCCGCCACGCGCATGAACGCCGGCCCGGCCCTGGTCGACTTCGCGCCCGCACTGCGCATGGCGCTGCTGGCGGGCCTGATCGCGCTGCTGCCGCTCGGCTGGCTGGCGCTGCGCTGGCGCGGCGCCGGCGCGCGCGCGCGGATGGCGGCGCTCACGGCGCTGGCGCTCTTCCTCACCTTCGACCTCGTCGTCTTCGGCGCCTTCACGCGCCTGACCGACTCGGGCCTGGGCTGCCCCGACTGGCCGGGCTGCTATGCCCAGGCCAGTCCGCTGGGCGCCCGCGGCGACATCGAGCAGGCCCAGGCCACGGCGCCCGGCGGCCCGGTCAGCTGGCACAAGGCCTGGATCGAGATGATCCACCGCTACCTGGCGATGACGGTGGGCGTGCTGATCGTGGTGCTGACCCTGGCCAGCTGGTGGCGGCACCGGCCTGGCGGGGCTGCGCCGGTCTCGCCGCTGTGGCCCAGCGTCACGGCACTGTGGGTCGTGGTGCAGGGCCTGTTCGGCAAGTACACGGTCACGCTGAAGCTGTACCCGGCGGTGGTCACGGCCCACCTCCTCGGCGGCCTGGTGCTGCTGGCCCTGCTGGCGGTGCAGCATGCCGCGTACTCGGCCCGGCCGGTTGCGCTGGCGCCGCGCTGGCGCCGCGCGGCCGCGGCGGTGCTGGCCCTGCTGGCGGTGCAGGTGTTCCTCGGCGGCTGGGTCAGCACGAACTACGCGGTGCTGGCCTGCACGGGCTTCCCCAAGTGCAACGGGCAGTGGTGGCCGCCGACCGATTTCGGCCAGGCCTTCAGCCTGCTGCGCGAGCTCGGCCACACCGCCGACGGTGCGGGCTTCCCGTTCGATGCGCTGGTCACGATCCAGATGACGCACCGCCTGTTCGCCGTCGCGGTGGCGCTGGCGGCCGGCGCCCTGGCCTTCGGCCTGCTGCGCCAGCCCGACCCGGGCGCACGCCGCCACGGCCGGTGGCTGCTGGCGCTGATCGTGGCCCAGCTCGCGACCGGCCTGTCCAACGTGGTGCTGGGCTGGCCGCTGCCGGCGGCGCTGGGACACACCGCCGGCGCGGCCGCGCTGGTGCTGACCCTGACCCTGCTGCTGGCCCGCAGTGCGCGTCCGCGGGCGCGGGCGCTGCCCCGGGCGGCGGCTGTGCCTGCCTAGAATCCGAGCGCGTCCCGCCCGCCCATGTCCCAGACCCTTGCCGCCGCGCCACCGGCTCCCACGCGCTGGGCCCAGTTCTATGCCCTGACCAAGCCGCGCGTGGTGCAGCTGATCGTGTTCTGCGCCCTCATCGGCATGCTGCTGGCCGAGCCAGGCTGGCCCGACTGGCGCCTGGCCGGGGCGGCCACGCTGGGCATCTGGCTGGTGGCCAGCGCCGCCGCCGTCTTCAACTGCCTGGTCGAGCAGGGCATCGACCGGCGCATGGCCCGCACCGCCTGGCGCGCCACCGCCAAGGGCCAGCTCGGCACGGGGCAGGCGCTGGCGTTCTCGGGGCTGCTCGGCGGCGCCGGCAGTGCCGTGCTGTACCTGTGGGTGAACCCGCTCACGATGTGGCTGACCTTCGCCACCTTCGTCGGCTATGCCGTGGTCTACACCGTGGTGCTCAAGCCGCTGACGCCGCAGAACATCGTCATCGGCGGCGCCTCGGGGGCGATGCCGCCGGTGCTGGGCTGGGCCGCGATGACCGGCCATGTCGGCCCCGAGGCGCTGATGCTGTGCCTGATCATCTTCCTGTGGACACCGCCGCATTTCTGGGCCCTGGCGCTGTACCGTGCCGAGGACTACCGGCGATCGGGCCTGCCGATGCTGCCGATCACCCATGGCCCCGAGTTCACGCGGCTGCAGGTGCTGCTCTACACCATCGTGCTGTTCGCGGCCACGCTGCTGCCCTTCGTGCATGGCATGAGCGGCTGGCTCTACCTGGCTGCGGCGCTGGTGCTGGGTGTGCTGTTCATGGCGCACGCCTGGCGCCTGTGGCGCCGCTACAGCGACGCACTGGCGCGCCAGACCTTCCGCTTCTCCATCTGGCACCTGTCGCTGCTGTTCGCGGCCCTGCTGCTGGACCACTACCTGATGCCATGGCTGCGCGCCCTTTCCGCCTGAAGGCCCCGGGCGCGCTGGCCCGGCTCGGCCCGCTGATGCTGGCGCTGGCCCTGACCCTCGGGTTGGCGGGCTGCGACCGCCCGCCGGCGGCGCCGCGGTTCGACGGCATCGACATCACCGGCGCGGCCTACGCGCGCCACCTCGACCTGCCCGACACCTCGGGGCGGATGCGCCATCTGGCCGACTTCAAGGGCCGGGTCACGGTCGTGTTCTTCGGCTACACGCAGTGCCCCGATGTATGCCCGACGACGATGCTCGAGCTGGCCCAGGCCCGCAAGCTGCTCGGCGCCGAAGGCGCCCGCGTGCAGGGCGTCTTCGTCACCATCGACCCGGCGCGCGACACGCCCGCGGTGCTGCAGGCCTACGTGCAGAACTTCTCGCCCGATTTCGTCGCGTTGCGCGGCGACGAGGCCCAGACCGAGGCCGCGGCCAAGGAGTTCAAGGTCTTCTACGCCAAGGTGCCCGGCGATGCGCCCGGCAGCTACACGATGGACCACACCGCCGGCAGCTTCGTCTTCGACCCCGCGGGCCGGGTGCGCCTGTTCGTCCGCTACGGCGCCGGCGTGGACAAGCTGGTGCACGACCTGAAGCTGCTGCTGGCCGGGCAGTAAGGCGGCCCCAGGCGACGACGCAGGCCCGCCGCCCGCGCCGGGTGCCGCTCAGGCGGTTTCCAGCGCCTTGCGCATCTTCTTCAGCGCCGCGACCTCGATCTGGCGGATGCGCTCGGCGCTGACGCCATAGACCGCGGCGAGGTCGTGCAGCGTCATGCCGCCCGTAGCGTCGTCCCGCACCTTGAGCCAGCGCTCCTCGACGATGCGGCGGCTGCGCTCGTCCAGCACCTGCAACGCCTGCGCGATGCCGTCGCCGGCCAGCCAGTCGCGGTGGCCGGCCTCGATGCGGCGCGTGGGCTCGCTGCTGTCGTCGGCCAGGTAGGCGATCGGGGCGTAGCTTTCCTCGCCGTCGTCGTTCTGCGGCTCGAGCGCGACATCGCCGCCCGACAGCCGCATCTCCATCTCGATGACCTCTTCGGGCTTGACGTTGAGCTGCTGCGCCATCGAGGCCACCTCGGCCGGCGTCAGCGTGTTGCGGTGGGTGTCCTCGGCCGCCGCTTCGCCCTTCATGCCCTGCTTCATCGAGCGCAGGTTGAAGAACAGCTTGCGCTGCGCCTTGGTGGTGGCCACCTTCACCATGCGCCAGTTCTTCAGGATGTATTCGTGGATCTCGGCCTTGATCCAGTGCAGCGCGTAGCTCACCAGGCGCACGCCCTGCTCCGGGTCGAAGCGCTTGACCGCCTTCATCAGGCCGACGTTGCCTTCCTGGATCAGGTCGCCGTGCGGCAGCCCGTAGCCCAGGTACTGGCGCGACACCGACACCACCAGCCGCAAGTGCGACAGCACCAGGCGCCCGGCGGCCTGCAGATCGCCCTTGTCGCGCAGCGCCCGGGCCAGCTCGGTCTCCTCGGTCTGCGTCAGCATCGGCATGCGGTTGACCGCAGAGACGTAGGCCTCCAGGTTGCCCAGCGAGGGCACCAGCGTCCACGGGTCGCGGACGGAGAGCGCAGTGGTGGCGGCGATGTTCATGGTGGGCTGAGACCGGTCAGGGAAACCCCGAGTTCCGAAGATATTAGCACTCGAAGGCTGAGAGTGCTGATGGCGCCGCCAAGGGGCCCGGCGTCGAGGAGAAATAGTGCCTGCTCACACTCGCCGATCAACCGTTGATTCGAAGCGAGAGGTCAACCGCCCGAACATCCTTGGTGAGCTTGCCGACCGAGATGCGGTCGACGCCGGTGGCGGCGATGGCGCGGATGCTGTCGAGGTCGACGCCGCCGGAGACCTCCAGCACGGCGCGCCCGGCGTTCAGCGCGCAGGCCCGCCGCATGTCGGCCAGCGTGAAGTCGTCCAGCAGCACATTGGCGGCGCCGGCCCGCAGGGCCTGCTCGAACTCGTCCAGCGTCTCGACCTCGATCTGCACCGGCACGCCCGCGCCCAGCGCCGCCGCGGCGGCCAGGGCCGGCGCGATGCCGCCGGCGGCGGCGATGTGGTTCTCCTTGATCAGGATGCCGTCCCACAGGGCCAGGCGCTGGTTCTGCCCGCCGCCCGTGCGCACGGCGTACTTCTGCGCCTGGCGCAGGCCGGGCAGGGTCTTGCGGGTGTCGAGCACGGCGCAGCCGCGCGGGTTCGGGCTCAGCCCGGCGATGGCCTCCACGTACTGCCGCGTCACCGTCGCCACCGCCGACAGCATCTGCAGGAAGTTCAGCGCCGGCCGCTCGGCGCTGAGCAGCGCGCGCGCGTCGGCCTCGATGCGGCAGACCTCGGCCCCCGCGGCCACGTCGGCTCCTTCGTCGGCCCGCCAGTCGATGTGCGCCTGCGCATCGAGCGCGCGCACGCAGGCCTCGAACCAGGGCTGGCCGCACAGCACCGCGCCCTCCTTGGCCACCACGCGGCCGCGCACGCGATGGCCGGCGGGGGCCAGCCGCGCGGTCCAGTCGCCGCGGCCGATGTCTTCCTGCAACGCGTCGCGCACATTGCGCACCAGGGCTTCGTCCAGGGTCTCGTTGGCGGCGGGTGGCTGGTACATGGCGGGTCGGGAGGCGGCAGAGGCGAAAGGGGCGAAAGGGCGAAAGGGCGAAAGGGCGAAAGGGTGCATCGAGACGATACCCGTCGCCGCGGGCGCCCCGGGGCTTCAGAGCCCCCAGCGGGTGTCGACCTCTTCGAGGATCCCGTCGACGGTGCGCAGGAAGGCGGCCACGTCCAGCGGCTTGGTGGCGTAGTGCAGCGCGCCGGCCACCAGGGCCTGCTGCATGTGGCCGGGCGTGGCGTCGGCCGAGACGATCACCACCGGGATCGCGGCCAGCCGGTCGTCCTGCTTCAGGTGGCGCAGCAGCTCGATGCCGCTGATGTCGGGCAGCTGCATGTCCAGCAGCACCAGGTCGGGCCGGGTCGCGCGGATCGCCGCCAGGCCGTCCAGCCCCAGCATCGAGGTCTGCAGCTCGATCTGGGGCCGCTGCGCGAAGATGCCGCGCATGACCTCGATGTTGGTCTCGTTGTCCTCGACGTAGTGCACGCGCCGCTGCTGGTAGGGCGTGGCGGCGGCATCGGCGCTGGCCAGCGGCGGCGCTGCCGCAGCGCGCGCCGGCGCCAGGCGAAGCGTGAACACCGAGCCCCGGCCGGCGGTGCTGCTGGCCTCGAGCGTGCCCCCCATCAGCTCGGCCAGGCGGCGGCTGATCACCAGGCCGATGCCGGTGCCCTCGATGTCGCTGGCCTCGCGGCCGAGCCGGTTGTAGGGCTGGAAGAGCGAGTCGAGCTGGCTCTCGGTCATGCCCAGGCCGTCGTCGGCCACGTCGATGGCGATGCACTCGGCCGCGCCCGCGGGCCCGCCCGGCTCGCGCCGCGCCGACAGGCTGACCGAGCCGCCCTCACGGTTGTACTTGATCGCATTGCTGATCAGGTTGGTCAGCACCTGCTTGAGCCGCGTGGCGTCGGCCAGCACGGCCAGCGCGTCGTCCTGCAGGCCGTCGTGCAGCGTCACGCCGCGCTGCTGCGCGCTGTTGGCCAGCATCGAGCGGCAGGCCGCGGCCAGCGGGCCCAGCGCTACCGGCTCCAGGTTGAGCTGCACGGCGCCCGACTCGATGCGCGCCAGGTCCAGCGTCTCGTTGATCATCTCCAGCAGGTGCCAGCCGGCACGCTGGATCTGCTGCACCCAGTCGCGCTGGTGCGCCACCAGGGCCGGCGAACGGTCCAGCCCCAGCAGCTGGGCGAAGCCGATCATCGCGTTCAGCGGCGTGCGCAGCTCGTGGCTCATCCGCGAGACGAATTCGCTCTTGGCGCGGCTGGCGGCCTCGGCGCGCTGCAGCGCCCGCTCGGAGGCCTGCAGCCGCAGGTGCTCGGTGATGTCCTCCAGCACGCTGACCATGCGCAGCACGCGGCCGCGGGCGTCGCGCAGGGCGCTGGCGCTGACGCGCACCGTCAGCTCGGCCGCGGGTCCGGTGCCGGCCGGCGGCCGGGGCAGGCTCAGGCGCAGGCCGTCGATCGAGGCGTCGGCGGCGCCGGCCAGCAGGGTGCGGCGCAGGGCCAGCACGCGCGGCGCTTCGTCGGGGTGCACCAGGTCGACCACGGTGCAGCTGCGCAGCGCGGCGGCGCTGCGCCCGAGCAGATCGCACAGGCGCGGGTTGGCCTCGAGCACGCGCCCCTGGGGGTCGAGGAACATCACGCCGATGGGCACATGGTCCAGGATGCTGCGCAGCCTCGACTCGCTCTCGCTCAGCGCGTCCTGCGCCTGCGCGCGCTCGGCCATCTGGCGCCGCAGCGACGCGGTGCCACCATGCACCGCGAGCCGGGTGCGGCGGGCGCTGCCAGTGACGATCAGCAGCAGCATCGCCAGCAGGCCGGCCGCGCCCAGCCCGGCCAGGCGGCGCAGCCAGGCGGCCTCGCGGTCGCGGGCCTGCGCCGGCGGGTGCCGGGTGCTGACCTGCAGCTGCAGCGGGCGGTCGGCCAGCTGCAGCGCACGGGTGGCCACCAGCGCGTCGTCGCCACTGGCCGCGGCCTGCTCGCAGCCGGCCGGGCCGGCCAGGCGGCGCCGTGCGGCCTGCGGCGCCGGGTCGACCAGGCACCCTTGCAGGTCGGGCCGGCCGGGCGGCGCCAGGCCGGCCAGCAGCCGGTCGGGACGCAGGGTCACGAACACCGCGCCGCTGAACTGCGCGCGCCGCGCCGCCAGGTCGGCCGGCGCCTCGGCGCTGCGGTACAGCGCCTGGTAGACAACCAGGCCGGTCTCGTCGCCGCGCGACTGGGTGAGCCCAAAGCCCGCGGTGGCGGCCGGCTGCCCGCTGTCGCGGGTGGCCAGCAGCGCGGCCCGCACGGCCGGTATCGACAGGCTGTTGACGCCGAGCGCGGCGCTGTTGCCGGCGGCGGGCTCGATGGCGCGCACGGCCACCACTTCCCGGTCGGCCCTGCGCGCGGCGCCGCCGTCGCGGTCGAAGACGTGGTAGCCGCCGTCGCCCTGCGCCCGGACCTGGGCCGTGAAGGCCGGCAGCTCGTCCAGCGGCACGCGCTGGCTGTAGCCCAGGGCCTGGATCGGCATCGGCTGCGCCAGCCACCAGCGCGAGGCCTGGTGCAGCGTGGCCGCATCCATGCCGCCATGGGCCACGGCGGCGGCGCGCAGCGCCTCGACCGCGCTCAGCGGCGCGGCCAGGCGGGCGGCGGCCACCAGCGCGAGCTGATCGGCATCGCGCTCGAAGTCGGCCCGCAGCCGGTGCGCATCGATGCGGCCCAGCGCGGCCATCACGAGCCCCAGCAGCACCAGCGCCGCCAGCAGCGGCAGGCCGACGCTGCGCCGGCGTTCGCGCCAGTCGGCGCGCGGCCGGCCGGCCAGCGCCAGCGTCAGCGGCGTGCCCACCAGCGTGCCAAGCGCATGCCCGAGGCTACCGATGGCCCAGGCCGGCAGGCCGACGCCGGGCGCCGGCACGCCGGCCCAGCCCAGCAACAGCAGCGTGGCGCCGGCCCCGAGGAGGCTCGGCAGCAGCGCGCCGAAGACCCCGAAGCGCAACAGCTCGCCCGGCGCATTCAGCGCCAGCGGCCGGGCCACCCAGCGTCGCACGAGTCCGGCGCCCAGCGCCGCCTGCAGCGTCGCCACCGCGCCCAGCGCCAGCCCCAGTGCCAGCCCCAGCGCCGGCCGGTCCGGCAAGCCGCCGGCGGCGTTCAGCGCCGCAGGGACCAGGGCCGCGCCGAGCCCCACTCCCGGCAAGGCGCGCCGGCCCCAGATCAGCACCGCCGCCAGCGACACGCCCGACAGCAGGTACGGGGCGTCGGGGTAGGGCAGCGGATTGACGGCCCAGCAGCCGGCTGCGCCCAGCAGCAGGTAGGCGCCCAGCACGAGCAGGCTCGGGCGCAGCGCGCGCAGGACGCCGCCCGGCGTCAGGCGCGACTTCGGCGGCGTCGGGGCGGGCGGGGCCGGTGGGGGGAGGGCGGCGGGGCCGCCCGGCCGTGGGGCGGGCATCGGCGGGAGCCTGCGCCGGCCCTCAGACGTTGAACAGGAAGTTCATCACGTCGCCGTCGCGCACCACGTACTCCTTGCCCTCGGCCCGCATCCGGCCGGCGTCCTTGGCGCCCTGTTCGCCCTTGTAGGCGACGAAGTCGTCGTAGGCGATGGTCTGGGCGCGGATGAAGCCGCGCTCGAAGTCGGTGTGGATCACGCCCGCGGCCTGCGGCGCGGTGTCGCCGACATGGATGGTCCAGGCCCGCACCTCCTTGACGCCGGCGGTGAAGTAGGTCTGCAGCCCGAGCAGCTGGAAGGCGGCGCGGATGAGCCGGTTCAGCCCCGGCTCGGCCTGCCCCATCTCGGCCAGGAACATCGCCCGGTCCTCGTCGGACATGCCCGCCAGCTCGGCCTCGGTCTTGGCGCAGATGGCCACCACCGGCGCGTTCTGCCCCGCCGCGTACTCGCGCAGGCGGTCGAGGTACGGGTTGTCCTCGAAGCCGTCCTCCGCCACGTTGCCCACGAACATCGCCGGCTTGGCCGTGATCAGGCACAGCGGCTTGACCAGGGCCTGCTCTTCCTTGCTGAACGCGATGCCGCGCACCGGCCGCGCCTGGTCCAGCGCGGCGCGGCACTTCTCGAGCACGCCCACGAGGGCAGCCGCCTCCTTGTCGTTGCCCGAGCGGGCCGCCTTCAGGTAGCGCTGCAGGCTCTTCTCGACCGTGGCGAGGTCGGCCAGGCACAGCTCGGTCTGGATGACCTCGATGTCGGCCACCGGGTCGACCCGGCCGGCGACGTGGATCACGTTGTCGTCGTCGAAGCAGCGCACCACGCCGACGATGGCATCGGTCTCGCGGATGTGGCTGAGGAACTGGTTGCCCAGGCCCTCGCCCTGGCTGGCGCCGGCCACCAGCCCGGCGATGTCGACGAACTCGACGATCGCCGGCACCACGCGCTCAGGTCTCACGATGGCCGCCAGCTGCGCCAGCCGCGGGTCGGGGAGCTCGACCACGCCCACGTTGGGCTCGATGGTGCAGAAGGGGTAGTTCTCGGCCGCGATGCCGGCCTGCGTCAGGGCATTGAAGAGCGTCGACTTGCCGACATTGGGCAGGCCGACGATGCCGCACTGGAGACTCATGAAGGGCTTTCGGTACGCGGGCGCAAGGGGCGCGATTTTCCTACACTCGCTGCGGACGGCTGCCGAGGGCGGCGCGAGGAGCCTGCCGATGAACCCCGAGCGTCTGGAGATCGCACCCCATGCCCGGGACCTGGGCGGCGGCTTCACCGTGCAGCGGCTGCTGCCCTCGGCCGCGCGCCAGGCGGTGGGTCCGTTCCTGTTCTTCGACCACTTCGGCCCGATCACGGCG
>JAGWMW010000080.1 GCA_028871575.1 Burkholderiales bacterium | reverse complement strand
CCGCAGCCGCCGTGCCGGCGGCGGCAGCGGGGCCAGCGACATCGGCGGCCGCAGTGCCGGTGCGCGCTGCAGGCCCCGCCGCGGCGCCGGCCGCGGCCAGCTTCGCCGGCGCTGCCGATCTCGAGTGCGACCTGCTGGTGCTCGGCGCCGGCCCGGGCGGCTACTCGGCGGCCTTCCGCGGCGCCGACCTCGGCCTGAAGACGGTGCTGGTCGAGCGCTACGCCACGCTGGGTGGCGTCTGCCTGAACGTGGGCTGCATCCCCAGCAAGGCGCTGCTGCACGTGGCCGCGGTGATGGACGAGGCCAGCCACTTCGCCGAGCTGGGCGTGAGCTTCGGCCCGCCCACGGTCGACCTGGGCCGGCTGCTGGCGCACAAGAACAAGGTCGTGGCCAAGCTCACCGGCGGCCTGGCGGCGATGGCCAAGATGCGCAAGGTGACGGTGCTCACCGGCGCTGGCGAGTTCGCCGACCCGCACCATCTCTCGGTGCTGCAGGCCGACGGCCAGCGGCAGGTCGTCCGCTTCAGGCACGCCATCATCGCCGCCGGCTCGGAAGCCGTGAAGCTGCCCTTCCTGCAGACCCCGCAACTTCGAGACGACCCGCGCATCGTCACCAGCACCGGCGCGCTGGAGCTGCGCTGCAAGCCCGGGCGCATGCTGGTCATCGGCGGCGGGATCATCGGGCTGGAAATGGGGACCGTGTACTCGACGCTGGGCGCCAGGCTCGACGTGGTGGAGATGCTCGACGGCCTGATGCAGGGCGCCGACCGCGACCTTGTCAAGGTCTGGCAGAAGATGAACGCGCACCGCTTCGACCGCCTGATGCTCAAGACCAAGACCGTGGGCGCCGACGCCACGGCCGAGGGCATCCGGGTGCAGTTCGAGGGCCTGGACGGCACCCGCAGCGAGGGCGTCTACGACCTCGTGCTGCAGGCCGTGGGCCGGGTACCGAACGGTCGGCGCATCGGGGCCGAAAAGGCCGGCGTGGCGGTGGACGAGCGCGGCTACATCGCCGTGGACGCGCAGATGCGCACCAACGTGCCGCACATCCACGCCATCGGCGACATCGTGGGCCAGCCGATGCTGGCGCACAAGGCGGTGCACGAGGCGCATGTCGCGGCCGAGGTGGCCGCCGGCGACGACAAGGCCGCGTTCGACGCGCGCGTGATCCCGAGCGTGGCCTACACCGATCCCGAGGTCGCCTGGGTGGGCCTGACCGAGGACGAGGCCCGCGCCCGCGGCATCGCCGTCAAGAAGGGCCTGTTCCCGTGGACGGCCTCGGGCCGCGCCATCGCCAACGGCCGCGACGAGGGCTTCACCAAGCTGCTGTTCGACGCCGGCGACCAACGCATCCTGGGCGGCGGCATCGTCGGCACCCATGCCGGCGACATGATCGGCGAGATCGCCCTGGCCATCGAGATGGGGGCCGACGAGGTCGACATCGGCAAGACCATCCACCCGCACCCGACGCTGGGCGAAAGCATCGGCATGGCCGCCGAGGTGGCGCACGGCTCGTGCACCGACCTGCCGCCCGCCAGGCGCTGAGCGGGGGCGGCGTTCAGGCGCGGCCGTAGAGCCGGCAGAGCTCGAGCAGCCGCCCCGCGTGCCAGGGGTGCAGCTGGCCCCACTCGAAGCGCCAGCCCCACCAGCCGCTTTCCTGGCCGGGGTAGTTCATCCGGCATTCGGTGGGCAGGGAGAGGATGTCCTGCATCGGGTGCACGGCCGTGTCGGCCACGCTGGCCAGCGCGGCGCGGATCAGCGTCCAGGCCATGTCGTGGCCATCGGTGCTGAGGTAGCCGCGCGCGTAGTGGCGCTCGTGCTCGGTGGCCGTGGCCCACCAGCCGGCCGTGGTGTCGTTGTCGTGCGTGCCGGTGTAGACGACCGTGTCGGGCTCGTAGTTGTGCGGCAGGAAGCGGTCGGTGGCGTCGCCGGCGAAGGCGAACTGCAGGATGCGCATGCCGGGGAAGGCGAACTTCTTGCGCAGCGCCTCGACGTCGGGCGTCATCAGGCCCAGGTCCTCGGCAATGATGGGCATCGGCCCCAGCGCCTTGGCGATGGCCTTGAACAGCGCCTCGCCCGGCCCCGGCACCCAGCGGCCCTTCACTGCGGTGGGCTCGGCGGCCGGGATCTCCCAGTAGCCGGCGAAGCCGCGGAAGTGGTCGATGCGCACGATGTCCACCAGCTCGAACGTGCGGCGGATGCGCTCCACCCACCAGGCGTAGCCGTCCTTGGCGTGCGCGCTCCATCGGTACAGCGGGTTGCCCCAGCGCTGGCCGGTGGCGCTGAAGAAGTCGGGCGGCACCCCGGCCACCACGGTGGGCCGGCCGTCGGGGCCGAGCTCGAACAGGTGCTGGTTGGCCCAGACCTCGGCGCTGAGGTGGGCGATGAAGATCGGCGTGTCGCCGATGATCTCGATGCCCCGTCCCCGGGCGTAGGCGCGCAGCGCCGCCCACTGGCGGAAGAAGGCCCATTGGCAGAAGGCCCAGAAGGCCACCCGGGCCGCATGCTGCGCGCGCGCCGCGGCCAGCGCCGCGGGCTTGCGCGCGGCCAGCGCCGGGTCCCAGTCGCACCAGTCGCGCCAGCCGTTGGCCTCGCACAAGGCCATGAACAAGGCGTAGTCGTCCAGCCACGAGGCCTGCGCCTGCGCGAAGGCCGCGAAGGCGGCGCGCTGCTCGCTGCTGGCCTGGTGCGCGTAGCGTTCGGCCGCCTTCGCCAGCCGCGCCATCCGGAACGGCACCATGGCCGCGAAATCGACCTTGGAGGCCACCAGGCCGGGCTCGGGCTCGAGATCGGCGGCATCGAGCCAGCCCTGCCGATGCAGCTCGGCCAGGTCGACCAGCAGCACGTTGCCGGCGAAGGCCGAGTTGCTCATGTAGGGCGAGTTGCCCGGCCCGATGCCGGCCAGCGGCAGGATCTGCCACAGCTTCTGCCCCGCGCTGGCGAGCCAGTCGACGAAGTGGTAGGCCTCGCGGCCGAGGTCGCCCGAGCCGTGCGGGCCGGGCAGGGAGGTGGGGTGCAGCAGCACGCCGCTGGCGCGGGGGAATCTCATGCGGTGGGTCCTGGCTGGGTGGCGGCCGGTGGAGCGTCGCGCAGCAGCACCACGCTGCGCGCCATCAGCGGATAGGGTTCGGGCTCGCCGGCGCCGCCCTGGCGCCAGCGGCTGCGGCCGTCGGGCTCGGTGGTGTCGAGCTCGGCCACCCAGTGGCCGGGCGGCAGCCGGAAGGAGGCGTCCATGTCGCGGCCGTTGATCAGCAGCAGCAGCGGGCCGCCGGCCCGGCCCGGTGCGCCGATCCACGCGCCCAGGATGCGCGAGCTGCGATTGTTCCAGTGCTCGGGCGTCATCGGCTCGCCGGTGCGTCGCAGCCAGGCCAGGTCGTGCCGCCCCCGGGCATCGGGCAGGCCGCTGTACCAGCGCGGGGCCAGCGGCAGCAGCCGCCTGCGCAGCGCCAGCACGTGGGCGGTGAATTCGACCAGGGCCTCGTCGGCCCGCGCCCAGTCGATCCAGGTGGTGGCGTTGTCCTGGCAGTACGGGTTGTTGTTGCCGCCCTGGCTGTGGCCCAGCTCGTCGCCGGCGGCCAGCATCGGCGTGCCCTGCGCGAGCAGCACGCTGGCGAGCAGCGCGCGCTGCAGGCGCCGGCGCCGGCCGTTGACCTCGGGGTCGGTGGTGGGGCCCTCCCAGCCGCAGTTCCAGCTCAGGTTGTGGCCGTGGCCGTCGCGGTTGTCCTCGCCGTTGGCCTCGTTGTGGCGCATGTCGTAGCTGACCAGGTCGGCCAGCGTGAACCCGTCGTGCGACACGACGTAGTTCACCGACGCCAGCGGCGAGCGGCGCCGCGCCTGAAACAGGTCGGACGAGCCCGCCAGGCGCAAGGCGAACTCGCCGCGCGTGCAGTCGCCGCCGAGCCAGAAGGCGCGCGCGGTGTCGCGGAAGCGGTCGTTCCACTCGAGCCAGCCGGCCGGAAACTGGCCCAGCTGGTAGCCCCCGGGGCCGAGGTCCCAGGGCTCGGCGACGAGCTTCACGCGCTGCAGCACCGGGTCCTGCAGCAGGGCCTTGAAGAAGGGCCCGTCGCGCTCGAAGCCCGCCTCGCCGCGGCCGAGCACCGGCGCGAGGTCGAAGCGGAAGCCGTCGACGTGCATCTCCTGCACCCAGTAGCGCAGCGAGTCCAGCACCAGCTGCAGCGCGCGCGGGTGGCCGATGTTAAGCGTGTTGCCGCAGCCGCTCCAGTTCTCGTAGCCCTCGCGCCGCTCGGGTGGCAGCCGGTACCAGCTGGCGTTGTCCAGCCCGCGCCAGCTCAGCGTGGGGCCGCGCTCGTCGCCTTCGGGCGTGTGGTTGTAGACCACGTCCAGCAGCACCTCGAGGCCGGCCGCATGCAGCCGCTGCACCATGCGCCTGAACTCGCGCCGCGGCTCGGCCGTGGCGGCGTAGCGGGGCTCGGGGCAGAAGAAACCGATCGTGTTGTAGCCCCAGTAGTTGACCAGTCCCATGTCCTTCAGGCGCGGCTCGTCCAGGATCTGCTGCACCGGCAGCAGGCTGACGGCCGTGATGCCCAGCCGCCTGAAGTGGGCGATGGCCGCGTCGCTGGCCAGGCCGGCGTAGGTGCCGCGCTCGGCCGCCGGCACGCCGGGCATCAGGCGGCTGAAGCCGCGCACGTGGGTCTCGTAGATCACGGTGTCGGCCAGCGCCACTGCGGGCGAGCGGTCGCCCTGCCAGTCGAAGGCGTCGTCGACCACGCGCGCCTTCAGCGCCTGGCGGGCGTTGTCGCGCGGGTCGGGGTGCTGCGGGTGCTCGCGGTCGGCGCCCTGGTGCGGGCCGCGCCAGTCGAAGCCGCCGGCCGGCGTGACGATCTCGCGCGCCCAGGGGTCGAGCAGCAGCTTGGCGGGGTTGAAGCGGTGGCCGCGGTCGGGCCGCCAGGGGCCGTGGGCCCGCAGGCCGTAGACCAGCCCGGCGCCCACGCCGCTCAGGCGGCCGTGCCAGACATCGCCGCTGCGGGCCGGCAGGGGCCGGCGTGCGAGCTCGACCCGGCCCTCGTCATCGAACAGGCACAGGTCGAGCTGCAGCGCGTGGGCCGAGAAGACGGCGAAGTTCACGCCGTCGCCATCGACCGTGGCCCCCAGGGGCCAGGGCCGGCCTTCCTCCAGCGCGCTGAAGCGCTGCGCCGCCGTGGCAGCCGCGGCCGGCTCGGTCAGACGGTCCATCCGAGGCTCATCGCAGGTGGCGGCTTGCGCCTGGCGCCGGGCATGGGGCGGGGCGGACGCTCAGTCCTTGGGCGCCAGGCCCCAGACTTCGCGCGCGTACTCGCGGATCGTGCGGTCGGAAGAAAACCAGCCCATGCCGGCGACGTTGGCGATGGCCGTGCGCGCCCAGGCCTGGCGATCGCGGTACAGGGCGTCCACGCGCGCCTGCGCCGCGACGTAGCCGTCGAAGTCGGCCAGCAGCATGTAGGGGTCGCCGCCCCAGAGCAGCGAATCGACCAGGGCGCGGTAGCGCCCGGGCTCGTCCGCGCTGAACTGGCCGCTGCCGATGGCGTCGAGCACGGCCTTCAGGCGCGGGTTGCCTTCGTAGAGCCGCAGCGGCTGGTAGCCGGCCTGGCGGCTGGCCTGCACCTGCGCCGTGGACAGCCCGAAGATGAAGATGTGGTCGTCGCCGACCTGCTGCCGGATCTCGATGTTGGCGCCGTCGTCGGTGCCGATGGTGATTGCGCCGTTCAGGGCCAGCTTCATGTTGCCGGTGCCGCTGGCCTCGGTGCCGGCGGTGGAGATCTGCTCCGACAGGTCGGCGCCGGGCATCACGATCTCGGCCACCGAGACGCCATAGTTGGGCACGAACACGAGCTTGAGGCGGCCGCGCAGGCGGGCATCGTGGTTGATGACCTGGCCCACGTCGTGGATCAGCCGGATCACGTTCTTGGCCGCGATGTAGCTCGACGCCGCCTTGCCGGCAAAGATCACGGTGCGCGGCACCCAGTCCGCGCCCGGGTCGGCCAGCATCGCCTGGTAGCGCGCCACCACCTGCAGCAGATTGAGCAGCTGCCGCTTGTACTCGTGGATGCGCTTGACCTGCACGTCGAACAGGCTGGCCGGGTCGACCGACCAGCCGGTGGCGGCGCGGATGTGCTCGGCCAGCCGCGCCTTGTTGGCCTGCTTGACGGCCAGGAAGGCGCTGCGGAAGTCGGCCCGCTCGGCATGCGGCGCCAGGCGCCCGAGCTGCTCCAGGTCGAGCCGCCAGCCGCTGCCGATGGCGGCGTCGATCAGCGAGGCCAGGCCCGGGTTGGCCTGCGCCAGCCAGCGCCGCGGCGTCACGCCGTTGGTCATGTTGGTGAAGCGCTCGGGCCACAGGCTGGCGAAGTCGGCGAAGATGGTCTGCACCAGCAGCTCGGAGTGCAGGGCCGAGACGCCGTTGACCTTGTGGCTGCCGACGATGGACAGGTGCGCCATGCGCACGCGGCGCTCGCCGGCTTCGTCGATCAGCGACAGCCGGCGCAGGAACTCGTGGTCGCCCGGGCGGTGCGCGGCGGCCATCGCCAGGAACTCGGCGTTGACGCGGAAGATGATCTCCAGGTGCCGCGGCAGCACCTGCTGCATCAGCGCCACCGGCCAGGTCTCCAGCGCCTCGGGCATCAGCGTGTGGTTGGTGTAGCTGAACACGCGCTGCGTGATGGCCCAGGCGGCCGGCCAGCCGAAGGCGTGCTCGTCCACCAGCAGCCGCATCAGCTCGGCCACGCCGATGGCAGGGTGGGTGTCGTTGAGGTGGATGGCCACCCGGTCGGGCAGGTTGGCCAGGCTGCCGTGCTCCTGCAGGTGGCGCGCCAGGATGTCCTGGATCGAGGCGCTGGTGAAGAAGTACTCCTGCCGCAGGCGCAGCTCGCGCCCGGCCGGCGTGCTGTCGTTCGGGTACAGCACCCAGGAGATGTTCTCGTACTGGTTCTTGAACTCGGCCGCCCGTGCGTAGTCGCCCGAGTTGAAGGCATGCAGGTCGATCTGCGCCGGCGCGGCCGCCTTCCACAGCCTGAGCGTGCTGACGCGCTCGGTGCCGTGGCCCGGGATCACCATGTCGTAGGCCTTGGCATTGACCTCGCCGGCGTGGCGCCAGGTAGGCGTGTGGCCGGGGTCGGCGGCGGGCTCGACCCAGCCGCCGAAGCGCACCGGGTAGTGCACGCCGCTGCGCGGGAATTCCCAGGGCGTGCCGTCCTCGAGCCAGGGGTCGGGGTACTCGAGTTGGCGGCCGCCCTGGATCGCCTGCTTGAACATGCCGAACTCGTAGCGGATGCCGTAGCCGAACGAGGGCAGCTCGACCGTGGCCATCGAGTCGAGGAAGCAGGCCGCCAGCCGGCCCAGGCCGCCATTGCCCAGCGCCGCGTCGGGCTCCTGGGCAACCAGGTCTTCCAGCGCCTGGGCGTGGTCGCGCGCGGCCTGGCCCATCTCGCCCTTGATGTCGAGCGCCGCGAGCGCGTTGGACAGCGTGCGGCCGATCAGGAACTCCATCGACAGGTAGTACACGCGGCGCGCCCTGGCGGCGCGGTCGGCGGCCTGGACAGCGACCCAGCGTTGGGACAACTGCTCTCTGGCCACCTGGGCCACCGCGAGCATCATCTCGTTCGGGCCGGCCGCGTTCGGCTCGACGCCCACGGTGGCGAGCAGGTGGCTGTCGACCGCGGCGGCGCAGGCCGCCCGCGGGGCGCCGAGTTCGGCTTGGGGGGTGGTGCTAGGCTGCATGGGGCAAGGGCCGCAAGGCCCATGCCATCGGCCGCGGCGAAGTAACGGATCGAGGTGGAGTTTCAGGGAGCGGGCAGGGCGACGTCAATGGCAGCAGGCCCGATCGGCCCGCCGCGCGACGACCCGGCGACCCCGGTTTCTGACCATCGGCGTTCAGAATCCGAGGCGCAGGTAGATATTTTCATCAATGACTTGGATCGTGTAATTAAAGTAGATTCTCATTGCCGGAGTTCGTACCGGCCGAAGCCGTGATCACGCATTGCCCGAGCCGTCGATGTAATTCGGTTGCATGAACGCCAACAGGGAATCCGCATGAAGTCGATCGATGTCGCCCAGGGGCTGGACCTGCCACGCCGCTCGGTGGCCCTGGTCCTGGCCGGGGGCCGGGGCAGCCGGCTGAAGAACCTGACCGACACCCGGGCCAAGCCGGCGGTGTACTTCGGCGGCAAGTTCCGCATCGTCGACTTCGCGCTGTCGAACTGCATGAATTCGGGCATCCGGCGCATCGGCGTCATCACCCAGTACAAGAGCCACAGCCTGCTGCGCCACCTGCAGCGCGGCTGGGCGTTCCTGAAGAGCGAGATGAACGAGTTCGTCGACCTGCTGCCGGCGCAGCAGCGGGTGGACGAGGACAGCTGGTACCGCGGCACGGCCGATGCCGTCTACCAGAACCAGGACATCGTGGCCGCCTATCGCGCCGACTACGTGGTGGTGCTGGCCGGCGACCATGTCTACAAGCAGAACTACGCGCTGATGCTGGCCGACCACGTGGCCCGGGGCGGCGACTGCACGGTGGGCTGCATCGAGGTGGCGCAGGCCGAGGCCACGGCCTTCGGCGTGATGGCGGTGGACGAGCAGCGCCACATCGTCGAGTTCGTCGAGAAGCCCCCGCTGCCGCCCGAGATCCCGGGCAAGCCGGGGCGCTCGCTGGCCAGCATGGGCATCTACATCTTCAATGCGCGGGCCCTGTTCCGCGAGCTCGAGCGCGACATGGCCGACCCCGAGTCGAGCCACGATTTCGGCAAGGACATCATCCCGAAGATGGTGCGCCAGGGCGTGGCGGTGGCGCACCCGTTCGAGCTCAGCTGCGTGGGCGGCAAGCCCGGGCACGCGCCGTACTGGCGCGACGTCGGCACCATCGATGCGTACTGGGACGCCAACATCGACCTCACCGCCACCGACCCGCTGCTCAACCTGTACGACACCAACTGGCCGATCTGGACCTACCAGCCGCAGCTGCCGCCGGCCAAGTTCGTGCACAACGAGCCCGACCGGCGCGGCATGGCCATCGAGTCGCTGGCCTCGGGGGGCTGCATCGTCTCGGGCTCGGTGTTCCGCTCGGTGCTGTTCTCGCTGGTGCGGGTGCACTCGCATGCCGCGGTCCACTGGAGCCTGCTGTTGCCGGGGGTGCAGATCGGCCGCCATGCGCGCGTGACGCGGGCCGTGGTCGACCGCGACTGCGTGATCCCCGATCACATGGTGATCGGCGAGGACGCCCAGGCCGACGCGCAGCGCTTCCACCGCACCGAGAGCGGGATCACCCTGGTCACGCGCGACATGCTCAGGAGGCTGGCGTGATGGCGGCCGGCTCCACGCTGAAGGTGCTGCATGTCGCGGCCGAGGTGTTCCCGCTGGTCAAGACCGGCGGCCTGGCCGACGTGGTCGCGGCGCTGCCGGTGGCGCTGGCCGAGCAGGGCGCCGACGTTCGGCTGCTGCTGCCCGGCCTGCCGGCGGTGATGGACGGGGTGCAGGGCGCGCGCACCGTCATCGACGTGGGCGCCTGTTTCGGCGCCCTGCGCGTGCGGCTGCTGCTGGCGCGGCTGCCGGGCAGCAAGCTGCCGGCCTACGTGATCGACGCGCCCTACCTCTACCGGCGCGGGGGCAGCCCCTACCAGGACAGCCAGGGCCAGGAGTGGCCCGACAACCTTCAGCGCTTCGGCCTGCTGGGCTGGCTGGCCGCGCACCTGGCCGCCGACGATGCCGACCCGCAGTGGACGCCCGACGTGGTGCACGCCCACGACTGGCATGCGGCGATGGCCTGCGCCTTCGTGGCCGAGCACGGCCCGACGCCGGCGGCCACCGTGTTCACGGTGCACAACCTGGCGTTCCAGGGCCTGTTCCCGATGCACGACTGGCCGCTGCTGGGCCTGGCCTCGCGCCTGATGTCGCCCTCGGGGCTCGAGTTCCACGGCCAGTTCAGCTTCATGAAGGCGGGCCTGCAGTTCGCCCGCCACGTCACCACCGTGAGCCCGAGCTATGCGCGCGAGATCGCCACGCCCGAGTTCGGCTGCGGCCTGGATGGCGTGATCCGCAGCCGCGCGGGCAGCGTCAGCGGCATCCTCAACGGCATCGACGATGCGCTTTGGGATCCGGCCACCGACCCCGCCATCGCCCAGCGCTACGACGCCGAGCGCCTGGCCGGCAAGCGCGTCTGCCGCCAGGCCCTGCAGGCCGAGCTGGGGCTGCAGGCCGACCCGGACGCGCTGCTGCTGACCGTGGTGAGCCGGCTCACCTCGCAGAAGGGCCTGGACCTGGTGCTGGCCGCGCTGCCGGCGCTGCTGAAGGCGGGCGTGCAGCTGGCGGTGCAGGGCACCGGCGAGCCGGCGCTGGAAGCCGCCTTCGCGATGGCGCAGCAGGCCCACCCGGGCCGCGTGCAGGTGCACATCGGCTACGACGAGGCGCGGGCCCACCGCCTCATCGCCGGGGCCGACGGCATCGTCGTGCCCTCGCGCTTCGAGCCCTGCGGCCTGACCCAGATGTACGGCCTGCGCTACGGCACGCTGCCGCTGGTGCGCCGCGTGGGCGGCCTGGCCGACACGGTGGTCGACGCCGACGGCGAGGCCCTGGCGCAGGGCCGCGCCACCGGCTTCGTCTTCGACGCCGCCACGCCCGGCGCGCTCGAGCGCTGCGTGCGCCGGGCGATCGAAGCCCGCGCCGACGCCGCGCGCTGGGCTGCGCTGCAAGCCGCAGCGATGAGCCAGCCCCTTTCCTGGCAAGGGCCGGCGCAGGAGTACATGAGCCTGTACCGCCGGCTGACCCGCGTCGACTGAAACCGGGTCGGTCGTCCCTGCGCCGGTCTCAAGCCCTGCGCCGCGGCGCCGATATGCCCCTCACCCCTTCTGGACATCGATTGCGTTGCGGCCCGCTGTTTCCTTAGACCTCCAACGACAGGCGCTGCTCGACCTGATGCAGCGCTCTCGCGGCGGCACCGCGATTCACCTGCCCGTGTGGCTGGCGCTCGGCTGGGCCACCGGGCTGGACGAGCGCACACCGCTGCTCTTCGGGGCTGCCGCGGCCGGCTTCGGGCTGATCGCAGCACTGCGGTTCGCGCTGGAGTCGACGCTGAAGCAACTGTCGATGCGGCGCCATCGGCTGGCGCGCAGGCTCTTCCTGGCGCTGCTGCTTTCCAATCCGGCGCTATGGGGGCTGCTGTCGGCGTGGGTGTCGCTGCAGCCACCGACGGCTTCCGCTGCCTACGCCATCTGGATGGTCGTCACGGGCGTGTCGGCGGCCGGCGGCCTCCTGCTGTCCATCGACACCGTGGTGCGCAAGAGCTATGCAGCACTGGCAGTGCTGCCGGGCAGCGTGGCCCTGGCCTCGGCAGGCGCGCACGCACCGCTGTTCCCCGTCGTCGCCACCCTGCTGCTGCTGGCCTACGTCTACCGCGCGTCGGCCGGCGTGTACGACGACTACTGGGCCCGCCTGCAGGCGCGTGTCGAGTTGGAGGAGCACGCCAGGCAGCTCGAGCGGCTGAGCCGCACCGATGCGCTGACGCAGGTCTACAACCGCCAATACTTCGACCGGCAACTGGGCATCGAATGCGCTCGCGCGGCCCGCGACGGCCTGCCGCTGTCGCTGGTAATGATCGACATCGACCACTTCAAGCGCGTCAACGACACCTACGGCCACCCCTTCGGCGACGCCTGCCTGCAGGCGGTGGCCCGTGCCCTTCGAGACGCCCTGTACCGCCCCGCCGACGTGCTGGCGCGCTACGGGGGCGAAGAGTTCATCGCGCTGCTGCCGGCCACCGATGCGGCTGCGGGGGTGGGGGTGGCAGCCCGGCTGCACGGCTGCGTCTCGGCGCTGTCGCTCAGCCACCCGAGCGGCTCGGTGCCCCTGACCTGCAGCGTTGGCCTGCTGACGATGCGCAGCGTGGCGCACACCACTCCGGCCATCGCCCTGAACCACGCCGACCAGGCCCTGTACGCGGCCAAGCAGCAGGGTCGCAACCGGGTGGTGGTCGCCACGCCTGCCTGAGGCCAGCTTGAACCTGGCGCGTACGGGCGCCCGGAACAGCGCGAGCCCGGCGCTGAAGACGCGGGGGGCCCGCCGTGCGCCTGCCGCGATGGCCTGATGACCCGAGGCTCGGCCAAGACGGACAAATTTTTGGCGGAAGGGGCGTCCCCCTCCGCCATGTTTCACGTCATCTCACGTCATCGCATTCCGCCAAAATCACCTAGAAGGATGATGGGTAGAGGTTTGCATGTCGGATCATGACGTATCATCCAATCGCATTGCCGTTGATGGGTCGGTGGTTGGAGGATGCGATGCCCAAGCTGGCGCGAGAGATGAAGGCCCTGGAGGTTGCCAAGATCACGGCGCCCGGCCTGCACTTCGTCGGCGCCGTGCCCGGGCTGGCGCTGCAGGTGACCCCGGCCGGCGCCCGTAGCTGGTCCCTGCGCGCGGTCATCGGCGGCAAGCGCCGCGACATGGGGCTGGGCAGCTATCCGGCCGTGACCCTGGCGATGGCCCACGCGAAGGCACGCGACGCCCGCGAACTGATCCGCCAGGGCATCGACCCGATCCAGCGCCAGCAGGCAGCGCAGAGCGCCTTGCGCGCATCGATGGCCGAGGCCCTGACGTTCAAGGAATGCGCGGCGGCCTACATCAAGGCCCACCGGTCAGGTTGGAAGAGCGCTAAGCACGCGCAGCAGTGGGAGAACTCGCTCGCGCAGCACGCATACCCGGACATCGGCGAGCTGCTGGTGCGCGACGTGAAGCTGGCCCAGGTGCTGGCGGTGCTGGAGCCGATCTGGACGACAACCAACGAGACGGCGGTGCGCCTGCGCGGCCGGATCGAGCTAGTGCTGGACTGGGCTACGGCACGCGGTCTGCGCGATGGCCTGAACCCGGCCCGCTGGCGTGGCCACCTCGACAAGCTGCTGCCCAAGCCTTCCAAGGTGAACAACCGCGAGCACCATTCGGCCCTGCCGGTCGGCGAGGTCGGCGCATTCATGCTGAAGCTGCGCCAGGCCGAGGGCATGGGCGCCCGTGCGCTGGAGTTCGTCATCCTGACGGCTGCCCGCAGCGGCGAGGTCCGCGGTGCGACCTGGGCCGAGCTGGACCTGGGGGCCGCGGTCTGGACGGTGCCGGCCGTGCGCATGAAAGCCGGCCGTGAGCATCGCGTGCCGCTGTCGGCCGAGGCGCTGGCGCTGCTGCAGGCCCTGCCCCGGATGGCCGGCACGGAGCTGGTATTCCCGGCGCCGCGGGGCGGCATGCTGTCCGACATGACGCTGGCGGCCGTGCTGCGGCGAATGAAGGTCGCGGCCGTGCCGCACGGGTTCCGGTCCACGTTCCGCGACTGGGCGGCCGAAAGGACGAACTATCCCCGCGACGTGGCCGAGATGGCGCTGGCCCACGCCATCGGCGACAAGGTGGAAGCTGCCTACCGCCGCGGCGACCTGTTCGACAAGCGCACCCGGATGA
>JAGWMW010000001.1 GCA_028871575.1 Burkholderiales bacterium | reverse complement strand
CGCCGCCGCCGGCACCACCGCCGCCCCCCCCGTAGCCGCCGCCACCACCGCCGCCGTAGCCGCCGCGGCTGGCGCCGCCGCCACCGCCGAAGCCGCCCGGGCGGTCTTCACGCGGGCGCGCCTCGTTGACGACGACGGCGCGGCCGTCGATCGGCTGGCCGTTCATGCCGTTGATGGCGGCCTGGGCCTCGGCGTCCGAGCCCATCTCGACGAAGCCGAAGCCCTTGGAGCGGCCGGTCTCGCGGTCCATCATGACCTTGGCCGAAGCGACGTTGCCGAACTGCGAAAAGGCCTGGAGCAGCGAATCGTCGCGCACCGAATAGGCCAGATTACCGACGTAAAGTTTGTTTCCCACGGGGAGCCCTCGAAAGTACCTGTCAAAACCATGTGGAGCTCAACCCTGCGTGAACCAATCAGGCGAAAGGTGCGGCTGCCAGACACAGACTCCGTATTAGCGCACTGCTGCGGTCACCCTGTAAAGCCGCGCGCCAGAAAATGTTGTTTTGGCGCCCCCGAGAAAACCCGCGTCGGCCGACCTGGCGCGCCCGCCCCTGGCGAATCCCGATGAACCCGACGACGCCTGCCTTCGACTACGTGATCGTCGGCGCCGGCACGGCCGGCTGCCTGCTGGCCAACCGGCTGTCGGCCGACCCGGCCTGCCGCGTGCTGCTGGTGGAGGCCGGCGGACGCGACAACTACGCCTGGATCCACATCCCGGTGGGCTACCTCTACTGCATCGGCAACCCGCGCACCGACTGGCTCTACAGCACCGAGCCCGACCCGGGCCTGAACGGGCGCAGCCTGCGCTACCCGCGCGGGCGGGTGCTGGGCGGCAGCTCGAGCATCAACGGCATGATCTACATGCGCGGGCAAGCGCGCGACTACGACGGCTGGGCGGCGCTCACCGGCGACCCCGCCTGGCGCTGGCAGGCCTGCCTGCCGTACTTCAGGCGCCACGAGGATCACTGGCGCGGCGACGCCGGCCCGCCGGCCGATTTCGAGGCCTTCCACGGCCACGGCGGCGAGTGGCGCGTGGAGCGGCAGCGACTGCGCTGGGAGGTGCTCGACGCCTTCGCCGCCGCCGCGCGGCAGGCCGGGCTGCCCGCCAGCGACGATTTCAACCGCGGCTGCAACGAGGGCGTGGGCTATTTCGAGGTCAACCAGCGCCGAGGCGTGCGCTGGAACGCGTCCAAGGCCTTCCTGCGCCCGGCGGCAGGCCGGCCCAACCTCGAGGTGCGCACCGGCACCCGCACCCGGCGCGTGCTGTTCGAGGGCCGGCGGGCGGTCGGCATCGAGGTGCAGCCGACCCGCGGCGGCGAGCCGCAGGCCGTGCGCGCGGCGCGCGAGGTGATCCTCTGCGCCGGCGCCATCGGCACGCCGCAGCTGCTGCAGCTCTCGGGCGTGGGGCCGGGCGCGCTGCTGCAGCAGCACGGCATCGCCGTCGTCCACGAGCTGCCGGGCGTGGGCGAGAACCTGCAGGACCACCTGCAGATCCGCGCCGTGTTCGCCGTCGAGGGCGTGAAGACGCTGAACACGCTGGCCCACTCGACCTGGGGCAAGGCGGCCATTGCGCTGGAATACCTGTGGCGGCGCAGCGGCCCGATGAGCATGGCGCCATCGCAGCTGGGCGCATTCGCCCGCTCGTCGCCGCAGCAGCCCTGGCCCGACCTGCAGTACCACGTGCAGCCGCTGTCGCTGGACGCCTTCGGCCAGCCGCTGCACCGCTTCGACGCCTTCACGGCCAGCGTCTGCCACCTCAACCCCGGCTCGCGCGGGCAGGTGCAGATCCGCTCGCCGCGGGCCGAGGACGCCCCGGCGATCCGGCCTCGCTATCTCTCCACGCCCGAGGACCGGCTCGTGGCGGCCGCGTCGCTGCGGCTGACGCGGCGCATCGTCGGCATGCCGGCCCTGGCGCACCTGAGGCCGCGCGAGATCAAGCCCGGCCCCGCCTACCAGAGCGACGAAGAACTCGCGCGCCTGGCCGGCGACATCGGCACCACCATCTTCCACCCCGTGGGCACCTGCCGCATGGGCCGGGAGGGCGAGCCCGGGGCGGTGGTCGGCCCGCGGCTCGCGGTGCAGGGGCTGGCCGGACTGCGCGTGGCCGACGCCAGCGTGATGCCCACCATCACCAGTGGCAACACGAATTCGCCGACGCTGATGATCGCCGAGCGGGCCGCCGCCTGGATCGCCGGCGCGACGGGTTAGCCCCGATGGCCGGCCGCACCGCCCCTGCGCATAGTGCGCGCACTCGTGGCGAGCGGTCGGCTGTCCCAGCGACCCCTCGCCCCGCGGGGGCCTGAGGAGACACCAGACACCAATCCGAGCCAGCATGGCAGACCGGCCCCGCCACGATGGGCCGGCTTTCGAAGCGCCGCAGCGTCGGCGCTTTTTTGTGGCCGGCCCGGGTTCGCACGCTTGGATACGCCGCCGGCACGGGGCGCGGCCTACCATCCCGGCTTCGCTGCTCCGATCCTGCACCGCCATGCCCGTCGCCCCCGAACTGCGCGCCCTGGACATCGACATCCCCGCGCAGCCCCAGGCCCTGGTGCAGCTGTCGCTGCTGCTGGCCGAGGACGACATCAACCTGCAGGCCGCGGCCAGCCTGATCGAGACCGACATGGCACTGGCTGCGGCCGTGCTGAAGGCCGTCAACTCCTCGCTCTACGGCCTGAAGGGGCGGGTGCAGAGCGTGCAGCAGGCCATCACCTACCTGGGCATGCGCGAGGTGGCGGCGATCACCTTCGAGATGGGCCTGCGCGCCGCCTTCCCGCCCGCCCCCGAGCTCGAGCCGGTGTGGCAGCGCGCCGCGCGGCGCGGCCTGCTGATGGGCCGGCTGGGCAGCCGGCTGGCGCTGGACGCCTGGGCGGCGCATTCGGCCGGCCTGTTCGAGGAGTGCGGCAAGGCGGTGCTGTTCCGCCATTCGCCGACGCATTACGGGGCGATGCTGCGCGCCGCGCCGGCCGACCCCGAACTGGTGACGCTTGAGCGCACCGGCTTCGGCGTCAGCCACGACGCGCTGGGCGCCGCCCTGTGCGAGACCTGGGGCCTGGGCGCGGCGGCGGTGGCCAGCGTGCGGCACCATGTGGCCGCCCAGGCCGGCGGGCCGCTGCCCGAGGGCACGGGGCCGCGCGCCATCTGCGCGCTGTCGGTGCTGGCGCATGCGTTGACGGTGGCGCCACAGTCGCTGGACGAGGTGGCCGCGACCATGGCCGCGCAGGCCGGCCTCGACCCGACCCTGGTGCTGCGGGCGGCGCGCCAGACGCACGATCAGCTGGCGCAGGCGCAGCAGCAGGGCCGGGCCTGATCCCGGCGGGTCGCCGGCGCTGCGCCTGCGGCGGGCACCCTCTTTCGGGGTGCGTTCGGGAAGTCCTGCTGCCGGCCGCGGCGCCGCTTGGGTAGTCTGCAGGCCCGTTGCTCAACGCCGGCCCAGCCGGCCCCTCAGTTCATGACCACCACGGTTGCCTCCGACGCGCTGGCCCTGCAGCGCCTGTACCACTGGGAGGCCACGGCACCCGAGCGCATCGCCCTCACCCAGCCGCTGGGCGGAGGGGCCCTGCGCGACTACACCTGGCGCGAGTTGATGGACCAGTGCCGGCGCATGGCCGCGAATCTGCAGAGCCTGGGCCTGCAGCCGGGCGACCGGGTGGCGCTGCTGTCGAAGAACACCGCGCACTGGCTGATGAGCGACTTCGCGATCTGGCTCGCGGGCTACGTCTCGGTGCCGCTGTACCCCACGCTGGCCGCCGGCACGATCCGGCAGATCCTGCAGCACAGCGGCGCGCGGCTGCTGTTCGTGGGCAAGCTCGACGGCTGGGAGGCCATGAAGCCGGGCGTGCCGGCCGGGCTGCCCTGCATCGGCCTGCCACTGGCGCCGCCCGACGTGGCGCGCAGCTATCCCGGCTGGGACGACATCACGGCCCGCACCGCGCCGCTGGCGGGCCAGCCGCTGCGGGCTGCGGACGACCTGTCGACCATCATGTACACCTCGGGCACCACGGGCGCGCCCAAGGGCGTGATGCACAGCTTCGGCACCTTCGCCTGGGGGGTGCAGGCCGGGCTGAAGCGGGTGCCGGCGCTGAACCAGAACGCGCGCATGCTGAGCTACCTGCCGCTGTCGCACGTGGCCGAGCGCACGCTGGTCGAGCATGGGCTGCTGGCCACCGGCATGCGGGTGTATTTCGCCGAGAGCCTGGATACCTTCACCGCCGACCTGCAGCGCGCGCGCCCGACGGTCTTCTTCTCGGTGCCGCGGCTGTGGGTCAAGTTCCAGCAGGGCGTGAACGCCAAGATGCCGCCGGCCAAGCTCGACCGGCTGCTCAAGATCCCGGTCCTGCGCGGCATCGTGCGCAAGAAGGTGCTCGGCGCGCTGGGCCTGCAGGAGTGCCTGTTCGCCGCCGGCGGCGCGGCGCCGATGCCGCCCGAGCTGCTGCGCTGGTACGACCGCCTGGGGCTGGACCTGGTCGAGGTCTACGGCATGACCGAGAACTGCGGCGTCAGCCATGCCACGCTGCCCGGCCGTCAGCGGCCGGGGACGGTGGGCCAGGCCTACGACGGCGTCGAATGCCGGCTCGACCCCGTCAGCAGCGAGATCCAGGTGCGTGCACCCTGCGTGATGCTGGGCTACTTCCAGCAGCCCGAGCTGACGGCGCAGACCCTCACCGCCGACGGCTGGCTGAAGACCGGCGACAAGGGTGCGCTGGATGGCGAGGGCAATCTGCGCATCACCGGGCGCGTGAAGGACCTCTTCAAGACCAGCAAGGGCAAGTACGTGGCCCCGGCCCCGATCGAGGACCGGCTGGTCATGCACGAGGCCATCGAGGCCTGCTGCGTGACCGGCGCCAACCTCGGCCAGCCGCTGGCGCTGGTGATGCTCAACGCCGAGGCGGCGCACAAGGCCCGCGACCCCGCGGGCCGAGCGGCGCTGGAGGCGTCGCTGGCGGCCCACCTGGCGCGCATCAACGAGACGCTGGACCCGCACGAGCAACTCGACTGCCTGGTGGCGATGGTCGACGCCTGGACGGTGGACAACGACATCATCACGCCCACCTTCAAGGTCAAGCGCAACCGGATCGAGGACCTGTTCGCGAAGAACTACGACCGCTGGGTGGCGATGCGCCAGAAGGTGATCTGGTACGGCGTCTGAGCGCCCCGGGGCCGATCGGCCGCGACCGGCCGCCGCCTCAGCGCGGCGCCGGGGCGGCGGCCGAGGCCGGGGCCGTCGGCACCATCACCCCCGGCGCGAGCGGGATCTCGTCGCTGACCTTGACGCCGGTGATGTAGTAGCGCGTGTCGCCGAAGCAGCTGCCGGGCAGGCCCACCTTCTGCTCGTAGTGCAGGCTCACGCGGCGGCCCATGGCCTTGACCACTTCCTGCGCCGTCGCGTCGTCGCTGATCGTGAAGGCGAATTTCTCGGGCGTGGTGCCCGGCAGCGAGACCAGCGCGAGCTCGCCTTCCCAGGTCTTGCACAGCCAGCCCTTGTGCGAAAGCTTCTGCACCCAGCCGGCGCGCTCGCCGGTGGAATAGCTCCAGTGCAGCACGACCCAGAAGTACAGGGCCGTCAGCAGGGCCAACCCGCACAGCACCAGCAGCAGCCGCTTGACCATGGCGTTCAGTTCAGCCCCGCCTTGAAGGCGGTGAAGATGCGCGTCTGCACGCGGCGGATGTCTTGCGGCACGGCGTCGGGCACGGTCATCTTGGCCAGCTCGGCCGGCGTGAGGAACACGGTCGGATTGTCCGCCACCGACTTCTTGACGTACTTGCGGGCCGCCAGATTGGGGTTGGCGTAGAAGACCTTGTTGGTCAGGCTGGCGTCGACCTCGGGGCGCAGGATGTAGTTGATGAACAGGTGCGCGTTGCGCGGGTGCTGGGCGTCCGCGGGGATCGCCATCGTGTCGAAGAACAGCGTCGCGCCGCGGTCGGGCACCAGGGCCTGGATGTCCTGCCCGCTCTTGTCGTCGATGGCGCGCTGGCGGGCGATGTTGATGTCGCCCGAGTAGCCCATCACCACGCACAGCTGCCCCGCGGCCAGGTCGTTGATGTAGCCCGAGGACGAGAAGCGCGTGATGTAGGGCCGCGCCTTGGCCAGCACCGCGCGCGCGGCGTTGTAGTCGCCGGCCTGCGTGCTGTAGGGCGGCTTGCCGGCGTAGATCATGGCCACCGGCATCACCTCCGAGGCCGAGTCGAGCAGGTTGATGCCGCAGGCCTTGAGCTTGCTGGCGTAGGCGGGGTCGAAGATCAGGTCCCAGGGGTTGGCCGGCATCGGCTGGCCGGCGAGCGCCGCCTTCACCTTGGCGGTGTTGATGCCCACCGTGATGTAGCCCCAGAGCCAGTCGACCAGGTACTGGTTGCCGGGGTCCACGGCGTCCAGCTTGGCCAGCAGCGCCGGATCGAGGTACTTCCAGTTCGGCAGCAGCGAGCGGTCGAGCTTGCGGAACAGCCCGGCCTTGATCTGCAGCTTGGCGAACTGCGCGCTCGGCACCACGATGTCGTAGCCGGTGTGGCCGGCCAGCAGCTTGGCTTGCAGGATCTCGTTGTTGTCGTAGTTGTCGTAGCGGACCTTGATGCCGGTCTCTTTCTCGAAGTTCTTGATCGTGTCGTCGGCGATGTAGTCGGACCAGTTGTAGATGTTCAGCACCTTGGGCTCGGGGGCCTGGGCGCGTGCCGGGCCGGGCACCGCGGCGACCAGGGCCGCGAAGGTCAGGGCCAGCACCCACAGGGCGCGGACCGGGCGGAGGTGATGCGGCATGGCGGGCTTTCGAGGCTGTCGGGCGCTCGGGGGGCGGCGGGCCTGGCGACCCGCCACCCGGGCGCGGGTGGACGAAGGATGGAGCGGGGATAACGGACCGACGGCGATTCTGGCCGACGCACCGGCCGGCCGTCACAATCCGGCGCTTCACCGCCAGCCCCAATGGCCCCGCCATGACCCTGCTGATCCTCGGCCTTGCGCTCTTCCTGGGCGTGCACTCGGTGCGCATCGTGGCCGAGGGCTGGCGCGGACGGACGCTGGCCCGCATGGGCGAGGGCCCCTGGAAGGGCGGCTACAGCCTGCTGTCGCTGGCCGGCCTGGCACTCGTCGTCTGGGGCTGGGGCCTGGCCCGCCAGCAACCCGTCCAGCTGTGGGTGCCGCCGGTCTGGACCCGCCACCTGGCCGGCCTGCTGATGCTGGCCGCCTTCATCCTGCTGGTCGCGGCCTACGTGCCGCGCAATGCCATCCGGGCCCGCCTGAGGCATCCCATGGTGCTGGGCGTGAAGACCTGGGCCTTGGCGCACCTGCTGGCCAACGGCAGCCTGGCTGCGGTGCTGTTGTTCGGCAGCTTTCTGCTCTGGGCCGTGCTCGACTTCCGCGCCGCGCGCCAGCGCGACCGGGCGGTCGGGGCCGTGCCGCCGCTGGCCACCAGCGGGGCGGCCACCGGCCTGACGGTGGTCGTCGGCGCGCTGGCCTGGGGGGTCTTCGCCTTCTGGGGCCATGCCTGGCTGATCGGGGTCCGGCCCTTCGGCTGATCCCCCGTCCTCGGGGTTGCGGGCCGACCCCCGGACGAGGGCCCGCCCGCGCCCCAGCCATCCTGGCGATGGCCGCAGCGGCAGGCGCAGTCGACGATGGGGCTTCCGCACTGCCGGGAGCCGACCATGATCGAGAACCTTGCGCGACGCCTGTGGCATCGCCTGCGCCGAGCCCGCCACCCATCGCGCTGCCCCGCGCCCGTCCCGCCGGCCGAGACCGATCGGCCGCTGGGCTGCGGCTGGTTCGATTCGAGCCACGAGCTGCAGCAGGGCCTGCTCGTGCGCGAGCACGCCGGCGTCGACGCCCTGGGCACCGAGTTGCCGCTGAATGCCTGGCTGGCGTTGCGGCTGGCCGGCGCCGGCCGTTCGGTGGCGGCAGGCGGCGCGGCGCGCGGGCAGGCATGATGGCCGGCCCGTATCCGCGCATGGAGTGCCCGACATGACCTTTCGCCGCCTGACCGCCCTGGTCGCGCTGGCCCTGCTGCTGGCCGGCTGCGGCGGCGGCACCGACCGCACCAAGGCCCAGTTGCGGCTGGTCGATGCCAGCACGGGCTACGCCGCGCTCGACCTGGTGGTCCACGGCCAGGTGCGCCAGGGCGGGGTCGCCTACGCCGCCGACCCCGGCTACGTGGCCGTCGACCCCGGCAATGCCGACACCACGATCAACAGCGCCGGCTCGCCGACCGCCTTGCTGTCCTTCACCCCTGCCCTGAGCAAGAACCGCCACTACACGCTCCTGGCCTGGGGCAATGCCGGCGCGCTGAACCAGGTGCTGCTGGACGAGGACGTCGCCGCCCCGGCCGCGGGCAAGAGCCTGCTGCGGATCGTGAATGGCGCGCCCGATGCCGGCAGCCTAGACGTCTACCTCACCGGCAGCGGCGACGCGCTGTCCGCCTCGGTGCCGCTGCTCGGCGGCGCCTCGGCCACGCCCAGCGCCTGGCTCACGGTCGACAGCAGCAGCTCGCGGCTGCGCGTGACGGCCGCCGGCAGCAAGACCGACCTGCGGCTGGACCTCGCCGGCCTGACGCTGGCGAGCCAGCAAGTGGCGACGCTGGTGCTGACGCCGGGCCGTGGCGGCGTGCTCGTCAATGCGCTGCTGGTGACGCAGCAAGGCGGCGTCACGCGGCTGGACAACACCCAGGCCCGCGTTCGGGTCGCGGCCGGCGCCAGTGCCGGTGGTGCGGTCAGTGCCAGCCTGGGCGGCGTGCCGCTGATGAGCGGCGTGGGCTCGCCGGCCGTGGGGCTGTACGCGCTGGTTGCGGCCGGCAGCGAGTCGGCGGCCCTGGCCGTCAACGGCGTCAGCGTCCCGGTGACGACGCTGACCCTGGCCGCCGGCGCCGACTACACGCTGCTGGTCTACGGCCCGCCGTCGGCGCCCCAGGCCAGCCTGATCGAGGACGACAACCGCCTGCCCACGGACAGCACCCAGGCCAAGGTGCGCCTGGTCAACGGGCTGGCCGACCTGGGCACGCCGCTGGCGCTGACGGTGGACTTCGTGCCGGTGGCCGATGGGGTCGCCGCCGGCACGGCATCGAGCTACGGCAGCGTGCCGCCCTCGACCACCGCCAGCCTGTCGGTCACCGCGGCCGGCCTCCCCGCGCCGGTGGTCAGCGCCGGCACCCAGACCTTCGTGGCCGGCGCCAACTACACCGTGTTCGCGGTCGGCTCGGCCGCCTCGGCGGTGGGGGTCCTGCGCAGGGACCGGTAGGCGCGCCGGGTCGGCGCTCAGGCCAGGCGGCCGGCGCGGAAGTCGTCGACCGCCTGGAGGATCTCCTGCCGCGTGTTCATCACGAACGGCCCGTATTGGGCGATCGGCTCGTTCAGCGGGCGCCCTGCGACCAGGATGGCCCGCGCACCCTCGGGGCCAGCGCGCAGCTCGACTCGGGTGTCGCCCGAGGCGTTGGCCAGGATCGCCAGCTGCCGCGCCGGCACCCGGGTGCCGGCGATGTCGAGCGCGCCGCGGTAGGTCACGACGAAGGCATTGTGCGAGCCCGGCAGCGCCTGCTCGAACAGGGCGCCTGGGGCCAGATGCAGGTCGAGGTACAGCGCCGCGGTGTCGGCCCGCTGCACCGCGCCGACCACGCCGTGGCTGGCGCCGGCGATGACGCGCGCGGTGACGCCCGAGCCCTGCCATTCGGGGATCTCGACGCTGGCGATGTCCCGGTACCAGGGCTCGCGCAGCTTGTCGCGCGCCGGCAGGTTCAGCCAGAGCTGGAATCCCTCCATCGCCCCGTCCTGCTGCTCGGGCATCTCGCTGTGGATCACGCCGCGGCCGGCCGTCATCCACTGCACGCTGCCCGGCACCAGCAGGCCTTCGTGGCCGGCGCTGTCGCGGTGGCGCATCCGGCCCTGCAGCATGTAGGTGATGGTCTCGAAGCCGCGGTGCGGGTGGTCGGGGAAGCCGCCGATGTAGTCGCCCGGGTTGTCGGTGCCGAACAGGTCGAGCATCAGGTACGGGTCGAGCCGGCGCTGCAGGTCCTGCGTCAGCAGCCGGGTCAGGCGCACGCCGGCGCCATCCTGCGTGGCCTGGCCCGGGACCAGGCGCTCGACGGGCCGTGCCGCGGCGAGCGCAGGCTGGGCTTGGGGGGCGGTGTGCAAGCTCATGCGCTCAATGTACGGCCAGGCGCGGGCGCCGGGGTTCCACCACCCTGCACGCAGCGTTCACGCGGTTGGTATACGCTGCCGCGTCAGCGTCTTCGTGCAGGAGCCGATGCGATGAAAGCCCTCTGGAACGGCACCGTCGTGGCCGAAAGCGACGACACCGTGGTGGTCGAAGGCAACCACTACTTCCCGGCCGAAGCGCTCAAGCGCGAGTACCTGCTGCCCAGCAACACCAAGACCATGTGTTCCTGGAAGGGCCAGGCCAGCTACTACACGCTGTTCGTCAACGGGGACGCGAATCCCGACGCGGTCTGGACCTACCCCGACCCGAAGGAAGCCGCCACCCAGATCAAGGGCCGGGTGGCCTTCTGGAGGGGCGTGCAGGTGGTCGACTAGGCGGCTGCCAGGGCGTGCCTGGCCGCCGCCCGACCGCTCTTGCGCCGCGCCGCCCAGGTGCCGGTCAGCGCCGCGATCACCAGGGCCAGCGATCCGGGCTCGGGCACGTTGCCCCCGGTCGTGGTGGTGCTGCCGCAGGCGGTGCCGCCGGCCGTGCACTTGCTGCCGGCGACGGCGTAGACCTTGAAGTAGTCGTCGCCCTGGGTCAGGTTGGCGCCGGTGCCGAAAGCCGTGTTGTAGGCCGTGATCAGCCACCAGCTCGAGCCCTTGCTGCTGGACGAGCACACGGCGGTGCCGCTGGCATTGGTGCAGCCGTTGATCATGTTGTACGGGTTGGTGTTGTCCACGGCCAGGTTGGCGTAGTTGCCGACCAGGTCCCAGCCCGAGTTCGCGGTGCCCAGCGCATCGGTCACGAAGCTGCCGACCGACGAGCCCGGCAGCGAGGCCGGGGCCGACGCGCCGGTGTAGCGGAACACCGAGATGTCGGCGTCGCCGGACTTGTAGCCGATGCCGATGCTGCTGAGCACGACGCTGCTGCCGAAGCTCAGCAGGATGCCTTCGGTGTTGCCGTTGTTGTCGATCGCATGGTTCGGCGCCGTGTTGCCGTCGGAGGACATGCCCAGCCCGTTCGGGTCGTAATAGGTCAATGCCTTGGACGCCCAGCTGGCACCCGAGGCGAAGCCGACGTTGCCGCTGCCATTGCGGGCATAGACACCGCTGATGTTCAGCGACGGGTCGCCCGTGAAACCGGCATCGGGCGTGTAGCTGGTCTTGGCCAGCGGGTCGCCGTTGGTGTCGTTGGCGCCGGAGCCCTTGAAGGTCCAGGTGGCGTTTGCCGCGCCGGCAAACCCCAGTCCGGCCACCAGGGCCACGCTGCCCACCCACTTGGAGATCTGATGCATTCGACGTCCCTCGACTTTCACGGCTGGCCCGGATCCGGGCGCTTTGGGGTTAGGCAGGCAAGCGGGGTGCCAGAGGCGGAGACTTGCCGGGGCCCAAGGACTTACCGTTACGCCGCATGCCGAACCGTGATCAATTGTAAGAACCCTCGACCGCGCGCAGTGGGGTCGGCGACCCCTCACTCGAGGGTCGCCAGCAGGGCCTTGGCCGCCCCGCGACCGTCGAAATCGGCCTGCGCCTTCAGTGCCGTGCGCAGCTCGTCACGCGCTTCGGCGCGGCGGCCGGTCTGCGCCAGCACGGCGGCCAGGTGGTAGCGGATGGTGCCGTTGCCGGGATCGCGCAGGCGGGCATCGCGCAGCAGCTGGGCTGCGCGGTCGGCCTTGCCGGCGCGGAAGGCGGCCCAGCCGGCCGTGTCGATGACCAGCGGATTGCCCGGGTCGGCGGCCAGGGCCTGCTCGGCGGTGGCCAGGGCCTGCGGGTCGTTCAGCGCCAGCTGGACGTTGGCCAGATCGTTCATGACGCCGGGGTCCTGGGGCCGCGCGGCGCGCAGGCGCAGGTAGACATCGCGCGCCGGCGCGAATTGGCCGCGCCGCACGTAGGCCTGCGCCAGCAGGTTGGTGGCGACGGCGTCGGCGGGATGGGCCCGGACCCAGGATTCGACGAGGGCCAGGCCAGCCGCCGGGTCGAGCGCCGACAGCAAGCCGGCCAGGCGCTGCAGGGTGTCGGTCGAGGGCTGCACGGCGTGGGCCTTGCGGTAGGCGGCCAGCGCCGGCTCGGGCTGCTGCCGCGCCAGGGCCAGGTCGCCGAGCAGGCTGTAGCCGATGGCCAGCCTGGGGGCCTTGGCCACGAGGTGCCGCGCTCGCTGCTCGGCGCCGGCGAAGTCTCCCTGGCGCGTCTGGATCTCGGCCATCAGGGCCTGGGCGGGCAGGTACTCGGGCTGGGCCGACAGCGCCTTGTCCAGGCTGTAGGCCGCACCGGCCAGGTTGCCTGCGGCCTGCTGCAGCAGGGCGATCTCGACCTGCACCGGCGCCTCGAATCCGGCATAGCGGGTGGCCGCGGTGAGCGTGACGCGGGCGCCGGCGGCGTCGTGGCTGGCCAGTTGTGCCCGGGTGAGCGCCAGCAGGGCGGGCAGGTTGTCGCTGCGGCTGGCCGCGACCTGCTGCGCCACCTTCAGCGCCAGGTCGGGCCGGCCCAGGCGCATCTGCAGGTCGACCAGGGCCAGGCTGGCGCGCAGGTCGCTCGCGCCGGCGGTGTCCCAGGCCTTGGTGAGCCAGCGCAGCGCATCGGGCTGGTGCCCGCGGCGCTCGGCCAGCACGGCCTGCTCGACCATGGCCTCGGTGTTGCCGGCGGCCTTGGCCAGCACGCCGTCGAGCAGGCCCTGCGCGCGGTCGAAGTGCGCCGCCGCCACCTCGAGCCGGGCCAGGTTCAGGCTGGCCTGGGTGAGCGTGGGGTCGAGCTTGAGCGCCTGCTCGAAGGCGGTGCGCGCGCCGGCCACGTCGCGCCGGCTGGCCAGCACCATGCCCAGCAGGTTCTGCAGGCTGGGGTTGGCGGGCTGCTGGCGCACCAGCGTGCCGGCCACGGCCTGCGCCTTGTCGAGCTGGCCGGCGCGCAGGTACAGGCCGACCAGCGCGTAGCCGGCCTGGGTCTGCTGCGGGTCCTTGCGGAACGCGGCCTCGAGCTGCTGCCGGGCGTCGGCGCTGCGGCCCGATCGCATCAGGCTCAGTCCGTAGGCCGCGTAGAGCTCGGGGGCGTCGTTGCGTTGCAGCGCCTGCTGCATCAGGTCGGCGGCGCGCGCGTTGCGCCCCTTGGCCATGTAGGCCGAGGCCAGCAGCGCCATGGCCTGGGCATCGCCCGGGGTGCCGCGCAGGTAGTCCTCGAGCACGTCCACGGCGCGGTCGCGGTTGCCGTTGACCAGGTACAGGCTGCCCAGCACCTTGGCCACCGGCGTGCCCGGCTGCACGCGCTGGAAGGCCTCGAAGTAGGGCAGCGCCTTCTCGTTCTCGCCCAGGCCGTAGTGGGCCTGGCCGTTCAGCAGCAGCATCTGCGGCCGGTAGCGGATGAAGCCCAGCGGCACCGGGTCGAGCAGCTCGGTCACTTTCCGCAGGGCCGACTTCATGGCCGCGGTGCGGCCGGCACGCTCGGCCAGCAGCGCGCCGAGATACCAGCCGCGCGGCTCCAGTGCCGCATCGCGCGTGAGCACGGCGATGTCGCGCTCGGCGTCGGCGTCGCGCTTCATGTCGACGTAGATGCCGGCGCGCGCCACCCGGGCGTCGACATGGCCGGGGTCGGCCGCGAGGGTCTGGTCGTAGGCGGCCAGCGCGCCGGCTTCGTCGCCCGCGACATGCAGGATCGAGGCAAGCGCGTAATGCACCGCGGCCGAGCCCGGCGCCAGCGCGCGCGCGCGCTCGACCGCGGCGCGGGCCTCGGCGAACTGGCGGGCCCGGATGCGGATCGGCACCTCGGCCAGCCAACCCTCGGGCGAGCGCGGGTCGGCCTGGCGCGCCGCGGCCACCGCGTCGAGCGCGGCGCGGGCCTGGCCGAGATCGGCGTAGCAGCCGGCCTTGATCAGCAGCAGCGGGGCCAGCGTGGCGTCGGGCAGGCCCGCGAGGGCGAAGCGCGCGTCGTCGATCACTTCCTGCTCGCGGCCTTGCGCGACCAGGCTGCGCGCCAGCAGCACGACCACCTCGGCCCGGTTCACGCCCAGGTCCAGCGCCTGGGTGAACTCGGCCTCGGCGGCCGCGGGCTGGCCGCTGTCCAGCAGCACCTTGCCCAGCAGCACATGCACCGGGAGCTGCTTGCGGTCGAGCTGCAGCGCGCTCTTGAGCTGCAGCGCCGCACCGGCCAGGTCGTGCTTCTCGTAGCGGGTCAGTGCGTCGTCGTACAGGCGCGCGGCCTGGTCGGCGTTGTCGGCCCGGGCCGGGCCGGCCAGCAGGGCCAGCGCGGCCCCGGCCCCGGCCACGGCCAGCGCCAGGGCGACTCGACGGGGGCGCGGAGGCCGGCTCGGAAGGCGGGGGGATGCGGACACGGCCGGCATCGTAGGCGCGGCCGACCCCGGCGGCGCGCGGCGCGGAGGCCGGCCGCAGCGCCCGGCGTGCAAAGTTGCGCCCGGCCCCCGCGGATGCGGGGTGCCGGCCTCGCGTCGCGGGGCTCGGTTAGATTCCGGCGCAGGAGACCGACGCCCCATGCCACGCCCCATCCTCGACGAATCGCAGATCCATCCGGCCGTGCGCGAGCAGGTCGCCCGCCACCACGAGGCCACGCTGCGCGAGGTCCAGGCCGCCGTGGCGCGCGACGCGGTGGTGGTGGTGGGGATGGCGCAGAACCCGTACCCGCGCCGCGCGCGGCGCTCGCTGGCCGCCGCCGGCATCGCTCACACTTACCTCGAGTACGGCAGCTACTTCGGCGCCTGGCGCCAGCGCAATGCGCTGAAGATGTGGACCGGCTGGCCGACGCTGCCGATGGTCTTCGTCAAGGGCATGCTGGTCGGCGGCGCCGACGACCTGCAGCGCCTCATCGACAGCGGCGAGCTGCGCAGGCTGCTGGCCTGACCGCGGTGGCGCGCTCGCCCTTGAGCCCGCCCTTGAGCCCGCCCTTGAGCCCGCCCTTGAGCCCGCCCTCGCGCCCGCCCCGGCGCTCGCGCGCCGCCGGCCTGGCCCTGGCCCTGGCCGCGGCGCTGCCCCTGCTGGCCGCGACGGCAGGGGCCCGCGCCCAGGCCCCGACGCCCTGCCGGCTCGACGGCCTCGAGCACGCCGCGCTGTGCGGTCAGGTGCAGCGGCCGCTGGACCCGGCGCGGCCGCTCGGGCCGCAGATCCAGGTGCATTACGCGCTGCTGCCGGCGCTGGCTCGCAACCCGCAGCCCGACCCGGTGGTGTTCTTCGCGGGCGGGCCAGGGCAGAGCGCCATCGAGCTGGCGGGACCGATCCACGCGATGCTGGCGCGGCTGTCGAACCGGCGCGACATCCTGCTGATCGACCAGCGCGGCACCGGCCTGAGCGCGCCGCTGGCCTGCCCCGCAGGCCGGCCGACGGCGCCGCTGTCGGAGCAGCTCGATCCAGCGCGGGTGCCGGCGCGGATGCAGGCCTGCCGCAGCGCGCTGCAAAAGCTGCCCTGGGGCGACCTGCGCTTCTATGCCACCTGGATCGCGAGCCAGGACACCGAGGCCGTGCGCCGGGCGATCGGGGCGGCCCGGCTGAATCTGGTGGGCGGCTCCTACGGCACGCGCGCGGCGCTCGACTACCTGCGCCAGTACCCGCAGCACGTGCGGCGGGTGGTGCTGGACGGCGTGGCACCGCCTGGCATGGTGCTGCCGGCCTCGTTCTCGACCGACAACCAGGCGGCGCTGGACGGCCTGCTGGCGGCCTGCGAGGGCGATGCCGACTGCCACCGCGCCTACCCCACGCTGCGGGCCGACTGGCGGGCCCTGCTGGCCTCGCTGCCGCTCGAGGCGAGCGTGGCGCAGCCGCTGACCGGGCAGGTGCAGCGCCTGACGTTCACGCGCGACATGGTGCTGGGCCTGGTGCGCGGCCCGCTGTACGCGCCCTGGCTCGCGGCGGGGCTGCCGCTGGCGCTGCACGAGGCCGCGCAGGGCCGCTTCGAGCCGCTGGTGGGTCTGTCGGCGGCCACCGAAGGCGGGCCGGGCAAGCTCTACGAAGGCATGCACTTCTCGGTCGTGTGCAGCGAGGATGCACCCCGCCTGGACCAGGCCGGCGACCTGCCCGGCGCCGATTTCGGCCAGGCGTTTGCGCAGCAGTACCGCCAGGTGTGCGCGGACTGGCCCCGCGGCCCGGTGCCGGCCGACTTCTACCGCCTGCCGGTGGCCCGCGTGCCGGCCTTGCTGCTGGCCGGCGGCGCCGACCCGGCGACGCCACCGCGGCATGCCGCCGAGGTGGCCCGCGCGCTGGGGCCGATGGCGCGCCAGGTGACGGTCGCCCAGGCCGGCCATGGGCTGCTGGCCATCCCCTGCCTGCGCGACCTGGTCTACCGGTTCATCGACGCCGCCAGCGATGCCCGCGCGCTGCGGCTCGATGCCGGCTGCGCGGCCCGGCTGCCGCGCCCGCCGGCCTTCGTGCCGGTGCACGACGGAGACCGTCCGTGATCGAGGTGCAGGCCCTGTGCAAGCAGTTCGCCTCCGGCCCAGGGCGCCGGGCGCCGCCGGTGCAGGCCGTCGACGGCCTGAGCTTCACGGCCGCCGATGGCTGCATCACCGGGCTGCTCGGCCCCAACGGCGCCGGCAAGACGACCACGCTGCGCATCGCCGCCGGCCTGATCGGGGCCGACGCCGGGCAGGTGCGGGTGGACGGCATCGACGTGGCCGGCGCGCCGGCCGCCGCGCAGGCGCGGATGGGCGTGCTCAGCGACGCGCGCGGGCTGTACCCGCGGCTGACCGCGCGCGAGAACATCGTCTATTACGGCCGCCTGCACGGCCTGCCGGCGGTGGTGGCTCGGCGTCGGGCCGAGGCCCTGGCCGACATGCTGGCGATGCGGGAGCTGCTGGACCGCCGCACCGAGGGCTTCAGCCAGGGCGAGCGCATGAAGACCGCGCTGGCGCGGGCGCTGGTGCACGATCCGCCGAACATCGTGCTCGACGAGCCCACCAACGGCCTGGACGTGCTGGCCACGCGCGCGCTGCGCCAGACCCTGCGCCGGCTGCGCGACGAGCAGGGCAAGTGCATCGTGTTCTCCAGCCACGTGATGCAGGAGGTCGAGCGCCTGTGCGACCGGGTGGTGGTGATGGCCGGCGGGCGTGCCGTGGCCGAGGGCACGCTGAGCGAGCTGGCCGCGCGCACCGGGCAGGCCGACTTCGAGGAGACCTTCGTGCGACTGGCGTACGGGCAGGCCGCGGCCGCGCCGCAGGCGGCGCCATGAGGGGCGCCTTCTGGGTCGTCTACGCCAAGGAGCTGGTCGACGCCCTGCGCGACCGGCGCACGCTGGCGACGGTGCTGCTCAGCTCGGTGGCGATCGGGCCGCTGGTGCTGCTGCTGGTCTCGAACCTGGTGGCGGGGCTGGAGAGGCGCGCCGAAGACCGTGTCGTCGTCGTGCAGGGCCTGGCGCAGGCGCCCAGCCTGCGCAACTACTTCGAGCGCCAGACCTGCGAGCTGCGGCCCGCGCCGGCCGACTACGAGCAGCAGCTCGAAAGCAGCCGCCTGGGCGAGCCGGTGCTGGTGGTGCCGCCCGGCTTCGAGGCCGGCCTGGTGGACGGGCACGCGCCGCGGCTGCAGGTGGTGTCGAGCTCGGGCAACCCGCGCGCGCAGGCCGGGGTGGGCGCTCTGCTGCGGCTGCTGCGCGGCTTCGACCGCGAGCAGGCGGTGCTGCGGCTGGCCGCGCGCGGGGTGGCGCCGGCGGCGCTGCAGGCGGTGCGCATCGAGGAGATCGACCTCGCCGACCCCGCCACGCGGGCCGCGCAGCTCAGCGCGATGGTGCCGTACTTCGTGCTGATGGCGGTGCTGTACGGCGCCCTGAACGCGGCGCTGGACAGCACGGCCGGCGAGCGCGAGCGCGGCTCGCTCGAGCCCTTGCTGACGAAACCGGCGCCGCGCGCCGCGCTCGTGCTGGGCAAGTGGGCGGCCGTGGCCAGCGTGGGCCTCTTGATCGCGGTGCTGTCCTGCCTGAGCTTCCTGCCCGGGCAGTGGCTGCTGCGCAGCGAGCTGCTGGCGGCGATGTTCCGCTTCGGCCCGCGCGAGGCGCTGGCCTTCGTGGCCCTGCTGCTGCCGCTGGCAGGGGCGGTGTCGGCGCTGCTGATGGCCATCGCGATCCGCTGCCGCACGTTCAAGGAGGCGCAGGCCGGCGCAACCGTGCTGGTGCTGGGGCTGTCGCTGCTGCCGCTGATCTCGCTTTTCGGCCAGGAGGGCGCCCGGCCCTGGCACTACTGGGTGCCGGCGCTGGCGCAGACCACGCTGATGGGCCGCGTGCTCAAGGGCGAGCCGCTGGCGCCGGCGCTGGTGCTGCCCGGGGTGGCGGTGGGGCTGCTGCTGACCGCGCTGGCGCTGGCTTACGTGGTGCGCGTGCTGCGCAGCGTGGCGCTGCGGTAGCCGGCGGCGGCGGCTCGAGCCAATGGGGCGTCGCCACTTGGCGTGGACCCCCGTGGGGCGGGCTGGGCGCCCGGCCGCAGGGGCTCTCAGTTCAGCTGCCGGCCGAGCGCGCGCTGCACTTCCTGCTGCCAGGGCAGGGCACGCACGAACTCGTTGAGGAAGCGGGCCGACTCCACCGCCGTCAGCACTTCGCCTTCTTCGCCGAGCAGGCGCACGTTGGTGATGACGGACATGGGGTCGGCCATCGCGACCACGCCGCGCGCGATGAGCACCCAGTCCCAGGCCATGCCGGCCTCGCCGTCGGCCGCCGAGGCTGCCCAGACGGTCTGTCCGGCCGCGGGCCCGGGTGCGCAAAGACCCAGCGTCACGCGCGTGCTCAGGTGCTGAAAGCGCACGTGCGAACGCTCGCCGGCCTGCCACAATAGGGGGGGCCAAGAACGCAAAGACCAGGCCGTGGTAGGGAGGCTGGAGAGTGGGGCTGCTGCTTCGATGTTCTGCATGGCCGTATCTTTGGCCAAGCATCGAGCCTGCGAAAGCTGTCAATCCTGTCAGGGTGCCGTGCCCTGACGTCTTGCGCCGATGGGGCGAGGAACGCCATGCTGCCGGGTGGTTATACGACGGTGCTTCAGGCCCGTGACCGCGAAGAGTTTCGCGACGAGGTGGTGCGCTTCACGCGCCAGCTCGGGTTCGAGACCGTCTCGGCGGTGACGATGATCGATCGCGGGCTGGGCAGCGCCGAATTGATCACGATCGACAACACGCCGCAGGACTACGTGGAGCCCTATTCCGACGTCAGCGACGGGCGTCGAGATCCGGTGCTGCAGCACTGCAAGCGCGAGACGGTGCCCATCATCTGGAACCAGGACACCTACGTCGACAGCGGCGCGGGCGACCTGTGGGAGCAGCAGGCCAGCTACGGCTACCGCACCGGCGTGGCGATGGCGCTGCACCTGCCCGAGGGCAAGCATTTCCTGCTCGGCGTGGACCGCGACCAGGCCCTGCCCGCCGACCCCGGCGAGCTGCAGCGCATCGTCGCCGACCTGCAGCTGTTCGCCGTGCATGCCCAGGAAGCTGCAATGCGGCTGCTGCTGCCGCCTGCACAGCAGGCCGAGAAGCCGGCGCTGACGCCGCGCGAGCTCGAGGTGCTGCGCTGGACGATGGAGGGCAAGACCGCCTGGGAGGTGGGCGCGGTGCTCGGCATCACCGAACGCACGGCGGTGCTGCACATCAACCACGCGATGCACAAGCTCAATTGCAACAACAAGCACCAGGCGGTGCTGAAGGCGCTGCGCCTGGGGCTCATCCACTGAGGTGGGACCGAGCGGCCACCCTGGGGCGGCCTCGCGGCTTGCAGCGGCACCCTGTAAGACTTGACAGTTACGCGCGCGCGATGCGACTGATTCAATCTTTCCATGGGTTCGGATTCCCGGGCCTGATTTGGATGGAGCCGAGTCATGCAGCGTCTGCAATCCCTGTTCAGCAAGTCCCGCCACACCCAGGCCCGTCAGGCCGCCCAGGCCGCCGAGCCGCGCCGCCCCCAGCCGCTGGAGGCTGCCAGCCTGAAGCGCGTGAGCGGCGGTGCCTCGGTGCCGGAGCCGCTGCCGCGCGTGGGCTGATCCGCGCCAGAAGCCGTTTTTTGCGCTCCCCGGGAGCCGTCCCTCCGATCCCGAGGTGCTTGCGGGCCGCCTGAAGCGGCCCGCATTTTTTCGTCCATGGCCTCCGCGCGCCCGTTGTTCCGACCCGAGGCGATCGCGGCCCAGCGGCAGCAATGGCTGGGCCCGGTGCAACTGGTGCGGCCGCTGGCGCTGAGCTGGCTGACCGCCGGCGCCGTCTGCGCCCTCCTGGCCCTGGGGGCCTTCGTGAGCCTGGCGCAGTACACGCGCAAGGCGACCGTGGCCGGCGTGCTCGTGCCCGACCGCGGCCTGATCCGGCTCGTGCCCTCGGTCAGCGGCACGGTCGTCGAGCGGCGCGCGGCCGAAGGCCAGCCGGTGCGGGCCGGCGACGTGCTCTTCGTGCTCGATCTGGACCGACCGACCTTTGGCGCCGAGGCGCAGGCCCAGGTGAGCCGCAGCCTGGACGAGCGCCGGCGCAGCCTGCGCGAGGCGGTGCAGGCGGCGCGCGCCCTGGCGCAGTCGCGCCAGGGCGAGCTCGAGCGTCGGCAATCGTCGCTGGCCGGCGAGCTGGCGCAGTTCGACATCGAGGCGAGGCTGCAGCAGCAGCGGCTGGCGCTGGCGCAGCAGGCGCTGGCGCGTCTGCAGTCGCTGCAGGCCGATCACTTCATCTCGCCGGCGCAGGTGCAGGCGAAGTCGGACGAGGTGCTGGGGCTGCAGGCCGCCGCGCAGACGCTGGCCCGGCAGCGCGCCGCCTTGCTGCGCGAGCGCGACACCCTGGCGGGCGAGCAGCGAGACTTGCCGCTGCAGACCGAGGGCCGGGTGGGCAGCCTGGAGCGCGACCTGGCCCAGGTCGAGCGCGACGCGGCCGAGCAGGGTGCGCCGCAGCAGGTGGTGGTGCGGGCCCCGCAGTCGGGCACCGTCAGCACCGTGCTGGCCGAGGTCGGCCAGAGCGTGTCGCCGGCGGCGGCGCTGGCCACGCTGGTGCCGAGCGGCGCCCGGCTGCAGGCGCAGCTGTACGCGCCGTCCAGCGCCGTGGGCTTCGTGCGGACCGGGCAGGCGGTGCGGTTGCGCTACGAGGCCTTCCCCTACCAGGAGTTCGGGCAGCAGCCCGGCCATGTGCTGCAGGTGTCGCGCACGCCGCTGGCGGCCAACGAGCTGGCGGCGCTGGCCCTGCCGGCCGTGGGGGCCGGCAGCGAGCCGCTGTTCCGCATCACGGTGGCGCTGGACCCGGCACCCCGGGCCGCGATGCCGCTGGCCGCGGGGATGCGGCTGCAGGCCGACGTGATGCTCGACCGCCGGCGCCTGGTGCAATGGCTGTTCGAGCCCCTGCTGGGCCTGCGGAGCCGGCTGTGACGGCCGATGGCGACGGCGCCCGGCTCGGGGTCCTGCGCGGCCGGGTGCCGGTGTTGCTGCAGACCGAGGCCGCCGAGTGCGGCCTGGCCTGCCTGGCCATGGTGGCCGCGGCACACGGGCTGGACACCGACCTGGCGGCGCTGCGACGGCGGTTCGCGCTATCGCTCAAGGGCGTCACGCTGGCCGACCTGGTGCGCATGGCCGAGGCGCTGCAGCTGAATTCGCGCGCGCTGCGGGCCGAACTCGACGAGCTCGCGCAAGTACAGCTGCCCTGCATCCTGCACTGGGACCTCAACCACTTCGTGGTGCTGGTGGGCTGGCGCGGCGGCGATGCCATCGTGCACGACCCGGCGCGGGGCCGGCGGCGGGTGCGGCCGGCCGAGCTGTCGCGCCACTTCACCGGCGTGCTGCTCGAGCTGCAGCCGGCGCCCAGCTTCCAGCCCGCGCAGGAGCGGCGCCACGTCGGCCTGCGGCAGTTGATCGGGCCGGTGCGCGGGCTCAAGCGCGCGCTGGCGCAGATCCTGGTGCTGGCGCTGGCGCTGGAGCTGTTCGTGCTGGCCAGCCCGTTCTTCATGCAGTGGGTGGTGGACGACGTGCTGGTCAGCGCCGATCGCGACCTGCTGCTGACGCTGGGCCTGGGCTTCGGGCTGCTGGTGCTGATCCAGGTGGCCACGGCGGCGGCGCGCTCCTGGGCGGTGCTGGTGCTGTCGTCGTCACTGAACCTGCAGTGGATGGTGAGCGTCTTCGCGCACTTGCTGCGGCTGCCGGTGGCCTGGTTCGAGAAGCGGCACATCGGCGACATCTGGTCGCGCTTCGGCGCGGTGCAGCAGATCCAGCGCACGCTGACCACGAGCTTCCTCGAGGCCCTGCTCGACGGCGCGATGATGCTGCTGACGCTGGCGATGATGGCGCTGTACAGCGGGGTGCTGACGGGCGTGTCGCTGGCCGCCGTGGGCCTGTACGCGCTGCTGCGCGCGCTGGCGTACCGCCCGCTGGCGCGGGCCACCGAGGACGCGCTGGTGTTCGAGGCGCGGCAATCCAGCCACTTCCTCGAATCGCTGCGCGGCGTGCAGGCGATCAAGCAGTTCAACGCCCAGGGCGATCGTCAGTCGCGATTCGCCAGCCTGGTGGTGGAGACGATGAACGCGCAGCTGGGCATGCGCCGGCTCGACCTGCTGGTGACGCTGGGCCACCGCCTGCTGTTCGGCCTGGAGCGGGTCGCGGTGGTGTGGATTGGTGCGCGTCTGGTGCTGGACGGCCGCTTCTCGGTGGGCATGCTGTTCGCGTTCTTCGCCTACCGCGAGACGTTTGCGGCCCGGGTCAGCGGCCTGATCGACAAGGCCGTGGAGGTCGGCATGCTGCGGCTGCAGGGCGAGCGGCTGGCCGACATCGTGCTCACGCCGCCCGAGGTGGACACGGCCGCGCCCGTGCGCGAGCTCGGCGCCGGCATCGAGCTGCGCGACCTGCGCTTTGCCTATGCCGACGGCGAGCCCGAGATCCTGCGCGGCCTGAGCCTGAAGATCGAGCCCGGCGAGTCGGTGGCCATCGTGGGCCCGTCCGGCTGCGGCAAGACGACGCTGCTGAAGATCATCCTGGGCGTGCACGCGCCGGTGGCGGGCGAGGTGCTGGCCGGTGGCGTGCCGCTGGCCCGGCTGGGGTTGCGTGCATGGCGCGACCAGGTCGGCGTGGTGATGCAGGACGAGCCGCTGTTCTCGGGCTCGATCGCCGACAACATCAGCTTCTTCAGCCCGGCGCCCGACCTGGCCTGGGCCGAGCAGTGCGCGCGGGTGGCCGCGGTGCACGACGAAATCGAGGCCATGCCGATGGGCTATCACACGCTGATCGGCGACATGGGCACCGCGCTGTCGGGTGGGCAGAAGCAGCGCATCCTGCTCGCCCGGGCGCTGTACAAGCGGCCGAAGATCCTGCTGCTGGACGAGGCCACCAGCTCGCTCGACGTGGAGCGCGAGCGCAGCGTCAATCACTCGATCAGGCAGCTAGCGCTTACTCGCATCATCGTGGCCCACCGACCCGAGACCATCGCCTCGGCGGGCCGCGTGATCGCGCTGCACGACGGGCGCGTGGCCCAGGACCTGCGCAGCGTCGCCGCGGGCTCGCCGGCGCCCTAGCGGGCGGCGCCGCTCGGAGCGAGCGCGCCGGGAGATGTTTCGCTCCTAAAATCAACGGCTTATGCTGCACCCTCAGGCGTTCGACGTGATCGTGGTCGGCGGTGGCCATGCCGGCACCGAAGCCGCATTGGCCGCGGCTCGGATGGGCTGCGCCACGCTGCTGTTGACGCACAGCATCGAAACCCTGGGGCAGATGAGTTGCAACCCCTCGATCGGCGGCATCGGCAAGGGCCACCTGGTCAAGGAGATCGACGCCCTGGGCGGCGCGATGGCGGCCGCCACCGACGAGGCGGGCATCCAGTTCCGCATCCTCAACGGCAGCAAGGGGCCGGCGGTGCGTGCCACGCGCGCCCAGGCCGATCGTGTCCGGTATCGGGCCGCGATCCGGCGGCGGATCGAGAGCCAGCCGGGGCTGAGCCTGTTCCAGCAGGGCGTGGACGACCTGCTGCTGGAGGGCGACCGCGTGGTGGGCGTCGTCACGCAGATCGGCCTGCAGTTTCGCGCTCGCGCCGTGGTGCTGACCGCGGGCACCTTCCTCGACGGGCGCATGCACGTGGGCCTGGCGCACCAGAGCGCGGGCCGAGCCGGTGACCCGCCGGCACTGCGGCTGTCGGCCCGGCTGAAGGAGTTGAAGCTGCCGCAGGGGCGGCTGAAGACCGGCACGCCGCCTCGCATCGATGGCCGCAGCATCGACTACGCACGGCTCGAGGAGCAGCCCGGCGATCTCGATCCGGTGCCGGTGTTCAGCTTCCTGGGGCGGCCCGAGCAGCACCCGCGCCAGGTGCCTTGCTGGATCACCCACACCAACGAGCGCACACACGAGATCATCCGCAGCGGATTCGACCGCAGCCCCATGTTCACGGGGCTGATCGAGGGCGTGGGGCCGCGCTACTGCCCGAGCATCGAAGACAAGGTGAACCGCTTCGCCGACAAGGCCTCGCACCAGGTCTTTCTCGAGCCCGAGGGCCTGGACACGCATGAGGTGTATCCCAACGGCATCTCGACGTCGCTGCCCTTCGACGTGCAGCTCGCGGCCGTGCAGTCGATGCGCGGCCTCGAGCAGGCGCACATCCTGCGGCCGGGCTACGCGATCGAGTACGACTACTTCGACCCGCGCGCGCTGCGCCCGAGCTTCGAGACGCAGGCGCTGCGGGGCCTGTATTTCGCGGGCCAGATCAACGGCACCACCGGCTACGAGGAGGCGGCGGCCCAGGGCCTGCATGCGGGCGCCAACGCGGCGTTGCAGGCGCTGGGGCGCGAGCCCTGGCTGCTGCGCCGCGACCAGGCCTACCTCGGCGTGCTGGTGGACGATCTCGTGACCAAGGGCGTGACCGAGCCCTACCGGATGTTCACCAGCCGTGCCGAATACCGCCTGCAACTGCGCGAGGACAACGCCGATCTGCGCCTGACCGAGATCGGGCATGGCCTGGGGCTGGTCGACGACGCCCGTATGCAGGTGCTCGAGCGCAAGCGCGAAGCCCTGGCCCTGACGCTGCAGCGGCTGGCCACGAGCTGGCTGCGCCCGGCCACGCTGCCGGCCGACGCCGCCGTCGCGGTGTTGGGCAAGGCACTGGAGCACGAGCACAGCCTGGCCGACCTGCTGCGCCGCCCGGCCATCGGCTACGACGACGTGGCGGCGCTGGGCACCTTCGGCGGGCTCGATGTTTCACGTGAAACGCTGCGCGGCCAGCTCGGCGTGCGCGAGGCCGACGCCGTCATCGAGCAGGCCGAGATCACGCTCAAGTACGCCGGCTACATCGACAAGCAGCATGAGGAGGTGGCGCGGACGGCCGCGCTGGAGAGCCTGCCGCTGCCCGCCGACCTGGATTACGGCGAAGTCAGGGCCCTGTCCTTCGAGGTTCGTCAGACCCTGGCGCGGTCACGCCCCGCCACCCTGGGGCAGGCGAGCCGGCTCTCGGGGGTGACGCCCGCAGCGGTCGCCCTGTTGCAGATCTACCTGAAGAAGCACCGCCGCATCCAGGCCGCTTCCGCAGGGGAAGCGGCCTGAACACGACCCCGGCCGAGCTCGACTCGGTGGCGGCCGTCGCCGGCGCGCTGGGCCTGACGCTCGGCGACCGCCAGTGCTCGGCCCTCGAGCAGTACCTCGACATGCTGTGCCGCTGGAATGCCACCTACAACCTCACGGCCGTACGCGATCCTGCAGCCATGCTCGGCCTGCACCTGGCCGACTGCCTGGCCATCGTTCCGCCGTTGACAGCGCGCCTGGCGCAAGGCCGGATATCCCAGGTGTTGGATGTGGGCAGCGGAGGCGGGCTGCCGGGGGCCGTGCTGGCCGTGGCCGAGCCGGGCCTCGAAGTCACCTGTCTCGATGCCGTTGCCAAGAAGGTGGCCTTCGTACGGCAGGTGGCCGGTGCGCTGGCCTTGCCAAACCTGCGGGCCCGGCATGGCCGCGTGGAAGCCCTGACCGGCCCGGTCTTCGATCTCGTGGTCAGCCGCGCCTTCGCCTCGCTCGCGCAATTTGCAGCCATGAGCCGTCACCTGCTGGCGCCGGGCGGCATCTGGCTGGCCATGAAAGGACGGCAGCCCCTCGACGAGATCGCCGCCCTGCCGTCCGACATCGAGGTGTTCCACGTGGAACCCTTGCTCGTACCGGGCCTGCAAGCCGACCGCTGCCTGGTGTGGATGCGCCCGCTGGCGCTCAGGGCCATCCCCCAGCCCCCGAACCCTCCCGCCCACTGAAACCCCATGCGTGTCTTCTGCATTGCCAACCAGAAGGGCGGGGTCGGCAAGACCACCACGGCCGTGAATCTGGCGGCCGGGCTGGCCCAGCTGGGTCAGCGCGTGTTGCTCGTCGATCTCGACCCCCAGGGCAATGCCACGATGGGCTCGGGCATCGACAAGCGCCAGCTGGCCTTGTCGGTCTACGACGTGCTGCTCGAATCGGCCAGCATTGCCGAGGCTCGACAGGCCAGCCCCCAGGGCGGCTACCAGGTGCTCGGCGCCAACCGCGAGCTGGCCGGTGCCGAGGTCGAGCTGGTGCGGCTCGAGCGTCGCGATCGCCGCCTCAAGTCGGCGCTGCAGGCGGCCGCAGGTGATCACGACTTCGTCCTCGTCGACTGCCCGCCCTCGCTCAGCCTGCTCACGCTCAACGGCCTGTGCGCGGCCCATGGCGTGCTGGTGCCCATGCAGTGCGAGTACTTCGCGCTCGAAGGCCTGTCCGACCTGGTGAACACCATCAAGCAGGTGCACGCCAACCTCAACCCCGACCTGCAGATCATCGGCCTGCTGCGCGTGATGTTCGACCCCCGCATCACGCTGCAGCAGCAGGTGAGCGAACAGCTCAAGGCCCATTTCGGCAGCAAGGTGTTCGACACCATCATTCCGCGCAACGTGCGCCTGGCCGAAGCCCCCAGCTACGGGCAGCCGGGCGTCACCTTCGATCCGGCTTCCAAGGGCGCGCAGGCTTTCGTGGCCTTCGCGGCCGAGGTGGTCAAGCGCCTTGGGCCCTGAGCGTCAACCCGAAACAGTTCTGCTCTCGTGCATCGAAGACGCGAGCCTCAACGCCAGCGCGTCGCCGCAGCAGCGCTGGGTGGATGGCTGGCTGGTCCGCTACGCGCCGGGCCAGGTCAAGCGGGCGCGCAGCATCCAGGCCGTGGCCGAAGGCCGCCTCGGGCTCGACCACAGGCTCGCCCTGGCGGCACGGGTCTACGCCGACGCCGGCCTGCCGATGGTCGCGCGCATCACGCCGTTCAGCTGCCCGCCGGACCTCGATGCCGCGCTCGCCGAGCGAGGCTGGCGCCGCCACGACGACACCCTCGTCATGGTGCGGGCCGGGCTGCCGCCTGCCGCCCGCTCCGCGCTGGCGCCGCTACCACCGGGCTTGCGCCTGGCGCTGCTGGGACCGCAGCACTTCGCCCAGGCCGTGGGACAGCTGCGAGGCTCGCCACCCGCCGAGCGCGCCGCCCATGGCGATCGCCTGAGCCTGGCGCCGGTGCCGTTGCAGGGCCACGCGATCGTCGAGGAGGACGGGTCGGTGCTGGCCTGCGGCCTGCTCGCGCGCGAGTTCGAACTGGCCGGCCTGTACGACCTCGTCACGGCCCAGCGTGCCCGCCGCCGCGGCCTGGCGACCTGGTTATGTGAGCACATGCTCTCGTCATCAATCAAACCAGGCAACGAGATTGCGTATCTTCAAGTCGGGGCTGACAACCCGGATGCGCGTCGTCTCTACCGCCGGCTCGGCTTTGCCGACGCCTACCCATATCACTACCGGACGGCGCCCTGATCCTCGCGCTGGACTAAAGCCCCAGCCCTTCGTCGCGCCCGAGGTGGATGTTCATCGCCTGGACCGCCGCGCCGCTGGCCCCCTTGCCGAGGTTGTCGAGCCGGGCAATCAGGACCGCCTGGGTCTCGTTGCCGAAGACGAACAGGTCGACCCGGTTCGTGTCGTTGCAGCCCTGGACGTCGAAGTAGCCTTGCTCGAGCACGGCCGCGTCGCGCAACGGCATCACCCTGACGAAACGCTCGCCCGCGTAACGCCGCTCGTAGGCCTGCTGCAGCGCCTGGGCCGTGCAACCCAGCTCGTCCAGGGCCAGCGGCACCGTCACCGCCAGGCCCTTGTAGTAGTTCGCCACCATGGGCATGAAGATCGGCGCCGCGCGCAGGCCGGTGTGCGCCGCCATCTCGGGCAGGTGCTTGTGCGCCAGGCCCAGCGCATAAGGCCGGGGCGCCGCCAGGGCCGGATCGCCGCCGCGCTCGTACTGCTCGATCATCCGGCGGCCCCCGCCCGAGTAGCCGGTGATCGAGGTCGCCGACAGGTGCTGCCCGGCCGGCACGAGGCCGGCGTCGAGCAGCGGACGAATCAGCAGGATGAAGGCGCTGGCATGGCAGCCCGGGTTGGCGATGCGCCGGGCGCCGCGGATCGCCGCCCGCTGCGACGGGGCGAGCTCGGGCAGGCCGAACACCCAGGCCGGGTCGGTGCGGTGCGCGGTGCTGGCGTCGATCAGGCAGGTGCGGGGGTTGCTCACCCAGCCTGCCGCCTCTCGCGCGGCCGCATCGGGCAGACACAGGAAGGCCACGTCGCTGGCGTTGAGCAGGCGCGCCCGCTCGGCGGCGTCCTTGCGGCGCTCGGGGGCGATGCGCAGCACCTCGAGATCGCCGCGACGCGCCAGCAGTTCGTGGATCTGCAGCCCCGTGGTGCCTTCCTGGCCATCGACAAAAACGGTCGTCATCGCGTTGCACTCCGGCAAACTCCCGGGCCATGCGTCCATCGCCCGTGAGCCGCCGAGGATACGGGACCGCCGCGGCGCGCGGCAGGCGGCGGGGCGCCGCCCGATGCACCCGATGAAGAGCGCGGCCCTGCGTGCGCTGCGCCTGGCGGCGCTGCTGGTGGCCCTGCTCGGCCTGCTGCAGTGGCTGGGCGTGGGCCTGCCCTTGCTGATGTTGGTGGCCGGGTCCTTTGCCTTCGTTGCGTGGGCCTTGCCCTGGCTGGGCGTGCGCTGGATCGACAGCCTCGCGCTGTGGGCGCGAGGCCTGTTCTGGGCGCCGCAGCAGGGGCGCTTCCACAGCTTCGGCGGCGTGCCGCTGGAGATCGAGGACGACGGCCGGCTCGTGTGGGTCGCGGGCGAGGGCCTGCAGCGCGTGCTCGGCCGCGTCGAGCCCGACGAGGTGCTGGCCGCGCGGCACAGCGGCTGCTGGCGCCGCACCGAGCGCGGCCTGTTGATGCTGCGCGTCGATGCGGTCGTGCAGGTGCTGGCCACCATGCCGGGCCGCAACGAGCTGCGCGTGCAGCGCCTGCGCCGCTACTTCGAGCGCGAAGTGCTTTACCCCGCGGCCAGGCGCCGCGCGCTGGCCGGCCGATCGGGCCCCTGAGGCGCCGCAGCGCTCGGAGACAATGCCCCGATGGTGACGAAGAAACCCAAGGGCCTGGGCCTCGGCCTGGCCGCGCTGCTCGGCCCGACGGCGGGCGACGAGGCTGCGGCCGGCCAGCCGGCCACGCTGGCCCTGGACCGGCTGCGTCCCGGCAAGTACCAGCCGCGCACGCGCATGGACGAAGGCTCGTTGTACGAGCTGGCCGAGAGCATCCGCAGCCAGGGCGTGATGCAGCCCGTGCTCGTGCGCCCCGTCGACGACGGCGCCTACGAGATCATCGCCGGCGAGCGGCGCGTGCGCGCCGCCCGCCTGGCGGGCCTGGTCGAGGTGCCGGTGCTCGTCAGGCCGGTGGCCGACGAGGCGGCGGCCGTGATGGCGCTGATCGAGAACATCCAGCGCGAGGATCTCAACCCGCTCGAGGAGGCCCAGGGCCTGCAGCGCCTGGTGGCCGACTTCAAGCTCACGCACGAACAGGCGGCCCAGGCCGTGGGCCGCTCGCGCAGCGCGGCCACCAACCTGCTGCGCCTGCTGCAGCTGGCCGAGCCGGTGCAGCAGATGCTGATGGCCGGCGACCTCGACATGGGCCATGCGCGCGCGCTGCTCAGCCTGGGCCCGGCCGAGCAGGTGATGGCGGCGCAGCAGATCAGCGCCCGCAAGCTCAGCGTGCGCGAGGCCGAGCGGTTGGCGGCCCGCGCGGGCGCGGCCGGTGCCGCCAAGCGCACGACGGCACAGGCCGCGCGTGCGGCCCGGTCCGGCGACACCGCCCGGCTCGAAGAGCGCCTGGCCGACCGCCTGTCCGCACGGGTCGAGATCCGCCAGCGTGGCCGGCGCGGAGAGATCGCCATCGCCTACGGCTCGCTCGACGAGCTCGACGCCCTGCTCGAGCGCCTGGGCGTCGCCACCGGCTGAAGCGCGGACCGAGACGCGCGCCGCGGCGCGGACCGAGGCACGACCGGAACCATCGCGGCGCGACGCCGCTCCATCCCGGTGCGGGCCGGCGCTGTCAGCCTGTGGCCGGCGCCGCGCGTTGAAGGGCAAAAGGGCTGGCACCGCACCGGGTTGCAGCGGCCCAGGCAGGGCACGCGTCTTGCGGAGCAACCCGGATGGCGCATGATCGCGCGGAGGCGGCGCAAAATGGCCGGTCTTCGATGCCTTCATCGGGTCATGGTCGGGCGCAGGATGAACCATGCTGAATCCGCACTGGCCATGACGATCGTGACGCCCATGCAGCAGGGTCCGCACCGGTAGGCAGGAAAGCTCTGATGGAGCCTGGGTCCGTACAGCCGGGACTCCATCAGAACTTCCCAGACGCACGGCGGGGCAGGGTAGGCCTCCCCATCGCGCGCTGGACACCGGAGGCCCGCATGGATGTGATCAGCCATTTCGCCGCGCGCTACGAGCGCACGCGAGAGGAAGAACTCTCGCTCGAGGACTACCTGGCCGAGTGCAAGCGCAACCCGCTGGCCTATGCCACCGCCGCCGAGCGCATGCTGCGCGCCATCGGCGAGCCGACCTCGGTGGACACGCGCAACGACCCGCGCCTGTCGCGCCTGTTCGCCAACAAGATCATCAAGGTCTACCCGGCCTTCGCCGAGTTCTACGGCATGGAGGACTCGATCGAGCAGGTGGTCAGCTACTTCCGCCACGCCGCGCAGGGCCTGGAGGAGAAGAAGCAGATCCTCTACCTGCTGGGACCCGTGGGCGGCGGCAAGAGCAGCATCGCCGAGCGGCTCAAGCAGCTGATGCAGGAGGTGCCCTTCTACGCCATCAAGGGCAGCCCGGTGAACGAGAGCCCGCTGGGCCTGTTCGATGCCGTCGAGGACGGCCCCATCCTGGAAAGCGAGTACGGCATCCCGCGCCGCTACCTCAACCGCATCCTCAGCCCCTGGGCGGTCAAGCGGCTGGAGGAGTTCGGCGGCGACATCCGCAAGTTCAAGGTCGTCAAGCGCCACCCCAGCATCCTCAAGCAGGTGGGCATCAGCAAGACCGAGCCCGGCGACGAGAACAACCAGGACATCAGCAGCCTGGTCGGCAAGGTCGACATCCGCAAGCTCGAGACCTACAGCCAGGACGACCCCGACGCCTACAGCTACAGCGGCGGCCTGTGCCTGGCCAACCAGGGCCTGCTCGAGTTCGTCGAGATGTTCAAGGCGCCGATCAAGGTGCTGCACCCGCTGCTGACGGCCACGCAGGAGGGCAACTTCAAGGGCACCGAAGGCTTCGGCGCCATCCCCTTCGACGGCGTGGTGCTGGCGCATAGCAACGAAAGCGAGTGGAAGGCGTTCCGCAACAACAAGAACAACGAGGCCTTCCTCGACCGCATCTACATCGTCAAGGTGCCCTACTGCCTGCGCGTCTCCGAAGAGGTGCACATCTACGAGAAGCTGCTGAAGAACAGCTCGCTGGCCCGCGCCACCTGCGCGCCGGGCACGCTGAAGATGATGAGCCAGTTCGCCATCCTCACGCGCCTGAAGGAGCCCGAGAACAGCAGCCTGTACAGCAAGATGCTGGTCTACGACGGCGAGAACCTCAAGGACACCGACCCGCGCGCCAAGAGCTACCAGGAGTACCGCGACTACGCCGGCGTCGACGAAGGCATGAGCGGCGTTTCCACGCGCTTCGCCTACAAGATCATCAGCAAGGTCTTCAACTTCGACAGCGCCGAGGTGGCCGCCAACCCGGTGCACCTGATGTACGTGCTCGAGCAGCAGATCGAGCGCGAGCAGTTCGCCAAGGAGACCGAAGACAAGTACGTCGGCTTCATCAAGGAGCTGCTGGCGCCGCGCTACGCCGAGTTCATCGGCAAGGAGATCCAGACCGCCTACCTCGAGAGCTACAGCGAGTACGGCCAGAACATCTTCGACCGCTACGTCACCTACGCCGACTACTGGATCCAGGACCACGAGTACCGCGACACCGACACCGGCGAGGTCTTCGACCGCGGCAGCCTCAACGCCGAGCTCGAGAAGATCGAGAAGCCCGCCGGCATCGCTAACCCGAAGGACTTCCGCAACGAGATCGTCAACTTCGTGCTGCGCGCCCGCGCCGGCAACCAGGGCAAGAACCCGGTCTGGACCAGCTACGAGAAGCTGCGCACCGTGATCGAGAAGAAGATGTTCAGCAACACCGAAGAGCTGCTGCCGGTGATCAGCTTCAACGCTAAGGCCAGCGCCGACGAGGCCAAGAAGCACGAGGACTTCGTGACCCGCATGGTGGCCAAGGGCTACACGCAGAAGCAGGTGCGGCTGCTGTGCGAGTGGTACCTGCGCGTCAGGAAAAGCAGTTGAAGGCCTGCACCCCAAGCGAGACGACGCGGCAACCCGGCGGACGCCGCGCAACCGGCTCCGCCGGGCCGCTGGCGGCGCCCCCCCTGGGGGGGAGCGCCGACCGCGCTTCGGGAGGGAGCCTGATGCAGCAGATCATCGACCGGCGGCTGGCGGGCAAGAACAAGTCCATCGGCAACCGCGAGCGCTTCCTGCGCCGCCACAAGGAGCAGATCCGCGAGGCGGTCAAGCGCGCCATCGACGGCCGCGGCATCCGCGACGTGGAGCGCGGCGAGGACATCCACATCCCGAAGAAGGACCTCTCCGAGCCCGTGTTCGGCCACGGCTCGGGCGGCGTGCGCGACATCGTGCACCCGGGCAACCAGGACTACGTGCAGGGCGACCGCATCGAGCGGCCCAAGGGCGGCGGCGGGGCCGGCGGCGGCAAGGGCCAGGCCAGCGACCAGGGCGAGGGCGAGGACGACTTCGTCTTCGCCTTGAGCAAGGAAGAGTTCATGCAGGTCTTCTTCGAGGACCTGGCGCTGCCGCACCTGGTGCGCACCCAGCTGGCCGAGATGCCCGAGTGGAAGAGCCAGCGCGCGGGCTTTTCCAGCGACGGCACGCCCAACAACCTGCACGTGGTGCGCAGCATGCGCGGTGCCCTGGGCCGGCGCATCGCGCTGGGCGCCTGCTCGCGCCGCGAGCTGCATGCGCTGCAAGAGCAGCTCGCCCGCTGCGAAGCCGACCGTCGCCCCGGCGACGCGGTGGCCGAGGCCGAGATCCGGCGCCTGATCGAGGAAATCGCGGCCCTGCGTGCGCGCATCGAGCGCATCCCCTACCTCGACCCGATCGACCTGCGCTACCGCAGCCGCATCAAGGTGCCGGTGCCGACGAGCAAGGCGGTCATGTTCTGCCTGATGGACGTCTCGGGCTCGATGGACGAGGCGCGCAAGGAGCTCAGCAAGCGCTTCTTCATCCTGCTGTACCTGTTCCTGACCCGGCACTACGAGAAGATCGACCTCGTCTTCATCCGCCACCACACCCAGGCGCAGGAGGTGGACGAGCAGAACTTCTTCCACGCCCGCGAGACCGGCGGCACCGTCGTCAGCAGCGCGCTGGTGCTGATGGAAGAGATCATCCGCGCCCGCTACGACCCCAGCCAGTGGAACATCTACGGCGCCCAGGCCAGCGACGGCGACAACTGGCACCACGACAGCGGCCGTTGCCGCGAAATCCTGAACGACAAGCTGCTGCCGCTGTGCCGCTACTTCGCGTACGTGCAGGTGGCCGAGGAAGAGCAGAACCTGTGGGACGAGTACACCCAGCTGCTCGACGTGCACAGGCACTTCGCGATGCGCAAGGCCACCGAGGCCTCGCAGATCTATCCGGTGTTCCGCGACCTCTTCAAGAAGGAAGGCGCCAAGGCGGCGTGAAGGACAGCCCATGAAACCCAGGCCGCTGGCCCTCGAACAGCCCTTGCCCCTGGCCAGCCGGCCGGGCGAACACCTGCCCGGGCCCAGCGACTGGTCGTTCGAGCTCATCGAGACCTACCACCGCGTCATCAAGGACACGGCGCAGCGCTTCGGGCTGGACACCTACCCCAACCAGCTTGAGATCATCACCGCCGAGCAGATGATGGACGCCTATGCCAGCGTGGGCATGCCGGTGAACTACCGCCACTGGAGCTACGGCAAGGAGTTCATCGCCACCGAGAAGAACTACAAGCGCGGCCACATGGGCCTGGCCTACGAGATCGTCATCAACAGCAACCCCTGCATCAGCTACCTGATGGAGGAGAACACGATGGCGATGCAGGCCCTGGTCATCGCCCACGCCGCCTACGGCCACAACAGCTTCTTCAAGGGCAACTACCTGTTCCGGATGTGGACCGATGCGGCGTCGATCATCGACTACCTCGTCTACGCCAAGAACTACGTCGCGGCCTGCGAGGACAAGCATGGCCTGGACGCGGTCGAGAGCTTCCTCGACAGCTGCCACGCGCTGGCCAACCACGGCGTCGACCGCTACCGCCGGCCCAGCCGCAAGAGCCTGGCGCAGGAGCTCAGCGAGCGCCAGGACCGCGAGGCCTACGCGCAGCGCCAGGTCAACGACCTGTGGCGCACGCTGCCGCGCCGCGCCGAGAAGGAAGGCGCCGCCCCCGAGGCCAAGCGCTTCCCCGAGGAGCCGCAGGAGAACCTGCTGTACTTCATCGAGAAGAACGCGCCGCTGCTCGAGCCCTGGCAGCGCGAGATCGTGCGCATCGTGCGCAAGGTGGCGCAGTACTTCTACCCGCAGCGCCAGACCCAGGTCATGAACGAGGGCTGGGCCACCTTCTGGCACCACCGGCTGCTCAACACCATGTACGACGACGGCTTCCTCACCGACGGCGTGATGATGGAGTGGCTGACCTCGCACACCAACGTGATCTACCAGCCGCCGGTGGGCCACCGCGCCTACAGCGGCCTCAACCCCTATGCCCTGGGCTTCGCGATGTACACCGACATCCAGCGCGTGTGCCAGGCCCCCACCGAAGAAGACCGCGCCTGGTTCCCCGAGATCGCCGGCAAGCCCTGGCTGCCCACGCTCGACCATGCGATGCGCAACTTCAAGGACGAGAGCTTCATCGGCCAGTACTTGAGCCCCAAGCTGATGCGCGAGATGCGCCTGTTCGCGATCACCGACGACGAGCGGCAGAGCGAGCTCGAGGTCAGCGCCATCCACGACGACAGCGGCTACCGCCGCGTGCGCGAGGCGCTGTCGCACCAGTACGACCTGGGCTCGCGCGAGCCCAACATCCAGGTCTGGAGCGTCAACCTGCGCGGCGACCGCTCCCTGACGCTGCGCCACTTCCAGCACAACGACCGCCCGCTGCACGACAGCGGCCAGGAAGTGATGAAGCACGTGGCGCGCCTGTGGGGCTTCGGCGTCCACCTGGAAAGCGTCAACGGCAAGGGCGACGTGACCAAGCGCTGGACGGTGCCCGCACCGGCCGGCTGAGCGCGCCGCGAGCGGGCCTGCCGCAGGCCCCACCGCCCGACCGTTATCCGTCCGCTGCCCTGCCGCTACCCGGCCCGAACCCGCCCACTACCCGCCCACTACCCGCCCACCATCACCGCGATCGCCCGGCGTAGCGGCCGGCGCCGGTTCGCCCAGGCGATGCTGCCGAGTTGGTCGCAGATCATGAGCACCGCGGCGTCCACGCCCAGGGCCTGCAGCTTGGACACCGAGTCCAGCCCCGCCTGCTCCAGCCGCTGCAGCACCAGCGGCCCGATGCGCGGCTGGGCCAGCAGCTTGGTGCGTTCGTCGGGGGTGAAGGCCATGGCAGGTCGCGACAAGTGAGGGCGGGGCGGGCCGGTCGCTCGCCTCTGAGCGCCGGGCCGGACCCGACCATAAGGGCTGGCGCTAACCCCAGCCTGAACCCAGGCTGAACCCCTTGTCAGGCTCGACGGCGCTGTACCTGGCGCAGGCCGGCCGGCGCAACCCTGGCCGCGCCGCGCAGCCGATCCCTGGCCCGAGGCGTTCCTGACGGCGCGTTCAGCCCGGCGACAGGTGGGCTTCAGGTCATCGCTGCACGCTGCAAGCCCGCCTCGTCGCCCTCGCCCGAGTACCCGATGCCTACTCGCCGACACCTGCTTCTGGCGGCCGCGCTTGTCGCGGCCTGCGCCCTCGCGACCGCACAGGCGCAGGCGCCGGGTCCTGCCTCGACGGCACTGCGCCTGGCCGGGCGCACCGAGCTGCCCGGCTACCAGGGGGACTTCGATCACCTGCTGGCCGACGTGCCTGGTGGCCGCCTCTTCGTCGCCGGCGAGGACGGCGCGAGCCTGGAGGTGTTCGACCTCGCCAGCGGCCGCCACCTGCGCTCGGTGAAGGGCTTCGGGGCGCCCCACGCCCTGCACCTCGAAGCCGCCACCCGGCGCCTGGTGGTCTCGGACACCGGGCCCGGCACGAGCCGCGTGCTCGATGCGGACACGCTGGCCGAGGTGGCGCTGCCGCAGCCGATCCCGGCGGGCGATTCGATGGCCTACGACCCGTCCACCGGGCAGCTCTGGCTGGTCACCGGCGGCAAGAACGCCGTGCCCAAGCGGCCCGACACCGAGCTGCTGCAGATCGATGCCCGCAGCCTGCAGGTGCGCGGCCGGCTGTCCATCGACAGCGACTTCACCGAAGGCATCGCCTTCGAGCAGCAGGGCTCGCGCGCCTTCGTCAACGTGGCCGGCCGCAGCGAGATCCGGGTCGTCGACAAGCGCACGCTTCGGGTGCTCGCGCGCTGGCCCGTCGGCGCCGGCCGGTCCAACTCGCCGATCGCGCTGGACGAGGCGAACCAGCGGCTGTACGTGGTCACGCGCCAGCCCTTCAAGCTGGTCGAGATCGACGCCCGCAGCGGCGCCGGGATCGCCAGCTTCGACGTCCCGGACCGGACCAACCAGCTGCTGTTCGACCCCGCGCAGCGGCGCCTCTACGCCACCGGCGACGGCTGCGTGGCGGTGTTCGACATCGTCGGCGCCGACCGCGTCGTGCCGCGCGAATGCGTGCCCTCGGCCCCGGGCGCCAAGACGGGGTTGCTCGTGCCCGCGCTGCACCGGCTCTACGTCGCCGTGTCCCCGGGCAGCAGCCACGGCATGGCCGCCTTGCTGCGCTACGACCTGCTGCCCGGGCCCTGAAGCCACTGCCGGCGGGCGGCGCCTATGGGCGGGCGAGCGTGGGCTCAGACCATTTGGTAGCCAACCCCGCGCACGGTCTTGAAGTAGGGCTTGCGGTGCGGCCCTTCGAGCTTGGCGCGCAGCCGGCTCATGTAGACGTCGAGCAGGTTGGTGTCGACGTCGTAGTGCGACGACCAGATCTTCTCCGAGATCAGCGTGCGCGGCAGGATGCGGCCCTGGTTCTGCATGAACACCTCGAGCAGCGCGTACTCGCGGCTCGTCAGGTCGACCGGCACGCCGTCCACGTGCACCGTGTGCTTCATCAGGTCCAGCCGCAGGCCGTCGTGCTCGAGCACGACCTGCTTGGCCGTGGCGTGGCGCCGAACCAGCGAGCGCACCCGCGCCAGCAGCTCTTCCAGGCTGAAGGGCTTGGAGAGGTAGTCGTCGGCCCCGAGGTCCAGGCCCTTGACCCGGTCTTCGATGCCGTCGCGCGCGCTCAGGATCAGCACCGGCTCGTTGAAGCCGTTCTTGCGCCAGCGCCGCAGCAGATCGAGCCCGTCGCCGTCCGGCAGCCCGAGGTCGAGCACCACCAGGTCGAATGCGGTCTCGCACAGCGCGTCCTCGGCGGCGGCGCAGCTGCCGACCCAGGACACCGTGTACGAGCACTCGGTCAGGCCCTGGCGCAGGAACTGGCCGAGCCGCTTCTGGTCTTCGACGACGAGGATCTTCACGGGCCGCAGACTGCCCGGCTCGGCCCCGTCTCGCAATCGGGGCCGATACCGACGCCCGGCCGAAGGCCGCGGCCAACCTGAACAGGCGTTCAGCCTCGGACCATCCGGCGTGACTAGCATCGGCGGCATGCGATCGATCGGCGCCCGCATCGTGCTGTGGTATGCCCTCACGGCCACGGCCGCGCTGGCGGGGCTGTTCGTGGCCGGCCACTACCTGCTCGAGCGCTACCTGCTGCACCAGCTCGACGAGCTCGTCGAGGTGCAGTTCAAGCAGCTCAAGGCCTCGCTCGGGCCCGACTACCGCAGCCTGACGCCGGCCCTGGTGGACGACCGCATCCGCGAGGTCACCGAGTCGGCCTCGGCGCTGTTCTACATCGACATGCACGAGTCGATGACGAACCGCTTCTTCAAGTCGCACAACCTGCACGGCCTGTCGATTCCCGACCTGCGCGGCCTGCACACGTACACGACCTCGCTCGACCCGATCGGGGCGCTGCGGGTCAGCGAGTTCCGCCTGCCGCCCTTCGACGTGACGGTGGCCACGCCGCTGGCGCCGGTGCGCGACCTGATGGACGGCTACCGCCGCGTCTTCCTCGGGCTGCTGGCCGGGATGCTGCTGCTGACGGTAGGCATCGGCTGGATCCTGAGCGAGCTCATCCTGCGCCCGGTGCGGCTGATGCAGGCCACGGCCATGCGCATCCGCTCGGACAACCTGGCCGAGCGCATCCCGGTGGGCACGGTGAAGGACGAGTTCTCGCAGCTGGCGCTGTTCCTGAACCAGATGTTCGACCGCCTGGAGAACTCGTTCGCCGAGATCCGGCGCTTTGCGGCCGACGCCTCGCACGAGCTCAAGACGCCGCTGTCGCTGGTGCGGCTGCACGCCGAGCGGCTGCTCACGGGGGGTGGGCTGAGCCCGGCGCAGCGCGAGGCGCTGCAGGTGCAGCTCGAGGAGCTGCAGCGCGTGAACCAGATCATCGAGGAGCTGCTGTTCCTCTCGCGCGCCGACGCGAACGCGGTGAGCCTGGCGCTGCGCGAGTGCCGGCCCGCCGAGTTCCTGGGCAGCTTCGCGCCCGACGCCGCCGCCCTGGCCGAGCACCGCGGCCAGGTCTTCGTCTGCCGCCACCACGGTGCCGGCCTCGTCGCGATCGACGTCAACCGGCTGCGCCAGGTGCTGCTGAACCTGCTGGTCAACGCGCTGGCGGTCTCGCCGCCCCGCGGCGTGGTCGACCTCGAATCCGTGGTCGCCGACGGCGTGTGGCGCCTGAGCATGATCGACGACGGCCCCGGCCTGAGCCCGGCCCAGTGCGAGCGCATCTTCGAGCGCTTCGTGCGCTTCACGCCGGCCACGGGCGACCCCCCCGGCAGCGGTCTGGGCCTGGCCATCTCGCAGAGCATCGTGCGCCTGCACAAGGGCACGATCCGCGCCACCAGCGGCGATGTCGGCCGCGGCCTGCGCATCGTCATCGAGCTGCCCGCCGCGGCGGCGCCGCCCGAGCCCGACCTGAACGGCGCTTCAGACGCCGTTCACGCGCCGGACAGGTTGGCCGCCTAGCCTCGCAGGCCGTGCCGTCCCGCGCCCGGGATTGACCGGCGACGAACCCTGGAGACCCCCCGAATGAACAAACGCCAGATCCTCGCCTGCGCCGCCGCGCTGGCCGCCGCCACCCTGGTCCCGGCCCCGGCCCGTGCCGCCGACAAGGTCACGCTGATGGTGGGCGGCTACGAGAAGCAGATCTACCTGCCGGCCAAGCTGGCCGAGCGGCTGGGCTACTTCAAGGCCGAGGGCCTGGACGTCGAGCTGCTCAACGAGGGCGCCGGGGTCGACGCCGAGAACGAGATGCTGGCCGGCGCGGTGCAGGGCGTGGTGGGCTTCTACGACCACTGCGTCGACCTGCAGACCAAGGGCAAGCAGGTGATGTCGGTGGTGCAGCTGTCGCATGCGCCGGGCGAGGTCGAGCTGGTGTCGTCGAAATACCCGCAGGTCAAGTCGATGGCCGATCTGCGCGGCAAGACGCTGGGCGTCACGGGCCTGGGCTCGTCGACCAACTTCCTGACCCAGTTCCTGATGGTCAAGGCCGGCGTGCCGCTGGGCCAGTTCACTTCGCTGCCGGTGGGTGCCGGCACCACCTTCATCGCCGCCATGCAGCAGGACAAGATCCAGGCCGGCATGACCACCGAGCCGACGGTCTCGCGCCTGCTCAAGACCGGGCAGGCGCGCGTGCTGGTCGACCTGCGCAGCGCCGAGTCCACCCGGGCCGCGCTCGGCGGCACCTACCCGGCCGCCTCGCTGTACATGGAGGCCGACTGGATCGCCCGGCACAAGCCCGTGGTGCAGAAGCTGGCCAACGCCTTCGTCAAGGCGCTGCGCTACATCGCCAGCCACAGCGCCGAGCAGATCGCCGACCAGATGCCGGCCGACTTCTACGTCGGCGACAAGGCGGCCTACGTGCAGGCCCTGGCCAACGGCAAGAGCATGTTCACGCCCGACGGCGTGATGCCCCCGGGCGGGCCGGAGACGGTGCTGGCGGTGCTGTCGGGCTTCTCGCGCAGCTTCAAGGGCAAGACCGTGGACCTGTCCAAGACCTACACGACCGAGTTCGTCAAGCAGGTGAAATGAGATGGATGTCGCTGCCCCCGGCACCGGGCCGGCCATCGAGCTGATCAACGTCACGCGCCGCTTCATGGCGCCCAACGGCCGCTCGATGACGGCGCTGCGCGACTTCACGATGACGGTGGCGCGCGGCGAGTTCGTCGCCGTCGTCGGCCCCACCGGCTGCGGCAAGTCGACCACGCTCAACCTCGTCACGGGGCTGACCCCGCCCTCGGCCGGCGAGGTGCGGGTCATGGGCCGGCCGGTTGCCGGCATCGGCGAGCAGATCGGCTTCGTGTTCCAGACCGACGCGCTGTTCCCCTGGCGCAGCGTGATCGACAACGTGGTCGCCGGCCCGCTGTACCGCGGCCGGCCCAAGGACGAGGCCTACGCCAGCGCCCGCCAGTGGCTGGCGCGCGTCAACCTCAGCGGGCACGAGTCGAAGTACCCGCACCAGCTCTCGGGCGGCATGCGCAAGCGCGTGGCGCTGGCGCAGACCTTCATCAACGGGCCGCAGATCCTGCTCATGGACGAGCCCTTCTCGGCGCTGGACGTGCAGACGCGGGTGATGATGCACGACGAGCTGCTGCGCCTGTGGTCGCAGTCCAAGGCCTCGGTGGTCTTCGTCACCCACGACCTGGAAGAGGCGATCGCCCTGGCCGACAAGGTCTACGTGCTCACTGCCGGGCCGGCGACGGTGAAGTCGGTCTACACGATCGACATCCCGCGCCCGCGCGTGGCCAGCGAGATCCGCTACGACGCGCGCTTCGTGGAGATCTCGCGCACGATCTGGGGCGACCTGCGCGACGAGGTGCTGCGCGGTGCCTCGCGCGAGGAAGCCCTGGTGGCGGAGGCCGCGCCATGATCGCCAGCCCCGACCTGGCCGTCGAGGCCGCCGCCGGCACGAGCCTGCAGGCCATGGAGGCCGCCGCCGCCCGCAGCGCGCAGCGGCGCCGGCGCACCGTGCAGTTCTGGCGCTGGCTGATCCTGGTGCTGTTCCTGGGCAGCTGGGAGCTGCTGTCGCGCGCGCACGTGATCGACGAGTTCTTCTACTCGCGCCCCAGCGCCATCCTGGCGCGGCTGCAGACCTGGATCGTCGACGGCACGTCCGAGGGTCCGCTGTGGTACCACCTGTGGGTGACGATGGAGGAGTCGGTGCTGGGCTTCGTCAGCGGCTCCATCGGCGGCATCGTCGCCGGCGTGGCGCTGGGCCGCAACCGCATGCTGGCCGACGTGTTCTCGGTCTACATCAAGGTCATCAACTCGATTCCGCGCGTGGTGCTGGCGCCGATCTTCATCATGATCTTCGGCCTCGGCCTCACTTCCAAGGTGGCGCTGTCGTTCGTGATGGTGTTCTTCGTCGTCTTCTCCAACGCCTTCCAGGGCGTGCGCGAGGCCGACCGCAACCTGCTGGCCAACGCGCAGATCCTGGGCGCGCGCGGCTGGCAGCTCACGCGCACGGTGGTCATCCCCTCGGCGATGAGCTGGATCTTCGCCTCCTTGCACATCAGCTTCGGCTTCGCGATCGTGGGCGCCATCGTCGGCGAGTTCGTCGGCGCGCGCTATGGCATCGGGCTGCTGATCAACGTCGCCAAGGGCTCGTTCGACGCCGCCGGCATGTACGCCGCCATCGTGATCATCATGGTCGTGGCCCTGCTGGCCGAGTCCCTGATGACGCGGGTGGAGAACCGGCTGGCCAAGTGGCGCCCGGCGCCGATGCACGACGGCGCGGCCTGAAGCGCCGGCCCGGGGTCGCGGTGGCGTCACGGCGGCCTCGCCGCCCGTCGGCTCACCGCCGCTTCACTTCGCCGACACCTTGGTCATCCGGCTTCACACATCAGCCGCCCGAAACCCCCGCGGTTCCGGGGTGGGCCTCGCCCCTGACGCCACCGCTCGGCCGTTAGGATGTCCGTCAGGTGGTGCCCCGTGGCGCCTAGCAGTCAACGGGGAGGTGGAGATGGACATTCGCAGTCTCGTGGCCGGCCGCGGCGTGCGCCGCGCACTGGTGGCAGCGGCCCTGGCCGGTGGCGCCCTGGCCGCCCATGCGGGCCTGGTCTACGACGCCAACGTCACCAATGCCGTCATCTACGGCAGCGGCAACGCCAATGGCGGCTGGACCGTCGACACGCAGAACAACATCGAGCTCGGCCTGCGGGCGCATGTGCGCTACCCCACGCCGCTGAACGTGTTCAACAGCAACGGCTCCGGCACCTACACCTTCCCCGCCGGCGGCTTCGGCGGCAGCGGCACGCTGGCGGGCTGGAATTTCGACTTCTCGATCAACGTCGACCCCGCCGGCCTGGGCGGCCGCACGATCGGCACCCTGACCTACCTGCTGGGCTTCGACACCGACCCGAGCCAGGGTGTCAACTTCGTTGCCTTCAACCCGCTGCTGGCCATCGGCGACAACGCCTTCGGCAACAACAGCACGCTCGGGGGCGGCGGTGTCAAGGCCGGGGGCGGCACGACCCAGGCCTCCCTGGCGGGCCAGTACAACCTGATGCAGAACTCGGAGAACCTGGGCTGGTTCGGCCCTGGCTTCAACCCGGCCGCCAACGGCACCTACTCGTTCTTCCTCGAAGCCCTGGGCGACGGCGTGCCGCTGGCCCGCACCGACATCACCGTCGTGGTGGGCACCGGCGGCGCCGCCGTGCCCGAGCCGGCCTCGCTGGCGCTGGTGGGCGTGGCGCTGCTGGGCGCGGCCGTGGCGCGTCGCCGGCGGGCCTGAGTGGGCGCCCCCGGGCGGGGTGGCGCACCGCTCGGGGCGGCGCCCTTCACAGGGCGAAGATCTTCCCCGGGTTCATGATGTTCAGCGGGTCCAGCGCCCGCTTGATGCCGCGCATCATCTCGATCGCGCCGGGCCCGGCTTCTTCCTGCAGGTAGCCCATCTTGTGCAGGCCGATGCCGTGCTCGCCGCTGCAGGTGCCTTCCAGGCGCAGCGCGCGCTGCACCATCTGCAGGTTCAGCCGCTCCACGGCGGCGACCTCGGCCGCGTCGTCTGGGTCGAACAGGTAGCTCAGGTGGAAGTTGCCGTCTCCCACGTGGCCGACGATCCAGTAGGGGATGCCCGAGGCCTCGGCCTCGGCGATCGATTCGTCGATGCTCTGCGCCAGGCGCGAGATCGGCACGCAGGTGTCGGTGGCCTGGCAGCGGCAGCCGGGGCGCGTCTGCAGCGCCGCGAAATAGGCCTGGTGGCGCGCCGTCCACAGCCGCGAGCGCGCCTCGGGCGTGCTGGCCCAGTCGAAGTCTTCGCCGCCCTGCTCGCGGGCGATGGCCTGCACGGTCTGGGCCTGCTCGCGCACGCCGGCCGGGCTGCCGTGGAACTCCATCAGCAGCATCGGCGCCTCGCGCAGCGAAAGCTTCGAGTGCCGGTTCACGGCCCGGATGGCGTGGGCGTCCAGCAGTTCGCAGCGCGCGATCGGCACGCCCATCTGGATGATCGCGATCGTGGTCTGCACCGCCGCGGCGATGCTGGGGAAGTGGCAGGTCGCCGCGCTCACTGCCTCGGGCAGCGGGTAGAGCTTGAGCGTGATCTCCGTCATCACGCCCAGCGTGCCCTCGCTGCCCACGAACAGGCGCGTCAGGTCGTAGCCGGCGCTGCTCTTGCGGGCGCGGGTGCCGGTGCGGACGACCTCGCCGCCGGCCGTCACCACTTCCAGCCCCAGCACGTTCTCGCGCATGGTGCCGTAGCGCACGGCGTTCGTGCCGCTGGCGCGCGTGGCGGCCATGCCGCCCAGACTGGCGTCGGCGCCGGGGTCGATCGGGAAGAACAGGCCCAGGTCGCGGATCTCGCGGTTGAGCTGCTCGCGCGTGACGCCGGCCTGCACCGTCGCCGTCAGGTCCTCGGCATGGACCTGCACGACGCGGTTCATCCGGCCCAGGTCGAGGCTCAGGCCGCCCTGCACGGCCAGCAGATGGCCTTCGAGCGAGGAGCCCACGCCGAACGGGATCACCGGCACGGCATGCGCGCCGGCCAGCGCCACCGCCGCGGCGACCTCCTCGGTGCTCTCGCAGTACACCACGGCCTCGGGCGGCAGCGCGGCATAGAAGGATTCGCCCCGGCCATGCTGCTCGCGCACCGCGACGGCCGTGCTCAGGCGCGCGCCGAAGCGCTGCCGCAGCGCGGCCAGCATCGCGGGCGGCACCGGGCGCGGCGCGGCCTCGGGCGACAAGGGGTGGGGCAGGGCAGCATTCATCGCAACGCTCCGGGCAAGGCGGGCGGGCCGGGCGGGCCGCCGCAGGCATCGTAGGCCAGCCGCCGGCGGTGGTCCAATGGCAGCACCTTCTCTACCGGCCCTGCGGCCGCCGCCCCGATGAGCAAGCGCCTGACCCAGATCGCCACCCGCACCGGAGACGACGGCAGCACCGGCCTGGGCGACGGCAGCCGCGTGCCCAAGCATGCGCTGCGCGTGCACGCGATGGGCGAGGTCGACGAGCTCAACTCGACCCTGGGCGTGCTGCTGGCCGAACCGCTGCCGGCCGACGTGCGCGAGCTGCTGGTGACGGTGCAGCACGAGCTGTTCAACCTCGGCGGCGAGCTCTCGATCCCGGGCTACGAGCTGCTCAAGGCCGAGGCCGTGGCGCGGCTGGACCGGGCGCTGGCCGAGCACAACGCGCAGCTGCCGCGGCTGGCCGAGTTCATCCTGCCGGCCGGCACGCGCAGCGCCGCGCTGGCGCACGTGAGCCGCACGGTCGCGCGCCGCGCCGAACGCGCGCTGGTGGCGCTGGCCGCGCAGGAGGCGGTGCACGAGGCGCCGCGGCAGTACCTGAACCGCCTGTCGGACCTGCTGTTCGTGCTGGCCCGCGTGCTCAACCGCGCCAACCTCGACGGCCTGGGCGGCGACGACGTCTACTGGCGCAGCGAGCGCCTGGCGCGCGCGCAGGCCGATCCCGACGATTGAGTCCGCCGGCCCGTCCCGGCCGGGCGGCCCGGCTCAGCGCGCGCCGCGCCGCCGCGCCTGCACCGCCTGCGCCAGCTCGCCCAGCAGCGCGGCCGAGTCGTCCCAGCCCAGGCAGGCGTCGGTGATGCTGCGGCCGTACTCGAGCGCGGCGGGGTCGTCCCGGCCGGGGGTGAACTTCTGCGCCCCGGCCTGCAGGTGGCTCTCGACCATCACGCCGAAGATGCAGCGGCTGCCGGCGGCCAGTTGGGCGCCCACGTCGCGCATCACCTCGATCTGGCGCTGATGCTGCTTGGCGGCGTTGGCGTGGCTGGCATCGATCATCAGCCGGCAGGGCAGCCCGGCGGCCTCGATCTCGGTGCAGGCCGCGGCCACGCTGGCGGCGTCGTAGTTGGGCGCCTTGCCGCCGCGCAGGATCACGTGGCAGTCGGGGTTGCCGGTGGTCTCGACGATGGCCACCTGCCCGTTCTTGTGCACGCTCAGGAAGTGGTGCGGCCGCGCCGCGGCCTGGATCGCATCGATGGCGATCTTGATGTTGCCGTCGGTGCCGTTCTTGAAGCCCACCGGCGCCGACAGGCCCGAGGCCAGCTCGCGGTGCACCTGGCTCTCGGTGGTGCGGGCGCCGATCGCGCCCCAGGCGATGAGGTCGCCGATGTACTGCGGGCTGATGACGTCGAGGAACTCGCTGCCCGCGGGCATGCCCAGCCGGTTGATGTCCACCAGCAGCTGGCGCGCGATGCGCAGGCCCTCGTGGATGCGAAAGCTCTGGTCCAGGTAGGGGTCGTTGATCAGGCCCTTCCAGCCCACCGTGGTGCGCGGCTTCTCGAAGTACACGCGCATCACGATCTCGAGGTCGCCGGCATGGCGCTCGCGCAGGGCCTTGAGCCGGCGCGCGTACTCCAGCGCCGCCGCGGGGTCGTGGATCGAGCAGGGGCCGATGATGACCAGCAGGCGGTCGTCCTCGCCCGCCATCAGGCGGCGGATGGCGCCGCGCGTGCCGGCCACCAGCGTCTCCACCGGCGTGCCGGCGATCGGGAAGAAGCGGATCAGGTGCTCGGGCGGCGGCAGCGGCGTGACGTCGCGGATGCGCTGGTCGTCGGTGCGGCTCGTCTTCTCGCTCAAGGCATAACGGTCGTCGGGGGGGGCGGTCGAGGGACCCATCGCGAGGTTCTCCTTACGGTGGCGGGCAAGAAAAAACCGCCGGGGTGGCCGGCGGTTCCTGGGTGCGGGGCGCTGCTTCTGCCTATGCGCTTGCCTCTCCAGCCGCCGAGCGGTGCGAGAACCAAAAACGCGCAAAGAAGAAACGGGCCGAACGCATGCGCGGCACTGTAGCACGCCCCTGCGGACGGCCCGGGCTCACTGCGGCTCGACCGCGAACCGCAGCACGGCCCCGCCGACCCGCTTGCCCGGCGAGGCGGCCACGTAGAGCTGGTTCAGCGACGGCACGAACAGGCCCGACTTGCCGCCCTGCGCGCTGGGCACGCGGGCGAGCTCGCGGTAGTGGTCGGGGTCGAGTTCCTGGTAGACGCCGACCTCGCCCACGGCGCCGGGCACGTAGATGCGCTGGCGCGCCGCGTCGAAGAAGACGCCGTCGACGATGGCCGGCACGTCCACCGTCGCGACGAGGTGGCCGTCGTCGGAGTCCATCACGATCATCTTGGTGGGCTTGCGCGTGACCACGAACAGCCGGTGGTGCGGCTCGTCCAGCGCCAGCGAGAGGTTGGCCTGGGCGCCGACCACCGGCCAGCGGGCGATGATCTTGAAGCTGGCCTTGTCGATCACGGCCACCTCGTTCTTGTCCGCGAGGTTCACGAACATCCGGGAGCCGTGCTGCTCGGGCGCGATCGCCTCGGTGTGGTCGGAGTCGACGGTCAGCTGGCGCAGCACCCGGCCCGTCTTCGGGTCGATCTCGTTGAGGTAGCACACCTTCATGCCGACATCGCCGCCGCCGGTGACGATGTAGTAGCGGCCGGTGGAGGGGTCGTAGCTGGACGAGTCGGCGCCCGGCGCGAGCTTGATCGTGCCCACCACGTCCAGCGTCTTGCGGTCGAGCACGCGGGTGCCGCCCTTGCCGCTGTCGGTGACGATGATGCGGTCGGTGCCGGGCACGACGAAGATGCCGTGCGGCGTGTCGAAGGTCGACAGCGTGCGCAGGTGGGCGCCGGTGTCGAGGTCGAAGACCTCGAGCGAGCCGTGGTCCTCGGCCGCCATCAGCAGCCGGTGTGCCTTCTCGTCGACGGCCAGGTGGTCGAAGTCGCCGGTGTAGCCCGGCAGCTCGGTGCGTCCGATCAGCTTCAGGGGCTCGGCCGACGGCGCGGGGGGCGCCGCGCCGGCCGGGCCCGCCGAGGCGGCGAGCAGGAGGCAGCTGAGGAGGACGAGGGGGCGGCGTTTCATGGCTCTGGACTCTCGGTTGGCGTGGATCGGAGGGTCGGACTCTGACCCAGGAACCTGAACGCAACCTGTATCGGCACGGGCTGGCGGCCGCCGCGGCCTGCCTGAACGAAGTTTCAGAAACTCTTCATGTTGCCGACAGGCTGCGGCCCTACCTTCCGGCCACCAAGAACGCCCCTCGGGGGCCCACAAAGCGCCGGCAGCCGCCGATGCGCACCAATGATTGGGGACACAGCAGCATGAGCCAACCCGTCGACCCGCGGCCCCCGAAGCAGGCCGCCTCCGAGGCCCGCGAGGGATTGCTGGCTTTCAAAAGGGGTGGCATTCGCGTCGTCGCCGCCGTCACCGCGAGCCTCGCGGCCAGCCTGGCGGCCGGCCTCGCGCCTTCGACCGCCGCCGCCCAGCAGGCCGCGGCGCCGGCGGCCTCGGCCGCCTCGGCTGCCAATGCCACAAAGGCCACCAAGACTCCTGCACCCGACACGGCCGAGCAGGTGCTGGTCGTCACCGGCACCCGCTTCCTGACGCCGAACGCCAGCAGCCCGGCCCCGGTGTCGATGATCGATGCCTCCGAGCTCTCGCGCCAGGGCACGACCAAGACCGAGGACCTGCTGATCAGCCTGCCCCAGGCCAATGCAGGGCTGACCGACTCCGGCGTCGGCGTGGCGCAGACGCCGCTGACCGGCACCGCCACGGTCGACCTGCGCGGCGTCGGCGCCTTCCGCACCCTGGTGCTGATGAACGGCCGGCGCATCAACCCGGGCGACGCCGTCAACCCGTCGGCCGACCTGCACACGATCCCCGAGATCCTGATCAAGCGGGTCGAGGTGCTCACCGGCGGCGCCTCGTCGATCTACGGCTCCGACGCCGAGGCCGGCGTCGTCAACCTCGTGATGGACACCGGCTACACCGGTGCCAAGCTCGTGCTGCAGGGCGGCGGCCTGTACGACGGCAACAACCGCGGCGGCCTGCAGGCCATCGCGCGCGCCAGCGGTGTCGAGCCGAACACCTCGGGCGTGTTCGACGGCCAGAACTACGACCTCAACGGCGTCTTCGGCACCGACTTCGCCGGCCACGCCGGGCATGTGGTGGTCTATGCCGGCCTGCGCCAGAGCGCGGGCATCCTGGCCTCGAGCCGCGACTTCAGCGCCTGCACGCTGCAGGAGCAGGGGGCGTCCTACGGCTGCCTGCTCGACGGCACCACGCCGCGCGGCCAGTTCGTCAACCCCGACGGCAGCGCCTACACGCTGGACACCAGCGGCACCGGCCTGCGCCCCTACGACCCGGCCGCCGACGGCTACAACTTCTCGCGCCCCGAGAGCCTGCAGCGGCCCGACAAGCGCAGCATCGCCGGCCTGTTCGCGCACTACACCTTCAACCCGCATGCCCAGGTCTACTTCGAGGGCACGTACATGCACGACGACACCTCGGTGCAGTACGAGCCCTCGGGCACCGCGCCGTCGCTGATCGGCCCGCAGGTCTATGCGGTGCCCTGCAGCAACCCGCTGCTGTCGGCCAGCGAGTTCAACATCCTGTGCGCCCAGAACGGCCTGACCGCGGCCGGCATCGCGCAGGTGGGCATCGGCCGGCGCAACGTCGAGGGCGGGCCGCTGACCGACAGCTTCCGCCACACCTCGTACCGGGTGGTGCTCGGGCTCAAGGGCCACCTCAATGCCGACTGGACCTACGACGCCTCGGTGAACTACGGCAAGGTCACGGCCAACGAACAGGTCAGCAACGACATCTCCATCACGCGGGTCGCGAATGCGCTCAACGTGGTGAGCGTGGGCGGCGTGCCCACCTGCCAGTCGGTGGTGGACGGCTCGGACCCGACCTGCGTGCCCTACAACATCTGGTCGGCCGGCGGCGTGACACCGGCCGCGCTGGGCTATATCACGGGCAGCGGCGGCAACTCGGGCTACGCCACGCAGAAGGTGGTGAGCGCGCAGGTGGTCGGCGACCTCGGTGCCTACGGCCTGACCAGCCCCTGGGCCGACGACTCGCTCGACCTCGCCCTGGGCACCGAGTACCGCAGCGAGACGGTGAGCAACCAGCCCAGCGATTCGCTGGCCAGCGGCGACCTGATGTACGCAAGCAACGTGCTCTACGGCCAGCTGCCGACGGCCGGCAGCTTCAACGTGCGCGAGGCCTTCGCCGAGCTCAAGGTGCCGCTGGTGGAGAACCGGCCCTACGCCAAGGAGCTGAGCCTGGACCTCGCCGACCGCTACGCGCGCTACAACCCGCAGGGCGGCGCCAATGCCTACAACCTCGGGGCGGTGTGGGCGCCGATCGACCAGGTGCGGTTCCGCGCCGGCCGCAGCCAGGCCATCCGGGCCGCCAACGGGCACGAGCTGTTCCTGGGCCAGGCCACCAACGTGCAGCCCATCGCCGACCCCTGCAGCGGGCCCGCGCCCACGGCCAGCCAGGCCGGCTGCGCCAACACCGGCCTGCCGGCGGCGCAGTACGGCACGCTGCCGACGGCCAACGGCATCAATGTCGTGACCGGCGGCAACGACGCGCTCACGCCCGAGCGGTCCAAGTCGGTCACGGCCGGCGTGGTGTTCACGAACTTCCGCCGCGCGCCGTCGCTGCTGGCGAGCATCGACTACTGGCAGATCGACATCCGCAACTACATCGGCTCGATCCCGGCCAGCGTCTCGCTGCCCCAGTGCGTGGCCACCGGCAACCCGATCTTCTGCAACCTGGTGCGGCGCGGCCCCGGCGGCACGCTGACCGCCGGCCGGGTGCTGGCCACGCGCGCCAACACCGGCAGCTGGGCCGAGCGCGGCATCGACTTCGCGCTGCAGTACGCCTTCCCGCTGGGCACGGGCCAGCGCCTGGGCTTCGCCTTCAACGGCAGCAAGCTGCTGAGCAACCGCATCGCGGTCAACCCGGCGGTGCCGGTGGTCGACTGCGCCGGCCTGTTCGGGCCCAGTTGCTCGAACATCGGGCCGACCTCGCCGATCCCGCACTGGCGCCACAGCCTGCGCACCACCTGGACGCACGCCGAGTTCGAGGCTTCGCTGAACTGGCGCCACATCGGCACGATGGACTTCGAGGGCACCAATGCCGGCTTCTCCGGCGAGACGGTCTACGCCGTGGATGCGCACGTGCCTTCGTACGACTACTTCGACCTCAGCGCCGCCTACCACTTCAGGCATGTCGACGTCCGCATGGGCATCAACAACATGTTCGGCAAGAACCCGCCGATCGTCGGCTACGGCGCCAACCCGCTGCTGCTCAACGGCAACCTGCTGGCCGGCGTCTACGACCCCTTCGGCCGCAGCGTGTTCATGGAAGTGGCCATGCACCTCTGAGCGCCCCCGGGGCCGTCCCCTGCGGCGGGTTCAAGCAACGTGGCAGAGCCACGTCTGCTCGAGGGCGCCCCCAGGGCCGGGCTGCGCCCAGCCCGCCCCCCGTGGGGGTTCAAGCAAAGTGGCAGAGCCACGTTTGCGTCAGAGCGCCCCCAGGGCCGGGCTGCGCCCAGCCCGCCCCCCGTGGGGGTTCAAGCAAAGTGGCAGAGCCACGTTTGCTCGAGACCGGCTTCAGCGGCGCGGCCGGCGCGGCGGCGCGCGCCGGGTCGCCGGCAGACGCCGCGGGCGCGTCACGTCGGCCAGCAGCATCACCGCGCGCACGCAGTCCTGCACCGCCTCGGCCAGGTCGGCCGGCGGCTCGAGCGTGTCGATCACCTCCAGCAGGGCGTCGGCGTCCTCGAGATCGTCGGGGTCGAAGTGCGCATACAGCAGCGCCATCGGCTCGATCAGCGCCGGGTCGCCCAGCGCCAGCAGGTCGCCGAAGGCTTCGAGCGCGGCGGCGAAGCCGGCCACCCAGGGCAGCAGGGCCTGGCTGGGCGCGGCCTCGTCGGCGGCGTCGTCGTCGGGCGGGAACACCCAGGGGTCGAACCACTGGCGGGCGCCGATGGCGCGGTCGAGTTCGCCGTGGCGCCGCTCGGCCAGCGCCAGGGCCTCGTCCAGGGCGACGCCGGCCGGTGCGGCGCGGCCTTCGAGGTCGGCGATGCGCGCGCGCCAGCGCGCGGCGGGCACCGGCTTGGGTTGCAGCAGCACGCCGCAGAGATAGCCGTCGAGCGCCGACACGTCCAGCGGCTGGCAGGGCGGTGGCAAGCTGTCGAGCAGCGCCGCGAGGCGGGCGATGTCGGCGTCGGTCAGCGGCGCGGGATCGGGGCGGGCTGCAGTCACGGTGGCGTCCCCATGTCTGGGGATGGAAGCAATGCCGGCCGGGCGTAGATTCGCCGGCCAGGGCGGTGGCCGCGGATTGTCCCGCAGCGCCGCGCCGACGCTCCCAACGACGCCCTCGGCTTCGAGGGCTTGCGGCAGCCCCCCGCGCCTGCGGCGGGCTGCCCTTTTTTGCCCGCGACGGCTCCCGTAGCATGGGGGCATGAACCCGGTCCTGCTCGTCACCGGCGGCAGCCGCGGCATCGGCGCCGCCACCGCCCGCGCCGCGGCCGCCCGCGGCTGGGACGTGGCCGTCAACTACGCCCGCGATGCCGCGGCCGCCCAAGCCGTGGCGGCCGAGGTGCGCTCGCTCGGCCGCCGCGCCTGGACGCTGCAGGCCGACGTGGCCGACGACGCCCAGGTGCGCGCGCTGTTCTCGGCCCTGGACCGCGAGGCCGGCGGGCTGTCGGGGCTGGTCAACAGCGCCGGCGTGGTGGACGTGGCCGCGCGCGTGGACGAGATGAGCGCCGAGCGCGTGGCGCGCATGTTCGCCATCAACGTGCTGGGCAGCTTCGCCTGCGCGCGCGAGGCGCTGCGCCGCATGAGCCGGCGCCATGGCGGCGCAGGCGGCGCGATCGTCAATGTCTCGTCGGTGGCCGCCACGCTGGGCTCGCCGGCGCAGTACGTCGACTACGCCGCCAGCAAGGCCGCCGTCGACACCTTCACCGTCGGCCTGGCGCGCGAGGTGGCTGCCGAAGGCGTGCGCGTGAACGCGGTGCGCCCGGGCATCATCGACACCGAGATCCACGCCTCCGGCGGCCAGCCCGATCGCGCCCGGCGCCTGGCTGCGAGCGTGCCGATGCAGCGTCCGGGGCGGGCCGACGAGGTGGCCGCGGCCATCGTCTGGCTGCTTTCCGACGAAGCCGCCTACACCACCGGCGCCTTGCTCGACGTCAGCGGCGGACGCTGACGGCGACCCGGCCCGGTCAGCCCGCGGCGTAGGCGCGCAGGACCTTCAGCAGGGCCTGCGCCGCGGCCTGCTCGGCCCCGCGGCGGGCCTGGGCGTAGGGCCGCAGCACCAGCGTGGCCTGATCGGACACCGAGCCCCACATCGTGGCTGCCGCGACGCGGCCGTGCAGGTCGGCCCAGCGCGAGGCCAGGGCGCCCTGGGCCTCGGCCAGCCGGCCCGCGGCCACCGCCTCGTAGAGGTCGAGCTCGATCTGGCCGGCGAAGCACCAGAAGTCGGGCTGGCTCGCGGCCTTGGCCTGCAGGCTGGCGCGCACCGCGGCACGGGCCTCGGCAGCCAGGCCCGCCCAGCCGGCCTGGCCCAGGTGCGCCACCAGCTCCAGCGCCATGCGGTTGAGCGCGGGGTAGAAGAGATCGGGGTCGCGCGCCGCGGCCGCCAGCGCCTCGGCCTGGCCGTAGGCCGCAGCCGCCTCGGCCAGCGCCTGGCGCTGGGCCCGGGTGTCGCCGCGCTTGGCCTGCAGCAGGGCCAGGCGCTTGAAGGCCGAGCCCACCAGGCTGGCCCGCTCCAGCGTGGGCTGCAGCGCCAGCAGGGCGCGCAGGTCCTGCAGCGCGGCCTCGATGTCCTGCCGCGCCTGCTCCAGCGCCGCGCTGTCCGCGGCGGCGCGGTCGGCGCGGGCCCAGGCCCGGCGGGCGCGCAGGTTGGCCAGCTGCTCGCAGGCCTTGATCGAGGCGCTGGCGTCGTTGGCCTGCAGCGCGCGCTCGTACCAGGCGATGGCGGCGTCGCGCTCGCCGGCCTCGGCGTAGGCCACGGCGTAGGCCTCGGCCACCGCGCCCATGCCGCCCCACAGCGCCGCGAAGCGGGCCTCGAGGTGGCGCACGCGCTCGAGCTGGCCGGCCGCGTCGGCATGCATCCACTTGCTCTTGACGGCCTGCTCTTCGAGCGCCAGCGCCAGCGCCAGTGGCGAGGCCACGCCCTCGAACTCCTCGCGCGGCGCGATCGGCGTGCTGGCCGCCTCGCCCTGGCCCTGGCGGTAGCTCCAGTTGGGGTCGCCGTAGGCCTGGTAGGCGGCCCAGGTGTTGCTGTTGCGGTCGGCGTTCCAGGCCGCCTCGCGCGCCGCGGCCACGGCGCTGATGAACGGACGGCGCGCCAGGATCTCGCGGTAGAAAGTGGTGGCGAAGGTCTCGGCCGGGCCGTCGTCCACGGCCCAGCCGGCGGCGATGACGCAGCGCACGCCGATCTCGATCAGCGAGTCGGCCAGGCCCCAGGCGAACTCGACGCGGTTGAACTCACGCGGCGCCAGCGCCTGCGCCGGATCGCGCGCCGCCAGGTGGCAGCAGTTGACGAACACCAGCTCGGGCACGGTGCGCATGCTGCGGATCTCGTCGCTGCCCAGGAAGGTGCCGTCGGACAGCACCACGCCGCCCTTGCTGGCCACGCGGGTCTTGTCGGCCGGGTCGCGGCGCACCGGCTCGCCATGCGCGGCCACGTGCACGATGCGGTAGCGGCGCTCGAACAGGGTGTTGATCACGCTGCCGGCGTCGTGGCCGCCGATCAGCGCCGTCACGCGCTCGGCGCCGATGCCCCCCGGGCCCTGCAGCGCCTCGGCCACGGCCCGGGCCTCGGCGCGCGCGCCGGGCAGCGGGCCGTAGACGGCGGCGTCCACCAGCGGCTCGCCGATCACGAGCACGGCGTCTTCGCTGCTCGCGTCCTGCACCTGCTGGCGGTAGTTCTCCTGGCGCAGCTTGCGCAGCAGCTGGGTGCGCACGGCCCAGGGCCGGGCGTCGCTGCGGCCGGCGCCGTCGTCGCCGGTGTCGAGCAGCTCCCAGGGGATGACGGCGGTGGCGTCGTCCAGCTCGAGCAGCATCCGGCTCGTGCCGGCCAGGAAGGGCTCGACCTCGGGCGGCACCAGCAGCTGGAACAGCGTGCGGCCCAGCCGCGGGTCCTGGCTGGCGGCGGTGCTGGCGCGCGCCACCAGGTCGCGCAGCAGCCGGCCCTGCGTCGTCTGGGCCCGCACCTCGGTGCGGGCGCGCTTGGTGTCGAGCGCGAAGGCGATGGTGCCGTCGACCGGGCTGGTGGCGGCGATGAAGTCGTAGTCGGCGCCGCGGTAGCCGCTGTCGATCTGGCGCCGCAGCGGGCCGATGCCGCTGGCGATGGTGGGGGCGATGTCGAAGCGCCCGGGCGCCGCCGTGGCCAGCACCTGCAGGCCGTGCCAGGCGTCTGAGGCGCGCTCGAGGTAGAGCTCCACGAGCGTGAGCTCGCCCACCATCGGCCAGCCGCGGCCCTGCAGCCGCTCGTTGGCGTCGCGCACGCCCTGGGCGATCGAGCGCGCCGCGTTGCTGGCGTTCATGCCCACGCCGCCGCTGCCCATCAGGGTGGCGGCCAGTTCGATCTGGGCCGGCGCGTCGGCGCTGCGCTCGGCGATGCGCTGGGCCCAGGCGATGACGCCCTGGCGCACGCTGCGCGCCAGGTCCTGCTCGGTGAGCTTGCCCTCCTCGCCCAGGCCCACGATCACGGCGCTGGCGGGCTGCGGCGCGCGCCAGGGGTTGTCGGGGTCCAGCCGCGAGTTCATGAAGATCTGGTGCGAGCCGGGCGCATCGGGGTACAGGCCGGCGTCGAGCGATTCCTTCATCGCGCCGCCGACCAGGCGGTCCAGCACGGCCTCGGTGCCGGTCAGCGCCAGCGCGCGGGTATGGCCCACCATCAGCGGCTGGGCGACGAAGCTCAGGTTGCCGTTGAGCACGCGCACGCGCAGCGGCGCACCGGCCGCGGCGTCGGGCGGCTCGGGCAGCGCACCGCGCCCGCTGGCGAACACGGCCCGCAGGCTGTCCGCCGGCACGGGCAGGCTGCGCCCGCGCGAGGGCCGGCTGCGCACGCGCATCTGCGCACCGCCCGGAGCCGCCGCGCTGCCCCGGCCCGCGCCGGCACTGCCGGGCAACGCCGCCAGGCGCCGCAGGCGCGCCGTGTCGCCCTGGCTGAGCAAGTCGGCGTAGGCGTCGAAGGCGGTGCCGTCGTCGGGCAGGCCGCCATGCTCGCAGTCCAGCGTCCAGGTGCGCACGCCCGGCAGCAGCGCCGACTCGAGCGCGACCCGGCCGTCGCCGCCGTCGGGCGCGTCGAGGTAGACGAAGCCGTCGGGGCCCCATTCGTAGCCGTCGGGCGTGAAGCCGGCCCGGCCCACCACCAGCAGCAGCCGGTCGGCGAAGGCCGGCAGGTCGGCCTGGCGCTGGGCGTCCAGCCGCTGGCGCAGCGCGCGGGCCTGGTCGAGCACCGGCTGCGGCGGCAGGCCCCAGGCGTAGGCCGCCTCGGGCGCACCGCCGTTGCTGGTGTGCCACCAGTTGTTCTGCTGCACCCGCTGCAGGTCGTCCTGCGCGATCTTCTGCCAGGTCTCGGCGCGGTCCAGCGCCAGCGCCGGGTCGAGCAGGCCGGCCTGCAGCTGCAGGAAGCCGGGCATCTCGGCCATCCACTGCCGCGCCTGGCGGTCGTGGAAGGGGCTGCCGAAGCTGGCCAGCGCGTTGCCGAAGGTGTCGTCGCCCGAGAGCACCTGCATCGGCGCCCAGCTGCCGCCGTTGGGCGTGCCCAGCATCAGCAGCCGCGCACCGTCGCGCTGCATCAGGCGGGACCAGGTCTTGGGCCGCTCGAGCTGCATCGTGCGCGCGAGCAGGCCGCCCATGCTGTGCGCGAGCAGCCGCACCGGCTGGCCACTGGCGTTGCGGGCGTCCAGCGCCTGCTCCACCGCGTCGGCCAGGCGCTGCGCCTCGAGCTCGATCGGCAGCCGCCAGTCGTAGGCGTAGGCGATGACCTCGTGCGTGGCCGCCAGGTGGTCCATCAGGTCGTCGTAGCTCAGGCCGATCGGGCCGTCGGGGGCGACGCCGTCTTCGCGCTGGTCGCTCTGGCCCGGCAGGTACTTCAGCCGCGACAGGCCGCCGATCAGGTGCAGGCTCAGCCAGATGCGCCGGTCGCCGGCCTTGAGGTTGCTGCCCAGGATGCCCGGCAGCACGAACACCGCGGGCTTGCTGCTGGCCGGTCGGGGGTCGTCGGCGCCGCGGCGGGCGGCGCGCGCGCCGCTGGCGTCCTGGCCGGCCCAGGACAGCGGGCCGATCGGGCGAAAGCCCGCCGGCGCCGCCTGGGTCAGGCCGCCCACCACGGCGGCCACGGTGCGCTCGTTGACGAAGTAGTTGAAGTGCGTGACCCGGCCGCCCTGGTCGAGCAGGTAGCTCGCGCCGCCGCTGCGCGGCGTGCCGCCGTACATGCTGCGCGTCTGCACGACGATGTCGTTGTCGGTCCAGTAGTAGGCGTCGGCCAGCAGGGTCTTGACCCAGCTGCCCACGCTGTCGCCCTGCAGGTCGCCGGCGACCACCCGCAGCTCGCCCGGGATCGGCTCTTCGGCGGCGTTGAGCCAGTTCAGCAGCGGGTTGTCGGGGATCATGGCCGCCAGCCCAGGCAGCAGGGCCGGGTCGGCGCGGCGGCGCGCCACCTCGCCGAGGAAGTCGACCAGCTGCGGCAGCACCGGCACGCCGGCGAGCTCGATCGCCCACTTCAGCACCGACACGTAGGCATCGAGCCGCTCGCTGGCCAGCAGCGTGCCGTGGGCCGGGCAGGCCACGCGCAGCAGCCGCTCGACGCGCAGGCCCTTGGCCTGGGCCGCGGCGTGCAGCTCCTGCAGCGCCTGGCGCTGCGGCGCCCAGGCCGGGTCGTCGAAGCCGGCCAGCTCGGCGTCGCCCAGCTGCGCCTGCCCGCACACGCGCGCCAGCACCTCGGCCACCAGGCCGCCGCGCGAATGCGTGGCCAGGTGCAGCCGAGCCCCGGCCGGCAGCGCCTGCACCAGGGTCAGCGCATTGGCGATGGGGCTGGCGCCCAGCGTCGGGTGGTCGAGCGCGTAGACGCGCCCGCCGTAGGCCGTGAACAGCTCGCCCACGCGCTGCGGGTGCAGCGCCCAGAGCTGGCCGAAGGTGCTGGCGGTGTCGACGAAGGTGCCGTGGATCAGCACCAGCAGCGGCATCGTCGCTGGGTCGCCAGGCGCCGGCACCTGGGCCAGCTTCAGGCCGCTGCCCTTCAGCGCCGACAGCGCCTCGCGCCGCAGCGCATACACGCCGGCGTCCACCTGGCCGTCGACCTTCTGCACGACCAGGCTGGCGGCGAAGTCGGCCGCGCCGTCCTCGGCCACGCCGGTGACGACTTCGACCGCCTGCAGCAGCACCTGCCCGAGGAAGCCGCCGCTGCGCGTGGGCGCGGCCTGCTCCAGCCCGCGCCAGCGCAGCTGGCCGGGCACGACCACCTCGCCCGGCGCGGCCGCGGCCGTGGCGCCGCGCGCCTGCGTGCCCTGGCCCAGCAGCAGGTCGCGCGCGTTCTCGGGGTGCAGCAGCAGGGTGGGGCCGCCGGCCAGCTGCAGCAGCACCAGGTCGCGGCCCGGCACGGCGCTCAGGCGCACGCTGTCGCCGCCGCTGCCGTCGCGGCGCGCGGCCACGCGCACCGAATCCTTGACCGTGCCGGCCAGCCCGGCCATGGACGGGCCGCGGGCGGGATCGCTGGCGCCGCCGCGCGCGGCCTGGCGCTGTCCGGGGACGACGAAGGTGATCGCGTTGCTGTCGTCGCTGGCCATGTCGCGCGCTCCGTCGCCCGTCGGGGGGCGGCCAGCATCGGCGCAAAGCGGCACCCCGGCAAGCCGCGCGCTGCCGACGAGCTAGGGAGTGGCGTGCTCCGCGATCCAGGCGTCGAGCGCCGTCGGCGCCGGTCCCGCGGCCGCCGGTGGCGCGCTGCGGGCCTGCTGGGCCTGCCAGGCGCGGATGTCGTCGAAGGTGAGCCGCTGCACCTCCACCGGGGCCACGCCGTGCAGCAGGCCGAGCTTGAGCGCGGCCACGTAGCTCAGGTCGATGATGCGCCCCGGCGCGAACGGGCCGCGGTCGTTGATGCGCACGATGACCTCGCGCCCGTTGGCGGGGTTGCGCACCAGGGCATAGCTCGGGATCGGCATCGTGCGGTGCGCCGCGGTCATCGCGTACATGTCGTAGGGCTCGCCGCTGGCGGTGGGCCGGCCCTGGAACTTGGTGCCGTACCACGAGGCGCCGCCCACCTCGCGCAGTGGCAGGTCGGCCGTCATCGGCACGTAGGTCCGCCCGAGCACGGTGTAGGGCTTGTTGGGGCCGCCCACGCGCAGCGGCTCGATGCGGGGCACGGCGTCGGGGGTCTGGGCCAGGTTCGGCGGCGGCCGGGCCTCGGCCCCGTCACGCAGCGGCGGGGCGCTGCTGCAGCCGGCCAGCAATGCGGCACCGACGGCGCCGAGCCACAGCGCCAGGGCCGGGGTGTCGGTGCGGCCGCGGCCCGGGGGCCGTGGGGAACTGCAGACCGGGCCACCGAGGCGTAAGGGGCTCAAGGGTGCTTGGTGCGACCGGCAAGAATCGAACTTGCGACGCAGCCTTCGGAGGGCCGCATGATATCCACTTCACCACGGTCGCTTTCCGCAGCCCGCGATTCTACCGCCGGGGCCTGCGCCCACCCGGCTCGGCCGCGGACCCCCCTCTATAATCCCGCGGGTTTGCCCTGCTGAGCTGGCCAGCTGTCGAGGGCCCGCCGCCGACCGGAAGATCGGACCCCGAGGATTCGATGAGCGACTCGCACGACCCCACG
>JAGWMW010000079.1 GCA_028871575.1 Burkholderiales bacterium | reverse complement strand
TGGGCGCAGCCCGGCCCTGGGGGTGCTCTCAAGCAAACGTGGCTTGGCCACTTTGCTTGAACCCCCGCGGGGGGAGGGCTGGGCGCAGCCCGGCCCTGGGGGTGCTCAGTGCCTGACCTTGCCGTCGCCGGTGAGCATCGACAGGTCGACGAAGGTCGAGCCGTTGTGGCTGCGCGGCCCGAAGTTGATGCTGTAGCCGCCCAGGTCGAAGCGCTGCAGCGTCTCCAGCGCCTTCATCAGGCCTTCGCGCGTGGGGTTGGGGCCCGCGCGGCGCAGGCCCTCGGTGAACACCTTGGCGGCGATGTAGCCCTCGATGCTCGAGTAGTTGGGCTGGTTGTTGCCGCCGGCGCGCTGCACGGCGTCGAGGTATTCGCGCGAGATCGGGGTGGTGGTGCTGAAGGGGTAGGGCATCACCTGGCTGACGACCACGCCCAGCGCGTCCTTGCCCAGCTCGTCGGCCAGGGCCTGGGTGCCGACGAACGAGACGTTGTAGAAGCGCCCGCCGTAGCCCGCCGCCCGGGCCGAGCGGATGAAGGCGGCGCAGGCCTTGTACACGCCGATCTGCACCACCGCGTCGGGCCGCGTGGGCACGATCGCCTGCACCGCGGCCGCCACGTCCACCGTGTTGCGCTTGACCAGGCCCACCGACACCGGCTCGAGCTGGCGCGCGCGCAGCGCCCGCGTCACGCCGTTCAGGCCGGCCTGGCCGTAGGCGTCGTCCTGGCGGAAGACGGCGATCTTGTTCAGGCCGAGCGCGGTGAGGTCGCGCACGATCAGCGCGGTCTCGTCGAAGTACGAGGCGCGCACGTGGTAGGCGTAGCGGTTGAAGGGCTCGCGCAGCGCCTCGGCGCCGGTCAGCGGGGCGAAGAAGGGCAGGCCGGCCGCGGTGGCCAGCGGCAGCGCGGCCAGCGAGGTCGGCGTGCCCAGGTAGCCGAACAGCGAGAAGACCTCGCCGCGGGCGATGAAGGCCTCGGTGTTGGCGGCGCAGCGGTCGGGCTCGTAGCCGTCGTCCAGCGCGCGCAGCTCCAGCGTGCGGCCGCCCACGCCGCCCTCGGCGTTGAGGCGGTCGAAGTACAGCCGCGCACCGCGGTTGTACTGCAGGCCCAGCTGCGAGGCCGGGCCGGTGAGGGCGCAGGACTGTCCGAGCACGAGGCGGCGGTCGGCCTGGGCCAGCGCCGGCAGGGCCAGGCTGGCCGCGGGGGCCAGCACCAGGGGCGAGACCAGGCGGGAGAGGACGCGGCGGCGATTGATCATCAGGCGGGCGGGGCTGGGCCTCGGCGCGAGGCGGGCTGGGCGGACGGACGGACGGACGGACGTCCGCCGGGTCCGCGAGCATAGGCAGCGCCGCGCCCTGGCCGGGCCCCGGATCGCCATCGCCGGCGCCAAGGCCGGCGTTCTTGTGCAAGGCTGCACGGCGCCGGGCCGGCGACCGCGCGCCGCCGGCCCGGCGGGCCGCCTATTCGAGCGACTCGATGAGCTCGATGTAGTCCTGCATTGCGGCCTCGGCGCTGTGCCCCTTCACGCCGGCCCAGGCGTCGTACTTGGCGCGGCCCACCAGGTCGGAGAAGCCGGGCCGCTTGCCCTCGACGTCGCCGGCCGTGGCCTGCTTGTACAGCGCATAGATCCGCAGCAGCGTGGCGTTGTCGGGCTTCTCGGGCAGCTGCTTGCTGCGTTGCACGGCTTGCTCGAATCGGCTCTTCAGGTCGGACATGGCGCTGGCCCCTCGCGGCGGTCGTGGGTGGAAGTCCTTGGTTGACGGGCCGGATGTTACCCAGCATCGTGCCCAGCCCATGCCTGCCGCCCGCCTGCCGAGCACCGCCCCGTCCGCCCCCGCCGCCCCGACCTCCCCGGCCGCCGAGGCCCCGGCCCGCGAGGCGCCCGAGCGCATGTCGCGCGTGGACACGGCCTGGCTGCGCATGGACAGCGACGCCAACCTGATGATGATCGTCGGCGTGTGGCTGCTGGCGCCGGCCATCACGCTGGCCGCGCTGCGCACGCGCATCGCCGACAAGCTGCTGAAGTACCCGCGCTTCCGCCACAAGGCGGTGCCCGACGCGCTGGGCGCCTGCTGGGTGCCCGATGCCGGCTTCGACGTCGCGCGCCACGTCGTGGCCGCCCGGCTCGCGCCGCGCCGCGGCGAGTCCGATCGCCAGGCCCTGCAGCGCCTGTGCGGCGAGCTGGCCAGCACGCCGCTGGATGCGGCGCACCCGCTGTGGCAGTTCGCGCTGATCGAGCACTACGAGGGCGGCAGCGCCGTGATCGCGCGCGTGCATCACTGCATCGGCGACGGCATCGCGCTGATCTCGGTCATGCTGTCCATCGCCGACGGCGGGGCCGACCCGCCGCGCCGGCGCCGCGCCGCCGCCGGCGACGGCGAGATGGACGCGCTGCTCAAGCCCCTGGGCGAGCTGGCGGCCAAGGCCGTCGGCCTCTACGGCCAGGGCATGGCGCGCTCGATCGAGATGCTGGCCAGCCCGCAGCAGCCGCTGCTGGGCGGCCTGGCGATGGCGCGCACCGGCGTCAAGGTGGTGGGCGACATCGCCGCGCTGGCGCTGATGGGCGACGACTCGCCCACGCTGCTCAAGGGCCGGCCGGCCGGGCGCAAGGTGGTGGCCTGGAGCGAGCCGATGCCGCTGGACGCGGTGAAGGCCGTCGGCCGGGGCCTGGGCTGCACCGTCAACGACGTGCTGCTGGCCTGCGTGGCCGGCGCCATCGGCGGCTACCTGCGCGAAAGCGGCGACGACCCCTCGGGCAAGGAGATCCGCGCGATGGTGCCGGTGAACCTGCGCCCGCCCGACCGCGCCTGGCAGCTGGGCAACCGCTTCGGCCTGGCCCCGCTGGTGCTGCCGATCGGCATCGCCAACCCGGTGGCGCGCCTGGCCGCGGTGCGGCTGCGGATGGCGGCGCTGAAGGAGAGCTGGCAGCCGATGCTGGCCTTCGCGATCCTCTCGGCCACGGGCCTGTTCATCAAGCCCGTGCAGGACCTGGTGCTGGGCCTGTTCGCCAAGAAGACGACGGCCGTGATGACCAACGTGCCGGGCCCGGCGCAGCCGCTGAAGGTGTGCGGGGCCACGCTGCGCCAGAGCATGTTCTGGGTGCCGGCCTCGGGCGACGTGGGCGTGGGCGTGTCCATCCTCAGCTACGGCGGCGGCGTGCAGTTCGGCCTCGTCACCGACGCCGCGCTGTGCGCCGAGCCGCAGGCCGTGATCGACCGCTTCGCCCCCGAGTTCGACAAGCTCGTGTACCTGGCGCTGATGCTGCCCTGGGGCGATCCGGGCGATCCGGGCCGCTCGCCCCTCCCACGCAAGGAGCTCGCATGACCGTCACCGTCGCCATCGACCTGGGCTACGAATTCAGCGTCAAGGCGCCGTTCAAGGAGGTGTTCGACCTGCTGTCCGACGTGCCGGCCTCGGTCAGCCACTTCCCCAAGGTGCACAAGCTCAGCGACGAGGGCGGGGGCGTCTACCGCTGGGAGATGGAGAAGGTGGGCACGGCGCAGGTCAACCTGCAGACCGTCTACGCCAGCAAGTACACCAGCCACCGCGCCCGCGGCAGCGTGGTCTGGACGCCGGTGCCCGGCGTGGGCAATGCGCAGGTGGGCGGCAGCTGGAAGATCACCGACCGCAAGAGCTCCACCGCGCTCGAGTTCAAGGTGCAGGGCACGGTGGACGTGCCGCTGCCGGGCATGATGCGGCTGGTGGTGGGGCCGATCGTCAAGGGCGAGTTCGAGGGGCTGGTCGAGAAGTACATCGACAACCTCATCCGGCGCTTCGGCGGCGAGGCCGACTGAGGCGGGCGCCCCGGCTTCGGCGCAGGCGGGGCCCTTCGACGGCGGCGGCTGTGCCGCCCGGCTGGTAGCCTTCGCGCCTTTGCTGCAGCGACCGCGCCGATGACCCCAAGCCCCGAACGCCCCCCCGCCACGCTCAACCGCCGCCAGCTCGGCCTGGCCACCGGCGCCGCCCTGCTTGCCGCCGGCCTGCCGGTGCGCGCGGCCACGCCGGCCGACACGCTGGTCGTGGCGATGGCCTTCGACGACATCATCACGCTCGACCCGGCCGAGGCCTTCGAGCTCTCGGCCGGCGAGATCCTGGGCAACGGCTACCAGCGGCTGCTGCGCTACGACCTGGCCGACCCGAGCCGCCTCGTGCCCGACCTGGCGCAACGCTGGGCCGTCTCGGCCGACGGGCTGCACTTCAGCTTCGAGCTGCAGCCCGGCCAGCGCTTTGCCTCGGGCAACCCCGTGACCGCCGACGACGTGGCCTACTCGTGGCAGCGCGCGGTGCGGCTGGACAAGACGCCGGCCTTCATCCTGACCCAGTTCGGCCTGAACAAGGACAACGTGGCCCAGCGCGTGCGCGCCACCGGCCCGCTGGCGCTGACGCTGCAGACCGACAAGCCCTACGCGCCGAGCCTGGTCTTCAACTGCCTCACGGCCAACGTGGCGGCGGTGGTCGACCGGCGGCTGCTGCAGGCCAGCGAGGTGGCGGGCGACTTCGGCAATGCCTGGCTGCGCACGCGCTTCGCCGGCTCGGGGCCGCTGAAGGTGCGCGAGTGGCGGGCCAACGAGATCCTGGTGCTCGAGCGCAACGACATGCACCGCGCCACGCCGGCGCGGCTGCAGCGCGTGATCTACCGCCACATCAAGGAGGCGGCCACCCAGCGCCTGCTGCTGGCGCGGGGTGACATCGACATCGCGCGCAACCTCGCGCCGCAGGACCTGGCCGCGCTGGCCGCGAACCCGGCCATCCGCACCACGTCCACGCCCACCGGCACGGTCTACTACATCAGCCTGAACCAGAAGCACCCGATCCTGGCCCGGCCCGAGGTGCGCGAGGCCTTCAAGTGGCTGGTCGACTACGACGCCATCGGGGCCACTCTCATCAAGGACATCGGCGTCGTCGACCAGAACTTCCTGCCCCGCGGCCTGCTGGGCGCCAGCACCGAGCGGCCCTACCGGCTCGATGTCGCACGGGCCAAGGCGCTGCTGGCCAAGGCCGGGGTGCCGCAGGGCTTCAAGGTCACGATCGACATGCGTTCGATCCAGCCGGTGCAGGGCATCACCGAGGCCGTGCAGCAGACGCTGCGCCGCGCCGGCATCGAGCTCGAGATCCTGCCCGGCGACGGCAAGCAGACGCTGACCAAGTACCGCGCGCGCCAGCACCAGCTCTACATCGGCAACTGGGGCGCCGACTACTGGGACCCGCACACCAACGCCGACACCTTTGCCCGCAACGCCGACAACAGCGACGGTGCGAAGGACAAGCCCCTGGCCTGGCGCAACGCCTGGGCGATCCCCGAGCTGACGCGCCAGACCGACGCCGCAGCGCTGGAGCGCGACACCGCCCGGCGGGTGCGGATGTACCAGGCCATCCAGGCCGAGTTCCGCCGCACCAGCCCCTTCGTGATGCTCTACCAGCAGACCGAGGTGGCGGCCTTCCGCGCCAACGTCCAGGGGCTGCGCCTGGGGCCGACGGCGGACACGACCTACCTGGCCGCGGTGAGCAAGGCCTGAGCGCCCCGATGGCCGCCCGCCGCCCGCTGCGCCGGCTGGGCGCCGTCGTGCGCTTCGCGCTGTCGCTCGTGCTGACGCTGGCGGGGCTGCTGGCGGTCACCTTCTTCATCGGCCGCGTGATCCCGGTCGACCCGGCGCTGGCCGCGGTGGGCGACCGCGCCGACGAGCAGCAGCTGCAGCGGGTGCGCCAGGCCATGGGGCTGAACGACCCGCTGCCGCTGCAGTTCGCGCATTACGTGGGGCAGGCGCTGCGCGGCGACTTCGGCCGCTCGGTCCTCACCGGCAACGCGGTGGCCCACGACATCGCGCGCGCCTTCCCGGCCACGCTCGAGCTGGCCACCTGCGGCATCCTGATCGGCGCCGGCCTGGGCGTGCCGCTGGGGGTGTGGGCGGCGGTGCGGCGCGGCGGCGCCGTCGACCACGCGGTGCGCGTGCTCGGCCTCGTGGGCTACTCGGCGCCCATCTTCTGGCTCGGGCTGATGGCCCTGGTGCTGTTCTACGCCCGCCTGGGCTGGGTGCCCGGGCCCGGGCGCATCGACGTCGCCTACGAGTTCTCGTTCGACCGCGTCACCGGGCTGATGCTGCTGGACGCCGCCCGCGCCGGGGCCTGGGACGCCTTCCGCAACGCGCTCGGCCACCTCGTGCTGCCGGCCTCGCTGCTGGGCGGCTTCTCGATGGCCTACATCAGCCGGATGACGCGCTCGTTCATGCTCGGCGAGCTCGGCGCCGAGTACATCGTGGCCGCGCGCGCCAAGGGCCTGTCGGAGGCGCGCATCGTCTGGCGCCACGCGCTGCGCAACGCGATGGTGCCGCTGGTCACGGTGGTCGCGCTGTCCTACGCCGGGCTGCTGGAAGGCAGCGTGCTCACCGAGACCGTGTTCGCCTGGCCGGGCCTGGGCCTGTACATCACCAACTCGCTGCAGAACGCCGACATGAACGCGGTGCTGGGCGGCACGCTGGTGGTGGGCAGCGTGTTCATCGCGCTGAACCTGCTGAGCGACCTGCTCTACCGGCTGCTCGACCCGCGCACGCGGGACACGCGATGAAGGCCCAGGCGCAGGGCCTGCGGGCCTGGCTGCAGGACGAGCGCCCGCGTTCGCGGCGGCAGGCGGCGCTGGGCCGCCTGTACCTGGGCGCGCGCGGCTTCGCGCGCAACCGGCTCGCCCTGCTCGGCCTGGCCATCGTGCTGGCCCTGGTGCTGCTGGCTGCGCTGGCGCCGCTGCTGGCGCCGGCCTCGCCCACCGCGGGCGACCTGGCGGCGCGATTGCAGCCGCCTTCGGCCGCGCACTGGCTGGGCACCGACGGCCAGGGCCGCGACATCCTCTCGCGGCTGCTCTGGGGCGCGCGCATCACGCTGGCGGTGGTGGCGCTGGTGGCGGTGCTGGCGGCGCCGATCGGGCTGCTGGTGGGCACCGTCTCGGGCTATGCCGGCGGCTGGGTCGACGCGGTGCTGATGCGGCTGACCGACCTGTTCCTGGCCTTCCCGCGCCTGATCCTGGCGCTGGCCTTCGTGGCCGCGCTCGGGCCGGGCCTGATCAATGCGGTGATCGCGATCGCCATCACCTCATGGCCGCCCTATGCGCGCATCGCGCGCGCCGAGACGCTGGGCCTGCGCCAGGCCGACTACATCAGCGCCGTGCGGCTGCTGGGCGCCGGACCCTGGCGCATCGTGCTGCGCCACATCATGCCGCTGTGCCTGAGCAGCGTGATCGTGCGCGTGACGCTGGACATGGCCGGCATCATCCTCACCGCCGCCGGCCTGGGCTTCCTCGGCCTGGGCGCGCAGCCGCCGAGCCCCGAGTGGGGCGCGATGATCGCCGGCGGCCGCGCCTACGTGATCGACCAGTGGTGGGTGGCCGCCGCGCCGGGGGCCGCGATCTTCATCGTCAGCCTGGGCTTCAACCTGCTGGGCGACGGACTGCGCGACGCGCTCGACCCGAAGGCCACCGGCTCGTGAGCCGCCCTGCCGACCCCGCGGCCGCGCCCGCCACGCTGCGCGAGGGCCTGCGCGCCCTGGGCCGGGGCCTGCGCGAGGACCGCTTCTTCCAGGTGCTGCTGGCGGTGGCGGTGGCGCTGGCGCTGTTCGGGCCGGCGCCGCTGGCGAGCTATCCGCGCCTGGTGGACTGGGCCACGATCGCCGCCCTCACCGGCCTGCTGGCGCTGACGCAGGCGCTGGACGCCAGCGGCGCGCTGCTGCGGCTGGGGCGCTGGCTGCTGCGCTTCATGGCCACCGAGCGCCGGGCCGCGCTCAGCCTGGTGCTGGCCGCGGCGCTGCTGTCCACCGTGCTGACCAACGACGTGGCGCTGTTCGTCGTCGTGCCGCTGACGCTGGGCGTGTGCCGGCTGGCCGGCGTGGCGGCCACGCGCTACGTGGTCTTCGAGGCGCTGGCGGTGAACGCGGGCTCGGCGCTGACGCCCATCGGCAACCCGCAGAACCTGTTCCTGTGGCAGCGCTCGGGCGTCTCGTTCGCTGCCTTCGTGGCCCAGATGGCGCCGCTGGTGGGGCTGATGATGGCGGCGCTGCTGGCGCTGACGGCGCTGTCGTTCCGGGGCCGGCCGCTGCGCGCGCCGCCGCCCGCCGCCGCCGCGCCGCTGGACCGGCCGCTGCTGGCCGCGGCGCTGCTGCTGTACGGCCCCTTCCTGGTCGCGGCCGACCTGCACCACGCGGGCTGGGCCCTGGCCGTGGTGCTGGGCCTGCTGCTGGGGCTGCGGCCGCGCGTGCTGCTGGCGCTGGACTGGGGGCTGCTGCTGCTGTTCGTGCTGATGTTCGTCGACCTGCGCCTGCTGGCCGCCTTGCCGGCCGTGCAGTCCGCGATCGCGGGCCTGGGGCTGGGCGAGCCGCGCCACCTCTACCTGGCCGGCATCGCCGCCTCGCAGCTGGTGAGCAACGTGCCGGCCGCGATCGCGCTGGCCGAGTATTCGAGCGACTGGCGCGTGATGGCCTACGGCGTCAGCGTCGGCGGCTTCGGCTGGATGCTGGGCTCGCTGGCCAACCTGATCGCGCTGCGCCTGGCCGGCGACCGCAAGGCCGGCCTGCTGTTCCATCTCGTGGCCGGCCCCTTCCTGGCCCTGGCCACGGCGATGGGCTGGCTGCTGCTGTTCGGCCTGCCCTGAGCCCGGCCGGCCGGGCTCAGGGCCGGCGCGCTCAGGGGGCCAGCATCGTCTTCACCGCGGCCTCGAGCTGCTGGTCGCGGCCGGTGACGATGACGGCCGGGTCGTTGGGCACCTCGATGTCGGGCACGATCAGCGCCTTCTCCATGTACTGGCCCTGCGCGTCGCGGAAGCCGACCTCGGGGATGCCGAAGTACAGCGTGCGGTCCTGCAGCGTCTCCCACCACACCGCGGTGCCGGTGCCGGCCACCGGCATGCCCAGCAGCTTGCCGATGCCCAGGTGCCGGTACACCCACGGGAAGAGGTGGGCGTCGGAGTAGTTGCTCTCGCTGATCAGCACGATCGAGGGCTTGGTCCACTTGCCCGTGGGCTCCCAGCCCAGCGACTGGCCGCGCGGCACGAACTGCAGGTAGCGCTTGCCGCTGAGCAGCGTGGCCAGCTCGTCGTGCAGGTTGCCGCCGCCGTTGAACCGGGTGTCCACGATCAGCGCCTGCTTGCCGCTGTCGCGGCCCAGGATCTCGGAGTAGGTGTCGCGGTAGCTCTGGTCGTCCATCGCGCGCACGTGCACGTAGCCCAGCCGCCCGCCCGAGAGCCGGTCCACCGTGGCGCGCTCGGCCCGCACCCAGCGCTTGTAGAGCAGCTCGCTCTGCTCGCGCTGCGTGATCGGGCGCACCACCTGCTCGCTGCGCCGGCCGCTGGCCGGGTCGAGCACCGACAGCAGCACCCGCTGGCCGGCCTTGTGGTTGAGCAGCGAGTCGAACTCGGCCCCCGGCGCGATGGGCTGGCCGTCGATCCGCTCGATCACCATGCCGGCCTTCAGCGGCGATTGGGCCGATTGGGCCGATTGGGCCGACTGTGCCGACTGCAGCGGCGAGCCCTCGATCACCTCGGCCACCTTCAGGCCCTCGCCCGCGTAGGCCGGGTCGAAGTAGGCGCCCAGCGCGGCCGTGGCATCGCCGCCAGGCGGCGGCACGTAGCCCGAGCCGGTGTGCGAGACGTCGAGCTCGCCCAGCATCTCGCTCAGGCACTCGGCGAAGTCATAGTTGTCGGTGATGTAGGGCAGGAAGCGCCGGTACACCCGGCCGTAGTAGGCCCAGTCGACGCCATTCATGTCGCTGGTGTAGAGCTTCTCCTTCGTCTGGCGCCAGACATGGTCGAACATCGCGGCGCGCTCGGCCGCGGGGTCGAGGTTCATCTCGGCGTTCACCGCCACCGGCTGCGGCTTGATGTCGCCACCCTCGTCCTTGGGCACCTTGAAGCGCTGGATGGCGCCGGCCACGAGCACGAAGCCGCTGTCGCCCTTGGCGTCGAGCTCGAGGTCGGCCGGCGGGCCGCCTTCCTCGCCGCCGCCCGGGGGCGAGGCGAAGAAGGCCACGCGCTTGGCCTCCTTCTCGCGCAGCCGCGTCTGCCACAGCTCCCAGCCGTCGGCGGTCTGCTGCAGCGTGTACAGGGTCTCGCCGTCGGGCGTCAGCGCCGAGGCGCCCAGGCGCGAGGAGTTCAGCGTCAGCCGCGCCGTGCGGTCGTCCAGGCCGTCCCAGTCGATCTGCACCGGCGGCGGCAGCTCGAGGGCCTCGTCCTCGCCGGCGGCGGCCTGCTTGTCCTTCCCGCCTTTGCCGTCCTTCCCGTCCTTGCCGTCCTTCCCATCCGTGCCCTTCTTGCCGTCCTTGTCCCCCTTGCCTTCCTTGCCCTCGTCCTCGCGCTGCTTGAGCAGCGCGAAATCGCTCTTGCTGAGCTGGTAGCGGTCCCAGGCCTGCTGGGTGAAGAACATCGCGAACACGTCGGTCTGCGCGGCGCCGCCGGTGCCGTGCAGGCCCATGCGGTCGCTGAACCACGTCATCACCTGGCCGCCGCGCGCCCAGACCGGGTGCACGTCCTCGTAGCCGCTGTGGGTGAGGTTGCGCAGCGGGCCATGGCCCTGCGCGTCGATCAGGCCGACCTCGTTGCTCCAGCGGTTGAGGTCGAGGAAGTTGACCAGCAGCGAGCGGCCGTCGGGCGACCAGTCGAACCACTGGTCGCCGTCGGCGTAGGAATAGTTGTACTTGCCCGGCAGCACCACCCGGGTCTGCCCGCTGGCCAGGTTGAGCACCTTCACCGTGGTGCGGTCCTCGAGGTAGGCCACCTCCTTGCCGTCGGGCGAGTAGCGAGGCTGGAAGTTCTCGTGCCCGTTCTTCAGCAGCAGGCGCACCGGCACCTGGGCGGCGCTGAAGAAGTAGGGCGCGGTCTTGCGCGTGCCCGGCAGGCTGGCCTCGTACAGGTTCCACGAGCCCTCGCGCTCGCCGGCGAACACCAGGTGCCGGCCATCGGGGCTGAAGCTGACCGAGCGCTCCTGCCCGGCGGTGTCGGTGATGCGCTTGGTGTCGCCGAACTCGGTCGAGGCGACGAAGACCTCGCCCCGGGCCACGAACGCGATCTCCTTGCCGTCGGGGCTGGGCGCGATCTCGGTCACCTCGGGGCCGAGCTTGAGGTGGCGCACGGCCTCGGCCGCCGTGTCGGCCTCGATCTGCACCGGCACCTTGCGCGGCTCGGCCGCGCCGCGGGCCAGCGTGTAGAGCTGGCCGTCGTGGCCGAAGGCCATCGTGCCGTCGTCGGCGATGCTGAGGAAGCGCACCGGGTTGCGCTTGAAGTGGGTGAGCTGGACCGGGGCCTGGGGCTGCGCCAGCGGCAGCGTCCAGACGTTGAACGAGCCGCTCTGCTCGCTCAGGTAGACGACCGACTTCTGGTCCGGCGACCAGACCGGGTTGCGGTCCTCGCCGCCGAAGGTGGTCAGGCGCCGGTGCTGGCCGCTGGCGGCGTCGTACAGCCAGACGTCGCGCGCCACGGGCGAGATCTGGTGCTTGCGCCATTCGTTCTCGTAGCCCTTCCAGTCCTCGTACAGCAGACGCCGGCCGCTGCGGTCGTACTGGGCGTGCATGACCGGGATGCTCAGCACCTGGCGCGGCCGGCGCCCGCCCTCGACGCCCACCGCCCAGAGCTGGCCGATCGGCCGCACCGGGAACATGGCGTCGCTGCGCGCGTCCATCAGCGCGGCGCGGTACAGCACCTCGCGCCCGTCGGGCGTGAAGCCCAGCGGCACCTCGGGCGCCGAGTTCTCGGTCAGCCGGCGCGAGGCACCGCCCTGGGCCGAGACGATGAAGACGTCGAAGTTGCCGTAGACGTCGCTCGCGTAGGCGATGCTGCGGCCGTCGGGCGACCACATCGGCTGGAAGCTGTGGTGGCCGTTGCCCACCAGCAGCCGCGCCGTGCCGCCCTGGGCCGGCACGACGAAGAGGTTGCCCTCGAAGGCGAACGCGATCTGGCGGCCGTCGGGCGAGATCGCCGGGTAGCGCATCCACAGCGGGTCGGTGATCGGGCCCAGCGCGGCGGGCGCGGGGGCCTGGGCGCCGGCGTTCAGGGGCAGGGTGCCGGCCAGGGCCAGAGCCAGGGCGGCCAGCCAGCGCAGGGGGGCGTACAGCTTCATGGGCAGAGCGTGCGGGGGGTCCGGGTGGCGCGCATTATTGGTTCGCGGCCCGCGTTGTCTAATCGGGCATGACGTCGGTTGCCTTCGTTCCATGACACCCCTGCTGGCGGTGGAAGACCTGCGCGTGGCCTACCCCGCCCGCGGCGCCGCGGGCGGCTGGACCGAGGTGGTGCGCGGCGTGTCGTTCACGCTCGGGCGCGAGCGGCTGGGCATCGTCGGCGAATCGGGCTCGGGCAAGAGCCAGACCGGGCGCGCGATCCTGGGCCTGTCGGCGCCGGGGGCGCGCGTGACGGCGCAGCGGCTCGCGTTCGACGGCATCGAGCTGCTGAGCTGCCCGCCGCGGCAGCGCCGCGCGCTGCGCGGCAGCCGCATCGCGATGGTGCTGCAGGACCCGAAGTTCGCGCTCGACCCGGTCATGACGCTGGGCGCCCAGATCGGCGAGACCCTGCGCTCGCACCGCCGGCTGCCGGCGGCGGCGCTGCGGCAGCGCGTGCACGAGGCGCTGGCCGCGGTGGGCATCGACGACCCCGAGCGCGTGGCCCGCCTGTACCCGCACGAGGTCTCGGGCGGCATGGGGCAGCGGGCCATGATCGCGATGATGCTGATTGCCGAGCCCGAGCTGCTGATCGCCGACGAGCCCACCTCGGCGCTGGACGTGACGGTGCAGCTGCAGGTGCTGGGCGTGCTCGACCGCCTGGTGGCCGATCGCGGCATGGGCCTGATCTTCGTCTCGCACGACCTGCGGCTGGTGTCCTCGTTCTGCGACCGCGTGCTGGTGATGTACGCCGGGCGGGTGGTCGAGGCGCTGGCCAGCGCCGACCTCGCGCAGGCGCGCCACCCCTACACGCGCGGCCTGCTGAACTGCCTGCCGCAGCCCCTGGCGCCGCGCCACCCGCTGCCCACGCTGCAGCGCGAGGCCGAATGGGCGAAGTGAGTGCCTCCGGCGCCGCGCCGGTGGGGCTGAAGGTGCGCGACCTGCGCGTGGTCTACGACGGCCACGTCGCGGTCGAGGGCCTGTCGCTGGACATCGCCCCGGGCGAGAGCCTGGGCATCGTCGGCGAGTCGGGCTCGGGCAAGAGCACGGTGCTGCGCGCCGTCTGCGGCCTGGCGCGGCGGGCCGGCGGCCAGGTGGGCCTGACCGGCGGCCAGGGCATCGAAGGCGACGCCGCGCTGCCGGCGCCCGGCAGCAGGGCCTTCCGGCGCCGCGTGCAGATGGTGTTCCAGGACCCCTACGGCTCGCTGCATCCGCGCCAGACCGTGGACCGGCTGCTGGCCGAGCCGCTGGCGATCCACGGCCTGGACCGAGGCGACGAGCGCGAGCGCCGCATCGAGCGCGCGCTGCACGAGGTGGGCCTGGGCGAAGGCTTCCGGTTCCGCTACCCGCACCAGCTCTCGGGCGGCCAGCGCCAGCGCGTGGCCATCGCGCGCGCG
>JAGWMW010000078.1 GCA_028871575.1 Burkholderiales bacterium | reverse complement strand
AGAGCCGGGTCTGGATGTGGGTGCTGCGCGGCTACCTGGTCATTGCGGCCGGGCTGCTGCTGGCCAAGCTGATGCACCTGGCCCTGGCCGCGCGCTGACGGCGTCCGACGGCGCCGGGCCGCGCGCGGCCCGCCGCTGCGGTGGCTCGAAACCAGCGGCGGCGCTGCGTCGGCTGCCGCGGCGCCCGCGTTCCCAGCCCGACCCGGCCCCCGGAGAGCGGGCCCCGAGGAGAATCTTGTGATGCATCGAGCCGACCCCGCCGGCGCCGCCGGCCGCAGTGCTGGCGCGCTCGCGCTGGCCTTCGTGCTGATCCTGGCACTCGGCTCGTGGCCGGCCCGGGCCCAGGCGGCCGCAGCCGCCGATGCCCAGGCCGAAGCCTCGAGCCTGCACGGCCAGTTCACGAACCTGACGCAGCAGCATCCGCCGTTTCGCTCGCCGTACGAAGGGCCGAACAGCCTGCACGCGGCCGAGCCGGCGATGGAGACCACCGACCTCACGCTGTTCCTGGGCCTGCGCCTGTGGCCCGGCGCGGCGCTCTACGTCGACCCCGAGGTCGACCAGGGCTACGGCCTGAGCAACACGCTGGGGGTGGCCGGGTTCCCCAGCGGGGAGGCCTACAAGGTGGGTCGCTGGCGGCCCTACGTCCGCACCCAGCGCCTGTTCCTGCGCCAGGTCTACGCACTCGGGCCGGCCACGGGACGGGTCGAGCCCGGGCCCAATGCGCTGGCCGGCCTGCAGGCCGACGACCGGCTGACGCTGACGGTGGGCAAGTTCTCGGTCGTCGACATCTTCGACACCAACGCCTACGCCCACGATCCGCGCGCCGACTTCATGAACTGGGCCGTCATCGACGCCGGCGCCTTCGACTACGCCGCCGATTCCTGGGGCTACACGCTGGGCGCGGCACTGGAGTGGACACGCGGCGACTGGACGCTGCGCGGCGGCGCCTTCGCGCTGTCCCAACAGCCCAATGCCGAGACCCTGGACCGCGGCTTCGGCCAGCGCTCGTGGGTGCTCGAGGCCGAGCACCGTCATGCCCTGCGCGGCCGGCCCGGCGCGGTGCGGCTGCTGGCGTGGGTGGACCGCGGCCGCATCGGCCGCTACGACGCCGCGCTGGCACTCGCGGCCGGCACCGGCGCCGCCCCCGACACCGCGCAGGTGCGGCGCCCGGCCACCAAGTCGGGCTGGGCCGTCAACGTCGAGCAGGCGCTGGCCGAGGGCCTGGGCTTCTTCGCGCGCCTGAGCGCCAACGACGGGCGCCACGAGGCCTACGACTTCACCGAGATCGACCGCGCCGTATCGGCCGGCCTGGTGCTGCAGGGCGCGCACTGGCACCGCCCGGATGACACGGTGGGCCTGGCGCTGGCCGTCGATGCGCTGGCCGCCGACGCGCGCGCCTATTTCGCCGCCGGCGGCCTGGGCATCCTGATCGGCGACGGGCAGCTGCCCCACTACGGGCCCGAGCGCATCGCCGAGGTCTACTACGCGGCGCAGGTCGCCCCGGGGCTGACGGTCAGCGCCGATGTCCAGCGCATCGGGCACCCGGCCTACAACCGCGACCGCGGGCCGGTGCGCGTGCTCGGGCTGCGGCTGCACGCCGAGTTCTGAACGCCCCCGGTGGCCGCGCAGCGCCGGCCCGGCCGCTGCGCCCGCCACCCGGGCGGCCGGCGTTCAGAAGCTGTGCTGGATGCCCAGTTGCACGCCGTTCATCGTGTGGCCCTGGACGTCCGACTGGGCGGTGAAGTTGAAGGGCAGGGCCGACGAACCCGAGGGCCGGAAGCTGCCGTTGGTCTGGTTGCGCAGCGTGTCCACCAGCGAGTACAGCGTGGTGCGCTTGGACAGGCTGTAGTACGCGCCCACCGAGCCGCCGCTGGCGCCGCGGCTGTTGCCGCTCTGGTCGGTGATCGTGCCCCACAGCGCGCCCACGCGCAGCGCCGGCGTGACCAGGTAGTCCACCGAGGCCTGCAGGATGCGGAAGTAGTTGTTGACGTCGGGGTTGGTGCCCGCCACGAGGCCGCCCACGTTGCCCAGGATCGTGCCGGCCGTGCGCCCGGCCGCGCCCGAGGTGTTGTTGTTGCTGCGCACGTAGGTCAGGTAGACCTTGCCGCGGCCGTAGTCGTAGTTGGCGTAGAGGTTGTCGTAGGCGACCTGGGTGCTGTAGAGCGCGCCCGACGGCGGCTTGCCGCGCAGGCCTGCGTAGCCGACGCGGAAGGGGCCGTTGAGGTAGTCGACCGCGCCCTGGTACACGGCCTGCGCGGTCAGGCCGGCGGTGGTCTCGCCCAGCGCGATGTGGCCCTCGAACTGCAGGCCGGCGATGCGCGGCGACAGGTACGAGATGTCGTTGTCGAAGCGCGAGGGCACGCCGAAGTTGTTGACCATCGAGCCCAGCGTGCGCGAGCTGTAGTCGATGTAGCCGCCGCGGAAGAAGATGGGGCCGTTCTGGCGCCCGAAGCGCACCTCGCCGGCCGAGCCGGCCAGGCCGACCCAGGCCTGGCGGTCCCAGCCGCGGCTGCTGTCGGCGGTGGTGCCGCTGTTGCCGTAGATGCCCTGCTCGAGCGTGAACTTGGCCTGCAGGCCGTCGCCCAGGTCCTCGATCCCGCGGAAGCCGATGCGCGTGCGCAGGATCGCGCCGTCCTCCAGGCCCTTGATCGAGGTGCCCGAGTTGCTCTTCATGTAGTTCAGGTACTGGTCGAAGCTGCCGTAGACGGTGACGGAGCTCTGCGCCTGCGCGCTGCCGCACAGCGCCAGCAGCACGGCCGCGGTGCAGCCCAGGGGTCGGTGGTTCATGGAGGTCTCCTCGTGTGGATGGGGCCGGGTGCGCTGCAGGCCTGTAGCCGCGGCGCCGGCGGAACGCGATTTCGCCACGCCGCGCCTGCCGGCCACAAGCGCAGCGGCGCGGGCACGCGCGCTGATCGCGCAAGACGCGCGATCAGCGAATCAGAGGTGGGTTTCCCCGGGGGTCGGCGCGAGCCGCGGCGCTACAGCAGCGGGCGCAGCGACTGCGCCGCCTCCTGCAGCAGCGGCAGCAGCCGCTCGCGCAGCTGGTCCTGCGTGTAGGCGGTGGACGGCAGGGTCATCCCGACCGCGCCCTTGCACTCGCCCTTGCGGTCGCGCAGCGCGGTGGCGATGCCGCACAGGCCGAGGTCGAGCTGCTGCTCCGTGATCCAGTAGCCCAGCGCGCGGGCGCCGCGGGCATGCTGGCGGAAGACGGCGGGGTCGGTCACGGTCTGCGGCGTGAACACGCTGAAGTCGTGGGCGGCGATCCAGGCGTCCAGCGGCTCGTCGTCCAGCGTGCCCAGCATCACCACGCCCGGCGTGACCACATGGGCCGGCACGCGCGCACCGGCGTGGTAGCCGATCGACACCACCCGCGGCGGGTTGCTGCGCGCCACGTAGACCACCTCGTGGCCGTCGAGCACGCTCACGTTGACGGTCTCGCCGCACTGCATCGAAATGCGTTGGATGAAGGGCTGCACCAGCCGCGGCAGCCGCGCCGCGCCGAGGTAGCTCTGCCCCAGCCGCAGCACGCGCGGCGAGAGCCAGAACTGGCGCCCGTCGGTGTCGGCGTAGCCGAAGTGCACCAGGCTGAGCAGGTAGCGGCGAGCCGCGGTGCGCGTCAGCCCGGTGCGTGCCGCCGCCTCGCTCGGGCTCAGCCGCGGGTGCTCGTCGTCGAAGGCCTCGATCATCCGCAGGCCCCGGCCCAGGCCCTCGATCAGGTCCTTGCGGTCGATCGCCGGCAGCCCGTTCATGCTAGTGAAAACCCCCGATTGGAGCGCTATGCGCTCGCCGTGCGCGATGATCGCTCAGGCGGGGCGCCGAGCGCTTGTCGCAAACCCGGCAAGTGCCTACTGTGCCGACCCATGTCATCCGATGCGCACGCCACGCCACCCGCCGCCCGCGGCATCTCGGGCAGCACCCGGGTCTTCATGATCCTGGGCGACCCGGTGGCGCAGGTGCGGGCGCCCGAGGTCTTCAACTTCCTGTTCCGCCGCCACGGCATCGACGCCGTGCTGGTGCCGGCCCAGGTGGCCCCGGCCGACTTCGAGGGCTTCGTGCGCCAGGCCCTCAAGGCCCGCAACATCGACGGCCTGTGGCTGGCCATTCCGCACAAGACGGCGATGGTGGGCCTGCTCGACCGCTGCGACCGCCTGGGCCGCGTCGCCGGGGCCGTGAACGCGGCCCGGCGCAACCCCGACGGCAGCCTCGAGGGTGCGCTGTTCGACGGCCTGGGCTTCACCAAGGCGCTGGACGTGGCGGGCTACGCCGTGGCCGGCCGGCGCGCGCTGGTGGTGGGCGTGGGCGGCGGCGGCGTGGCCATCGCGGCCTCGCTGGCCGCGCGCGGCGTGGCGCAGCTGGCGCTGTTCGACGCCGCCCCCGGCCGCGCCGCCTTCGCCGCGCAGCGCGTGCAGGCCGAGTTCGGCATCGACGTCGTGGCTGCCGCCGCCAGCGACCCGGCCGGCTACGACCTCGTCGTCAACGCCACGCCGCTGGGGCTGCAGCCGCTCGACCCGCTGCCCTTCGACGTCCAACGCCTGGACCCGGCGGCGCTGGTGGTCGACATCCTGATGAAGAACCAGCCCACCCCGCTGCTGCGCGCGGCCCGCGCGCGCGGCGTGCAGGCGCTGCCGGGCTTCGAGATGCTGGTGCAGCAGATGCCCGAGTACCTCGCCTTCTTCGGCTACGACGAACTCGCGCGGTCGGTGCAGGCCGACCCGTCCGAGCTGCGCGCCCTGCTGGCGCCGCAGTGAACCCACCACAACACCTGCCAACCCTGGAGACGCAGACCCCATGAACCCGATCCGCCGCACCCTGCTGGCCACCGCGCTCACCGCCGCCCTGGCGGCCGCCACCGGCCTGGCGCACGCCGCCGACCCGATCAAGATCGCCATCCTGCAGGAGCTCTCGGGCCCCGGCACCACCTCGGGCACGAACGCCAAGAACGGCGCGCTGCTGGCGATCAAGGAGATCAACGCCGCCGGCGGCATCCTGGGCCACAAGATCGAGGCCACGGTGTCCGACACCCAGTCCAACCCCGGCGTGGCCAAGGGCCTGGCGCAGAAGGCGGTGGACGACAACGTGTTCGCCGTCATCGGCCCCACCTTCTCGGGCTCGATCCTGGTCAGCATGGCCGAGACGCGGCGCGCCGAGATCCCCAACTTCACCGGTGGCGAGGCGGCCTCGATCACGCAACAGGGCAACCCGTACATCTTCCGCACCAGCTTCACGCAGGCCGACGCGATGCCGCGCGTGGTGCGCTACATGGTCAACAGCCTCAAGCTTAAGTCGGTGGCGGTGATCTACGTCAACAACGACTTCGGCAAGGGCGGGCGCGACTACTTCGACAAGGCCGCCGCCGCCGCCGGGCTCAAGGTGCTGGCCGACATCTCCACCGAATCGGGCCAGCTCGACTTCACCGCCGCCGTGCTCAAGGCCAAGGAGTCGGGCGCCGACTCGGTGTTCGTCTACACCAACGAGGAGGAGTCGGCGCGCGCCCTGCGCGAGCTGCGCAAGCAGGGCGTGAACAAGCCCATCATCGGCGAGACCACGCTGGCCAGCCAGAAGGTGATCGAGCTCGCCGGCGACGCGGCCAACGGCATCTACTGCCACGTCGGCCTGACGGTGGACGCGCCGATCCCGGCCCTGAAGGCCTTCGGCGCCGCGTTCCAGAAGGCCTACAACTACGTCCCCGATCACAACGGCATCAAGGGCTACACCGCGGTCTACATGCTCAAGGCGGGCATCGACAAGGTGGGCAAGCTCGACCGCGTGGCGGTGGCCAAGGCCCTGCACGGCATGACCATCTCCACCGCCAAGGAGCCCGGCGTGCTGATGGACGTGCACATCGACAACAACGGCGACATCGACCGCCAGAGCTTCATCGTCACGGTCGAGGGCGGCAAGCAGGTGGTCAAGGAAGTGCTGCCGCCGCTGGGCGCGCGCTGACGCTGCCGGAGGCCGCGCGATGACCGCCTTCGTCCAGCTCCTGCTGTCGGGCATGGCCACCGGCGGCATCTATGCCCTGGCCGCCCTCGGCTTCACCCTGCTGTGGCAGGCCGGCGGCACGATCAACTTCGCCCAGGGCGAGTTCGTGATGCTGCCCGCCTTCGGCATGCTGGCGGGCCTGCAGCTGGGCCTGCCGCTGCCGCTGGCCTTCGTGGCGACCAGCCTGGTGGCCATCGTGGTGCTGGGCTGGGGCTTCAAGCGCGGCATCGCCGACCCGCTGCTGCGCTACGGCATGATGCCCATCGTGGTGGCCACGCTGGGCCTGTCGATCGCGCTGAAGAACGGCGTGCGCGCCGGCTACAGCGCCGAGGCGCAGCCCTTCCCCAGCCTGTTCGGCGACGGCCTGTTCCACTTCGGCGGCGTCACCGTCTCGGCCGCCGACGTCGGCACCCTGGTGGCGGCCTTCCTGCTCGTCTTCGGCATCCAGGCCTTCCTGGCCCGCACCGTCACCGGGCGGGCGATGCAGGCGGTGGCGCAGAACACCGAGAGCGCCACCGTGCTGGGCATCGACGTGCCGCGGATGGTCTTCTACACGTTCGCGCTCAACGCGGTGCTGGCCTGCGCCGCGGCGCTGCTGGTGGCGCCGGCCTACCTGGTCAAGTTCGACATGGGCGAGGGCCTGTCGATGAAGGCCTTCTTCGCCGCCATCATCGGCGGCTTCAACAACTCGCGCGGCGCGCTGCTGGGCGGGGTCATCGTCGGCGTCAGCGAGAACCTGGCCGCGGCCTATGTCTCGCCCACCTACAAGGACGCGGTGGCGCTGCTGATCTTCATGATCGTGATCCTGTTCAAGCCGCAGGGCCTGCTGGGCAAGAAGGTGGAGCGCAAGGTATGAGCGCCAACAAGATCCTGCTCGGCGCGCTCGCGCTGGTGCTGCTGGCCGCGCCGCCCTTCCTCAAGGGCTACGGCGTCTACCTGCTGAGCTACTGGCTGGTCTACGTGATTGCCAACATGGGCCTGAACCTGACGGTGGGCTACGCCGGGCAGAAGTCGCTCGGCCATGCCGCCTTCTTCGGCATCGGCGCCTACACGGTGGCGATCCTGCTCAAGGCCGGCATCAGCTTCTGGATCGGCCTGCCGCTGGGCGTGCTGGGCTGCTTCGTGCTCGGGCTGGCGGTGGGCTTCCCCGCGCTGCGCGTGCAGACCATCTATCTCGCCTTCGCGACGCTGGGCTTCAACACCGCGGTCTGGCTCGTGATGCGCAACGAGGAATGGCTGACCGGCGGCACCTTCGGCATCAACAACATCGCCCGCCCCGGCCTGGGCGGCCTGAGCCTGGACGGCTCGCGGCCCTACTACTACTTCGTGCTCGGCGTGGCCGTGCTGCTGGGTGCGCTGATGTGGGGCCTGCTGCGCTCGCCCTGGGGCAAGGCCTTCACGGCACTGCGCGACAACCCGATCCGCGCCGAGAGCCTGGGCATCGACGTGCAGGCCTACACGCTGCTGGCCTTCGCCATCGGCGCGGCCTATGCGGGCGTGGCCGGGGCCCTGTTCGCCAGCCTGGTGCAGTTCATCGAGCCGGCGCCGTTTGCCGTGGGCACCAGCTTCATGATGTACCTGATGGTGGTGGTGGGCGGGCCGGGCTACTTCCTCGGGCCGCTGCTGGGCTCGGCCGTGGGCGTGCTGCTGCCCGAGTGGCTGCGCTTCGCCCAGGCCTGGTACCTGTTCGTCTTCGGCGCCGCCGTCGTGCTGCTGATGCTGTGGCTGCCCGACGGGCTGCTCAGCATCCCCGACCGGCTGCGCGCCCGGCGCCAGGCGCGCGAGGCCTCGGCGGCGCGCGCCGCGGCCGCCGCCGCGGCCACCGGCCCGGGAGCATCGCGATGAGCGGCCCGGTGCTCCAGGTCAGCGACCTGAAAAAGAGTTACGGCGCGATCCAGGCCGTGGGCGGCGTCTCCTTCGAGGTCATGCCGGGCGAGATCTTCGGCGTCATCGGCCCCAACGGCTCGGGCAAGACGACGCTGTTCAACAGCGTGCTGGGCCAGATCACGCCCGATGCCGGCCGCATCATGCTCAACGGGCGCGACATCACCGGCGAGTCGCCGACGCGGCTGAACCGCCTGGGCGTGGGCCGCACCTTCCAGACCCTGCAGGTGTTCGGCAAGATGACCGTGCGCGACAACCTGCTGGTGGCCGCGCAGGAGCACCGCGGCTCGATGTGGAGCCGCATGTTCGCGCCCGGCGACTCGGGCCTGGGCGAGCGCGCCGACGCGCTGATCGATCAGTTCCGCATCCGCCACGTGGCGCACAAGAAGGCGGGCGAGCTGAGCTACGGCCAGCAGAAGCTGGTGGACATCGCGATGGCCTTCATGAGCGAGCCCGACCTGGTGCTGCTCGACGAGCCCTGCGCCGGCGTCAACCCCAGCCTGGTGGGCGGCATCAGCAGCCTGCTGAAGGACCTGAACCAGCGCCGCGGCCCGGCGCACAAGGCCGGCAGCTTCGTCGTCATCGAGCACAACATGGATTTCGTGATGGACCTGTGCCACCGCATCCTCGTCATGGTCGAGGGCCGGGTGATGGCCATCGGCACGCCGGCCGAGATCCGCGCCAACAAGCAGGTGCTCGACGCCTACCTCGGGAACTGAACGCCATGGACGCCGACATCGCGATCGAGTTCGACGACGTCGTCGCCGGCTACGGCGACTTCATGATCCTCAACAACCTCAGCCTGCGCGCGCGGCGCGGCAAGATCACGCTGCTGCTGGGCCCCAACGGCGCCGGCAAGAGCACGGCGCTGAAGACGCTGTTCGGGCTGCTGAGTGTGCGCAGCGGTCGCATCCGCCTGGACGGGCGCGACATCACCGGCGCCTCGGCCAAGGCCCTGCTGGTCGAGCATGGCATCGCCTTCGTGCCGCAGGGGCGCAACCTGTTCGGCCAGCTGAGCGTGCACGAGAACCTCGAGCTGGGCGGCATCACGCTGGGCATGAAGACCACGCACGAGCGCATCCCCGAGGTGCTCGATCGATTCCCGCGCCTGAAGGAGCGGCTGCACAGCGCCGCCGCGTCGCTGTCGGGCGGCGAGCAGAAGCAGCTCGAGGTGGGCCGCGCGCTGCTGCTGCGGCCCAAGGTGATCCTGATCGACGAGCCCTCGATCGGCCTGAGCCCGCTGGTGGTGGCCGATGTCTTCAGGCTGCTGCGCCAGCTCGCCGACCAGGGCACCACCGTGCTGATGGTCGAGCAGAACGTCAAGAGCGCGCTGAAGATGGCCGACGACGCGATCGCGCTCGAGTCGGGCCGGCTGGTGCTGCACAAGGCCGCGCACGAGCTGCTCGCCGACCCGCACATCGAACGGCTGTTCCTGGGCGGCGCGCAGCCGGCGGCGGCGGCCGCTGCCGCTGCGGCCCGCGCGTGATACTGCACCGGGTCGATCCCGCCCGAACCGACCGAACACCGAGAACCGCGATGCCCAAGCTGCTGATCCTCAACGGCCCCAACCTCAACCTGCTGGGCACGCGCGAGCCCGCCGTCTACGGCGCCCACACCCTGGCCGACGTCGAGGCCCTGTGCCGGCAGGCCGGCGAGGCCGCGGGCTGCAGCGTCGAGTGCCTGCAGTCCAACCACGAGGGCGTGCTGATCGACGCCCTCCACGAGGCGGGGCGCGCGCACCGGGCCGGCGAGCTGCTGGGCGTGGTGCTCAACGCCGGCGCCTACACCCACACCTCGGTGGCGCTGCACGACGCGATCAAGGGCGCCGGCGCGCCGGTGGTGGAGGTGCACATCTCCAACGTCCACGCGCGCGAGCCCTTCCGCCACCACAGCTACCTGTCGCCGGCGGCGGCCGGCATCGTGGTGGGCTTCGGCATCGACGGCTACGTGCTGGCCATCGAGGGCCTGCTGCGGCGCGCGCGCGCGGGCCGGGGCTGAGCATGGCCGGCCTGCGCGAGACCCGGGTCGAGGCCGCCAACCCGCTGGGGCTGGACGGCATCGAGTACGTCGAGTACGCGACCTCGGCGCCGCAGGCCCTGGGCCAGGTGCTCGAGCTGATGGGCTTCCGCCCGGTGGCGCGGCACCGCTCGCGCGAGGTGCTGCTGTACCGCCAGGGGCCGATGAACGTCATCGTCAACGCCCACCCGGGCGTGGTGCGCGGCCACGCGGCGCCGGGCGAGCACCCGCGCATCTCGGCCATCGCGCTGCGCGTGCGCGACGCGCGCGCCGCCTACGACCACGTGCTCGAGCGCGGCGCCTGGGACGTGCCGATGCACGCCCAGGTGATGGAGCTCAACATCCCCGGCATCCACGGCCCCGGCGGCGCGCACATCTACTTCGTCGACCGGCACCGCGAGTTCTCGATCTACGACGTCGACTTCACGCTGATCCCCACCGTCGACGCGCGGCCGCCGGCGCTGGGCGGCATGCACTGGTTCGGCATCGTGCAGTACATTGGCCGCGACCGCAGCGACGACTGGTGCGAGTTCTACCGCCACCTCTTCGGCTTCTCGGTGCTGCCCGAGGACCAGCGCTTCGGCATCCTGCCCAAGGGCACGCTGCTGCGCAGCCCCTGCCGGCAGTTCATGGTGCAGCTCGTCGAGCCCGACCCCGTCACCGTCAGCTACGACGAGGAGGAGCTGTTCCACCGCGTCGGCCTGGGCGTGCCCGACGTGCCGGCCACGGTGGCCGCGCTGCGCCGCGCCGGGGTGGAGTTCGTCGAGTCCGACCAGACCCACACCGAGGCGCGCGGCGCCCTCACGCGCCACTACCAGCATTCGCTGGTGTTCGAGCTCGTGCACAGCGCGGGGCCGCAGGCCGAGGCGGCGGCGCCATGAAGATCGCCGAGTTCGGCATGGACACGATCTCGCTGGCCGGCCCGCTCGAGGCCAAGCTGGCGGCGATCCGGGCGGCCGGCTTCGAGCAGGTCATGCTGAGCGCGCGCGACATCGCCGGCCACCCCGGCGGCCTGGACGCCGCGGTGGCCGCAGTGCGGCGCAGCGGGCTGCGCGTCACCGGCTTCCAGGTGCTGCGCGACTTCGAGGGCCTGTCGGGCAAGCTGCACCAGTACAAGGTCGAGATCGCCAAGTCGATGATCACGATGTGCGCGGCCCTGGGCTGCAAGCTGCTGCTGGCCTGCTCGTCGACCAGCACCCACGCCAGCAGCGACCGCAAGGCGATCGCGCGCGACCTGCGCAAGCTGGCCATGCTGGCGCTGCCGCACGGCATCCAGGTGGCCTACGAGGCGCTGTCCTGGGGGCGCACGATCAACGAGTTCCCCGCCGCCTGGGAGGCGGTCTGCCTGGCCGACTGCCCCAACCTCGGCCTGGGGCTGGACTCGTTCCACATCTTCGCCTCCAAGACCTCGATCGACGACCTCGACATCGTCGACCCGTGGAAGATCTTCCTCGTGCAGCTGTCCGACTTCATGTGGCAGGAGGCCCGCACCTTCGAGGAGCGCAAGGACACGGCGCGCACCTTCCGCGTCTTCCCCGGCGAGGGCGTGCACAGCGACGAGCTCTCGGCCCTGGTGACCACGCTGGACAAGCTGGGCTACCGCGGCGACTACAGCTTCGAGGTCTTCAACGACGACTACCAGCAAATGCCGCTGCCGGTGGTGGCCGAGCGCGCCCGGCGATGCGCGGTGTGGCTCGGCGAGGACGTGCTGCACCGATCGGTGCCGCTGCCCGGGCGGATGCGGCTGCGCAGCGTCTGAACGCCGTGCGGGCCTGAACCGCGCGACGGTGCGCTGCCACAATCAAGGCGACTGAATCGACCCCGACCACCATGCCCAAGATCCTGCTGCTCAACGGACCCAACCTCAACCTGCTCGGCACGCGCGAGCCGCAGGTCTACGGCTTCGACACGCTCGCCGATGTCGAGGCGATGGCGGTCAAGCTCGGCTCGGGCCGCGGTGTCGCGGTCGAGTGCTTCCAGAGCAACCACGAGGGCGCGCTGATCGACCGCATCCACGCGGCGCGGCTCGACGGCACCGGCCACATCGTCATCAACCCGGGCGGCCTGACGCACACCAGCGTGGCGCTGCGCGATGCGCTGGCCGGCGTGGCGATCCCGTTTTTCGAGGTGCATGTATCGAACGTGCACAAGCGCGAGGCGTTTCGCCACCACTCCTTTCTCTCGGAGATCGCTGCCGGCGTGATCGTCGGCTTCGGCGTCGCGGGCTACGCGATGGCGCTGAACGCGGCGATCGATCGCCTCGGCGCGGCCTGAACGCAGCGCCCTCCCATAGCGTCAACAGACCCCAGACCATGATCGACAAAATCTGTCCCGACCCCGAGGCCGCACTCGCCGGCGTGCAAGACGGCTCGACCGTCATGATCGGTGGCTTCGGCGGCGCCGGCCAGCCGGCCGAGCTGATCGACGCGCTGATTGCGCAAGGCGCGAAAGGGCTGGTGATCGTCAACAACAACGCCGGCAACGGCGACTACGGTCTGGCCGCGCTGCTCAAGGCGGGCCGGGTGCGCAAGATCGTCTGCTCGTTCCCGCGCCAGACCGATTCGCACGTGTTCGACGCCCTGTACCGCGCCGGCAAGATCGAGCTCGAACTCGTGCCGCAAGGCAACCTGGCCGAGCGCATCCGTGCGGCCGGCGCCGGCATCGGCGCGTTCTTCACGCCCACCGGCTACGGCACGCCGCTGGCGCAAGGCAAGGAGACGCGCGAGATCGATGGCCGCATGTACGTGCTCGAGCACCCGATCCACGCCGAGGTGGCGCTGATCAAGGCCGAGCGTGGCGACCGCTGGGGCAACCTGACCTACCGCAAGACGGCACGCAACTTCGGCCCGATCATGGCAGCCGCGGCGAAACTCACGGTCGCTTCGGTGCACGAGATCGTGCCGCTCGGCGGCATCGACCCCGAGGTCGTGGTCACGCCGGGCCTGTACGTGCAGCGCGTCGTGTGCGTGCCGCGCCCGCCTGTGCAAGGAGCCCTGCCATGAAGAAGCTGACCCGCGCCGAAATGGCCGCCCGCGTCGCGCGCGACATCCCCGATGGCGCCGTCGTGAACCTGGGCATCGGCTTGCCCACGCTGGTGGCCAACCATTTGCCGACAGACCGCGAGGTGCTGCTGCACAGCGAGAACGGCGTCCTCGGCATGGGCCCGGCGCCCGCTTCCGGCGCCGAAGACTGGGACCTCATCAACGCCGGCAAGCAACCCGTTACGCTGCTGCCCGGCGGCTCGTACTTCCACCACGCCGACAGCTTCGCGATGATGCGCGGCGGCCACCTCGACTACTGTGTGCTCGGCGCGTTCCAGGTCAGCGCCACCGGCGACCTGGCCAACTGGCACACCGGCGCGGCCGATGCGATCCCCGCGGTCGGTGGGGCGATGGACCTGGCCATCGGCGCGAAGAAGACCTACGTGATGATGGAGCACCTGACCAAGAGCGGCGAAAGCAAGATCGTGCCCGCCTGCACCTACCCGCTGACCGGCGTGGGCTGCGTCAGCCGCATCTACACCGACCTGGCCACGATCGACGTCACGCCGCACGGGCTGCGCGTGATCGACATCGTCGAGGGCCTGAGCCTGGACGAACTGCAGCGCCTGTCGGGCGTGCCGCTCGTGGCCGCCTGAGCGCGCCCAGCGGG
>JAGWMW010000077.1 GCA_028871575.1 Burkholderiales bacterium | reverse complement strand
GCGCCGCGCTGGGCCTGGCTGCCGGCCCCGGGCAGCTGGCGCTACCACGCGCTGCTGGTGGGGCTGGGCGTGTTCGTGCTCGGGCCGCTGGGCGGGGTGACGGCGGCCTACATGAACTTCTCGCTCGGCTTCTTCGTCGGCGGGCAGGTGCTGGCCGGCATCCTGGGCTCCACCGTCACCTACGGCTACGGCGCCCAGGGCCGGCACGGGGCCAACTTCATGCAGACCGCGGCCGCGTCGGCGGCCGGCCTGAGCGCGATGGGCGTGCTGATCCAGGCCATGGTCTGGATGGGCCTGCCGCAGCCGCCGCTTTGGCAGCTGGTGCTTTACATGCTGTGCATCGGCCTGTTCGGCGCCGGCGTGGGCATGCTGTACACGCCGATCCTGGTGGACCGGATGCAGCTGACGTTTCCGTCCGGCCTGGCGGTGGCCAACATCCTTCGCGCGCTGACCGACCCGGTGCTGCTGCGCGCCTCGGTGGGCCGGCTCGGCACCGGCGTGGCGGTGGGCCTGGCCGGCGGCATCGCCGCGGCCAAGGTGGCGCTGCTGGGGGCGATCGAGCTCTCGGCCTCGACCTTCGGCGCCGGCATGGTGGTGGGTGCGCGCATCGGCATCCCGGCCGTCGTGGGCGGGCTGCTGGGCCAGGCGCTGGTGCCGGGCTTCGTCTCGATCGGCTGGCTGCAGCCGGGCGACCCGCCGCGCAAGATCATGTTCCTGATCGCGCTGGGCACGATCATGGGCGCGGCCCTGGTCGACATGGGCCTGATCCTGTGGCAGGCGATGCAGCGCCTGCGCCGGGGCGCCGCGCCGCCCCCGGCCAGCCCCGACTGGCAGCGCGTGAACACGCGCCGCCTGGTGCTGTGGGTGCTGGCCTGGGGCGCGGGCATCGTGCTCACCGGCCACGGCGTGCTGGGCCAGCCGGTGGGCTACCTGCTGTTCGCGGTGGCGCTGGTGTTCGTGTTCGCGGTCGTCAACGGCATCTCGGTGGGCATCAGCGATTCCAACCCCATCTCCTCGGCCTTCGTCGTCAGCGTCGTGCTGATGGCCGCACTCGGCCTGCGCGACCCCGGCGTGGGCCTGATGGCGGGCACCGTGCTGCTGGTGTCCACCAGCGTGGCCTGCGACATGCAGCAGGACCGCTCTACCGGCTGGCGCCTGGGCACGAACCGCGTGCTGCAGTTCCGCTACCAGTGCCTGGGCATCCTGATGGGGGCGCTGCTGTCGGTGGGCTTCGCGCGGCTGTTCATGGCCGCCTACCCGGTGCTGCGGCTGGACCAGACGGTGATGACGGCGGCCCAGCAGCCGGCGCAGTGGAGCGCGGCCATGACGTACAAGTTCGTCGGCATCCTGCGCAGCCTCACCGACGACAAGCCCTACCAGCGCACCGCCATCTGGCTCGGCGTGGGCGTCGGCCTGGCCATCGAGCTCGCGCGCAAGGGGCTGCGCGCGAGCGCCGGCTGGCGCCGCTGGGCCGGCGGCAGCCGGCTCGGGGCCTGCACCGAGTTCACGGTCGATGCAGTGCTGCTGCCCTCGCCCTATGCGCTGTCGTTCGGCGGCTTCGTGAACCTGCCCACGTCGCTGTGGTTCGGCGCCGGCGGCGTGGCCTCGAGCCTGTACAACGCGCTGCCGCGCAAGCCGGCCGCTGCCGGCGCCGCGGTGCTGCCGGCCGACATGAGCAGCGCCTCGCTGTTCGGCGGCGGGCTCATCGCCGGCGACGCGCTGGCCGCGCTGGGCCTGGGCATCGCGGGGCTGCTGGGCACCCTGCTGCGGCATTGAGCGCCGCTGGCGCAGTCAGGGCGGCGGCGGCGGCGGCGGCGGGGGCTGCTGCGGCGGCGGCGGCGGCATCCGGCTGACCACCCCGCAGGCCAGCGCGATCAGCAAGATGGCGCCGCTTTCGTACAGCAGCACCATCGGGTCGGCCTCCTTGCCCTGCAGGATGATCAGCCGGCTGAGCGCCGTCATGGCGATGAACAGCGGCAGCGTGATCAGGTTGCGCTGGCCGCTGTAGAACGCGGCCAGCATGCCCAGCACCTCGGCGTAGATGAACATCAGCAGCAGGTCCTTCAGCTCGACCCGCCGGTGCTCGACCAGCAGCACGATCTCCTGCCCCATCGCCACCACCGTGAAGCCGGCGATCAGCACGAGGAAGACCTTCTCGACCCCGCCCACGAACTGCGTCACCCGCATCTCGCGCCCCCGACCCGGCACCCTTGCCGGCGGCGATGATCGCAGCAAGCGGCGGCGCCGGCCAGGCACCCACAATGCGGTCGGCGAGCGCGCCGGCCCCGGCGCGCGCCCACCGCCGCTGACCCCCGGAGGCCCCCGCTGCCCACGCCCCTGTTGCGCGCCCAGGGCCTGCACCGCCTGCAGGTCGGCCCGATCGACCTCGAGCTGGACGCCGGCGCCTGCCTGGCCGTCACCGGGCCTTCGGGCGCGGGCAAGAGCGTGCTGCTGCGCATGCTGGCCGACCTCGACCCGCACCGGGGCGAGGCCTGGCTCGACGGCCGGGCCTGCTCGGCCATGACAGCGCCGGCCTGGCGGCGCCAGGTGGGCTACGTGGCCGCCGACAGCGGCTGGTGGCAGCCGCTCGTCGGCGCGCATTTCCCGGCCGGCACCGATTTCGCCCGCCTGCTGCCCGCCGTCGGCATCGCGGCCGAGGCCGCCGGCTGGCCGGTGGCGCGCCTGTCCACCGGCGAGCGCCAGCGCCTGGCGCTGCTGCGCGCCTTGCGGCCCGGCCTGCGAGTGCTGCTGCTGGACGAGCCCACCTCGGGCCTGGACGCCGACAACGTGGCCCGCGTCGAGGCCCTGCTGGGCCGGCAGCGGGCGCAGGGGCTGGGCCTGCTGATCGTGACCCACGACGAGGCGCAGGCCGCCCGGCTGGCCACGCATCGGCTGAGCCTGCAGGGCGGGCGGCCGGGGGCGCCGTCGTGACTGCAGCCGCCCTGGGCCCGGGCGCGCTGGGCGCGGCTTCGGTGCTGCTGCTGGCCAGCGCCGGCCTGTCGCTGGCGCTCGGCCTGGGGCTGGCGCGCACGCTGCTGGTGGCCGGCGTGCGCATGGTGGTGCAGTTGCTGCTGGTCGGGCTGCTGCTGAAGACGGTGTTCGCGCTGCACTCGCCCTGGCTCGTGGGCGCGGTGCTGCTGGCGATGTTCACGAGCGCCGGCTACGAGATCCTCTCGCGCCAGGAGCGGCGGCTGGCGGGCCTGTGGCGCTTCGGCCTGGGCGCCGGCACCACGGGGGTGGCCACGCTGCTGGCCACGGCGCTCGGGCTGGCGGCGCTGCGGCCGCAGCCGTGGTTCGAGCCGCAGGTGCTGATTCCGCTGGCGGGCATCGTGCTGGGCAGCGTGATGAACGGCGTCAGCGTCGGCCTGAACGCCTTCACGGTGGGCCTGGTGCGCGAGCGCGCCGCGATCGAGGCCCAGCTCGCCCTGGGCGCCACGCGGCAGGCCGCGCTGGCGCCGCTGCAGCGCAGCGCGCTGCGCAGCGGGCTGATCCCGATCGTCAACCAGATGTCGGCCGCCGGCGTGATCACGCTGCCCGGCATGATGACGGGGCAGATCCTGGCCGGCATGGCGCCCTACGCGGCGGCGCAGTACCAGATCTTCATCCTGCTGCTGCTGGCCGGCGCCGCCGCTCTGGGGGCCCTGGCCACCACCGCGCTGGCCGTGCGGCGCGCCACCGACGAGCGCCACCGGCTGCGGCTGGACCGGCTGGCGCCCGGCTGATCGCGCCCGCCCAGACGCGCAGGCGACAGGCGCCGCGCGGGCGTTGTGGCAAGCTGTGCTGGCGGCAGTGTCTGCCGCGACGGGAGCCCGCATGAACCCCTCCAAGGCGATCCTCGTGATCGGCGCCGGCGATGCCACGGGCGGTGCCATCGCGCGGCGCTTCGCGCGCGAGGGCTACATCGCCTGCGTCACGCGGCGCAGCGCCGACAAGCTCGAGCCGCTGCTGCAGCAGATCCGCGCCGAGGGCGGGCAGGCGCACGGCTTCGGCAGCGACGCGCGCAAGGAGGAAGACATGGTCGCGCTGGTCGGGCAGATCGAGCGCGAGATCGCCCCCATCGAGGTGGCTGTCTTCAACATCGGCGCCAACGTGCGGTTCCCGATCACCGAGACGACCACGCGCGTCTACACCAAGGTCTGGGAGATGGCCTGCCTGGGCGGCTTCCTGATGGGGCGCGAGGTGACCCAGGCGATGCTGCCGCGCGGCCGCGGCACGATCATCTACACCGGCGCCACCGCCAGCCTGCGCGGGCGCGAGGGTTACGCCGCCTTCGCCGGCGCCAAGCACGCGCTGCGCGCGCTGGCGCAGAGCATGGCGCGCGAGCTCTGGCCGCGCGGCATCCACGTGGCGCACGCCGTGGTCGACGGCGCCATCGACACCGAATTCATCCGCAGCAACTTCCCAGAGCGCTATGCGCTCAAGGCCCAGGGCGGCATCGTCGATCCCGCCCACATCGCCGACGCCTACTGGCAGATCCACCAGCAGCCGCGCGACGCCTGGACCCACGAGACCGAGCTGCGCCCCTGGATCGAGACCTGGTGACCCGCATGAGCATGAACAAGTCTTCCGGCCCGGTGGTGCAGTTCCTGTTCGACTTCGGCAGCCCCAACGCCTACCTCTGCCACAAGGTGATCCCGGCGATCGAGGCCCGAACCGGGGCCCGATTCGCCTACGAGCCGATCCTGCTCGGCGGCCTGTTCAAGCTGGCCAACAACCGCTCGCCGATCGAGGCCTACGCGGCCATCCCGCACAAGCTGGCCTACGAGCGGCTGGAGATGCAGCGCTTCGTGGCCCGCCACGGCCTGACGGCGTTCCGCTTCAACCCGCACTTCCCCGTGAACACGCTGCAGATCATGCGCGGCGCGGTCGCGGCGCAGAGGCAGGGCCGGCTGGCGGGGTATGCCGACGCGGTGTTCGCGGCGATGTGGGAGCGCGGGCTGAAGATGGACGACCCGGCCGTGATCGCCGCCACGCTGGCCGAGACCGGCCACGACGACCTGCTGCAGGCCGCGCAGGCAAGCGAGGTGAAGGCCGGCCTGCTGGCCGCCACCCAGGCCGCGCACGACCGCGGCGCCTTCGGCGCGCCCACCTTCTTCGTCGGCGACGAGATGTACTTCGGCAAGGACCGGCTGCGCGAGGTCGAAGAGGCGATCGGCCGTACGAAGGCCTGATGCAGCACGGCCGCAGCGTCGCCTGACGCGGCCCGGCCGCAGCGCCTTCAGCGGCCGAGCGCCAGCATCAGCCTCTCCGACACCCGGATGCGGTCGGCCAGCGTGCGCAGCAAGAACTCGTAGAACGCGGCGGCCAGGTCGGCTCGCTCGCGGCGCAGTGCCTCGAAGCGCCCCCGCGTCAGCGTCAACACCGTGGCCGGTCCCTCGGCGCGCACGGTGGCCGAGCGCGCCGTGTGCCCGAAGAAGCCCATCTCGCCGACCACGGTCTGGGTCGTGATGCTGCGCAGGCGCAGGCTCGGCACGCCTGCGCCGGCGCCGCCCCCGGCCATCTCGACCGCCAGGCGGCCGGCCACCACCAGGTCGATGGCGTCGGCCGCCTCGCCCTGGCGGTAGAGCACCTGGCCGGCCTCGAAGCTGCGGCGCTCGAGGTAGGGCATGAGCTCGGCCACCGCAGCCGTCGACCCCAGCTGCTGCTGCAGCCAGGCCCGGGCTTCGGCCTCGGCGGCGCCCGCCTCGGCGGCCCCCGGGGCCGGGCCGAGGCCGGCCTGCGCGAGCACGGCCTCCTCGGCCCAGGCCAGCGCCGCGTTCACGTCGGCAAAGGGCGGCGGGGCGTCGCGGCCCTCGAACAGCCCTTCGCGCGCCAGTGCGCCGCGCAGGCCGTCCGCAAGGCCGCTGCAGGCCAGCCGCACGCCGGCCTTCGCGCAGAAGTTGCGCAGCTTGGCCAGGCTCACGGGCGCCGAGGTGTCGCAGGCGGCCACGGCGCTGAAGTCCAGGATCACGTGGCTGACGCGCTGGGCCGGCGCGGCCTCGATGTCGCGCCGCACGCGCTCGAACACGCCCTCGGACGAGCCGAAGAAGATGTAGCCCGAGAGCCAGTAGATCTGGATCGCCTCGCCGCCCTCGGCCAGGGCCTGCGCCGCCGCCGGCGAGCGGCTGACGTGGCCGGCGAACTGGGCGCGCGACAGGTGCAGCCGCACCACGCCCAGGCGGGCGTAGCTCAGCGCGAACAGCAGGCAGGCCGCCACGATGCCCCCCAGGATGCCCGCCAGGTAGCCCCAGTGCACGCAGGCCGCCATGATCAGCAAGGCCAGCGCCAGGTTCAGCCAGGCGCGCTGGGCCAGCGGCCGGGCGAAGGCCTCGGCCAGGAACCCCCAGCCGATCTGCAGCACCAGGCCGGCCGCAATGGGCAGCGGCACCAGGCGCGGCAGGTCCAGGTTCAGCAGCGCCACCGCGCCCAGCATCGCGGCGCAGGCCGCGCCGCTCCAGCGCGTGCGGCCGCCGGCGCTCTCCAGCAGCCGCGTCGTGCCCAGCTGCATGCTGGTGATGATGCCGCCCAGCGGCGTGGCCGCCAGCGTGGCCAGGCCGTGCGCGCGCAGCTCGACGTCGAGATCGCCCGCGGCCTTGCGCGAAAGCTCCAGGCTGGAGAATTTCGTCACCAGCGAGACCAGGGCCACCAGGGCCACCACGGCCAGCTCGGGCAGCACGGCCAGCACCTCGCGCAGCAGCCCTGGGTCGGCCCGCAGCGCGCCCAGGGCCTGCACCGGCTGCCAGGGCGTGAGCTGGCCCAGCGAGGGCAGGTACCAGCCCTGGTCCGGCCCGGCCAGGCCCAGCGCGTGCAGCGCCAGGCCGCCCAGCGCCGTCATCGCGATCAGCGCCGTCGGCAGCGCCAGCGGCCAGCGCACCCAGCGCCGCAGGGCCAGGAAGACAGCGCAGGCCGCGGCCGCGCAGGCGAGCTTGGCCGCCTCGGGCCCGGTCCAGGGCGCCGTGGCGAGGCTGCCCAGCCGGTGCCCGGTGGCCATGCGGATGGCGCCCGCGACCAGCAGCCAGCCGGTGGCCCCGAGGAAGCCGGCCACCACGAAGTACGGCACGAAGCGCAGCGACGAGCCCCAGCGCGCCAGGCCCAGGCCCAGCAGCAGCGCGCCCGACAGCGCCGTGGCCAGCGAGAACAGCAGCATCGTGGCCTGCACCGCCTGCGCCGGCGTGCCGCCCGCGCCCAGCACCGCCGGCGCGGCCGATGCCGCCACCACCACCAGCACCGCGCCGGTGGGCGAGTCCATGCCGCTGGCCATCGGCGGCAGGCTGGTCTGGCGCGACACCCACAGGCCGACCACGGCCGAGCCGATCAGCATTGCCCAGATCGCGGTCGAGGCGCCCTGCGCCAGCGCGCCCGGGAACATCAGCGCCGAGAACGACACGATGTTGGTGACGAGCACGATCGAGGCCACGAAGCCGGCCAGCACCTCGCCCGCGAGACGGCGGGCCTGCCACGGGGTCGCGGCCGGGCCGGACAGGGTCGATCGGTTCATCGGGTCGCCTCAGGCGCTGTGCGCCTTGAATGCCGAAGCGGCGAGGCCGATGCTAAGGGCTGCCCGCGCCGAAGCCTCCGACCGGTTCAGCCCGGGGCGCCGGGCGGCCAGCAGCGCAGGGCCAGCGCCGCGACCCGGCCGAGCGCGGCGCGCGAGGCGCCGTCGCGCGCCAGCGTCGACAGGCCCTGGATCACCGCCATCGTGTGCGCGGCCAGCGCCGCGGCGTCGGCGTCGCGGGGCAGACGGCCCTGCCGGATGTCGAGCTGGATCTTCTGCCGCAGTTGCGCCTCGATGCCGCGGCGCAGGCCGGCCAGGGTTTCCTGCACGTCGCGGGCCGCCTCGGAGCACGCGATCGCCGCACTGGCCAGCAGGCAGCCGCGCGGCGTGGACGGGCCCGTGAACCCGACCACGGCCGCCTGCAGCAGGCCCTGCGCGGCCTCGCGCGCCGTGGGGGCCTCGCGGATGAGGGTCTCGGAACGGACGGGCCCCGCCAGGTAGCGCTCCACCGCGGCCAGGAACAGGCCCTGCTTGTCGCCGAAGGCGGCGTAGATGCTGGATGGCGCCACCCCCAGCGCCGCGGTCAGGTCGCTGAGGGTGGTGCCTTCATAGCCCTGCGCCCAGAACAGGCGCAGGGCCCGGTCGACCGCCTGCTCGCGGTCGAAGGACAGCGGGCGCCCGCGCGGCCGGGGCCGGGCCGGGGCCGGGACGGAAGTGCCGGTCGTGGGCACCGCAGCTTGGTTTTTCATAGCGATCACTATGAAACAGCTTGCGCGGCCTGGCAAGCCGGCCTATGCTTTCTGTATCGATCACTAGTTAAATACCCATGCCCCTCACCGACTACCGCACCCTGGGCCGCTCGGGCCTGGCCGTCAGCCCGCTGGCCCTGGGCACGATGACCTTCGGCACCGCCCGCTGGGGCTCGGGCGAGGCGGCCTCGCGCGAGGTGTTCGACGCCTACCTCGACGCCGGCGGCAACTTCATCGACACGGCCGACGTCTACGCCGGCGGCGCCTGCGAGGCGATGCTGGGCCGCTTCATTGCCGAGCGCGGCGTGCGCGACCGCGTCGTCCTCGCCACCAAGTCGGGCTTCGCGACCGGCGCCGGCGTGCACGCCGGCGGCAACGGGGCGCGCCACGTGAGCGCCGCGCTGGCGGGCTCGCTGCAGCGCCTGCAGACCGACCACGTCGACCTGCTCTGGGTGCATGTCTGGGACTCGGTCACGCCGGCCGAGGAACTGCTGCAGACGATGAGCCGCCTGGTCCACAGCGGCCAGGTGCGCTACTGGGGCCTGTCGAACTCGCCGGCCTGGTACGTGGCCCAGGTGGCCACGCTGGCGGCCGCGCGCGGGCAGCCGGCGCCGGTGGCGCTGCAGTACTTCTACTCGCTGGTCAACCGCGACGTCGAGGAAGAGTTCGTGCCGCTGGCGGCCACCTTCGGCATGGCGCTGCAGCCCTGGAGCCCGCTCGCCTTCGGGTTGCTGACGGGCAAGTACGACCGTGCCGCCGTCGAGGCGGCAGCGCCACGGGCTGCCGGCCTGCCGCGAGAGGCCGCCGGTGCGCAGGCGCAACGTCCCGCCGGCGACCAGCGCCTGGACGGCGCCAACCCCTTCGGCGACTCGCTGTTCACCGAGCGCAACTGGGCCATCGTCGACGCCTTGCGGCGGGTGGCGGCCGACTGCGGCGAGACGCCGGCGCGGGTGGCGCTGGCCTGGGTGATGCAGCGCCCGGGCGTGACGTCCACGCTGATGGGCGTGAGCCACGCGGCGCAGCTGCGCGACAACCTGGCCGCGCTCGAGCTGCGCCTGCCGCCCGACGCGCTGGCCGAGCTCGACCGGGCCAGCGCGCCGACCGGCCGCATGCTCTACAGCCTGTTCACACCGGCGGTGCGCCAGCAGGTGGTCTTCGGCGGCCACCCGGTCCGGGGCTGGGGCGGGTAGGCCTCGGGCTGCGGCGCGTGCCCATCGCTGCAAGACCGGCGGCCGCGGGCGCCGAGGCTGCGGCGCCGCAGTCACGACTTGCCGTCGACCTCGTCATTAGAATCCAGGCAACTTCTGCTTCTCGACCGGGAAGATCATGGTCGAAGCCAACTCTCACATCTACGACCAAGCCGCCTACCGGGTGTCCGAGGCGGCGAGCATTCTCGGCTTGCCGGCCGGCACCGTGAATGCCTGGTGCTTCGGGCACGACTACCGCCACCGCGACGGCACGCCGAAGCAGTTCAAGCGCGTGATCGAACCGGCGAGCCTGAAGCGCCGAGAACTTTCCTTCGTCAATCTCTGCGAGCTGCATCTGTTGGGTGTCATTCGCCGCCACCATGGCGTGAAGCTGGTTCAAGTTCGCAAAGCGATCGACTTCCTGCGGCGCAAGCTCGCTGTACCACGCCCGCTGGCGACGCAGACGTTTCTGACCAACGGCGTGGCCTTGTTCGTCGAACACGCGGGTGAGTTGCTGAACGTGTCCGAACAAGGGCAGCAGGCCTTGCGCGACGACTTCGCGCAAGCGCTGGCGCGCATCGAGTTCGGCCGGCACGGCGGACCCGTGCGTCTGTTCCCGTTCACGCGCAACGCGACGCCAGGCGACGCCCAACCCTGCAGCGTGGTCGTGGACCCGGCGCACTCTTTCGGCCGCCCGGTGATGACCGGCGTCTTCGTTCGCACCGAGGTTGTCGAGCAGCGCTTTCGCGCCGGGGACACCATCGCCGAAATGGCCGAAGACTACGGCGTGCCGGCGGCCGCCATCGAAGAAGCGCTGAGGTTTGAGCACCGCAGCGCCGCCTGAGGTCGCAGCCCAGGTCACGCTCTTCATCGACCGCGACCTCTGGAGCCGCCGCCTGGATGCGGCCCTGCGTGAAGCGGGCATCCCGTTCGTCGCCCACCGCCAGCTGTTCGCGGACGACACGCCGGACGTCGAATGGATTGCCGAAGTGGGACGGCGCGGAATGGTGGTGATGACACGCGACCAGGAAATCCGGCGCCGCCCGAACGAGCTGGCCGCCGTCCGCGCCGCCCGCATCCATCTGTTCGCGCTGACCTCGGGCAACCTGTCGGCGGCCGAGACGGCGGCCTTGTGCACCGCCGCCTGGCCGGCCATCCAGCGCGCCGTGGCACGGCATGCAGCGCCGGCGATCTTCTCGATCACCCGGGGCGCCCGGGTCGATTGGCTGAAGGGCTGACGCGAGAGCGGCTGCAGCCCAGGCGGGGCTCAGCGCGGCAGGTGCACCAGCCCTTGCACGATGCGCTCGGTCTCGACGCTCACGCGCGCCACCCGGGCCAGCAGATCCATCACGCGCGCTTTGTGGTCGGCAAAGCGGTAGGTGTCGAACTTCTCGCGGATGGTGGGGTCCTTGGGCTTCTTCTCCTTGTGCTGGTCCAGCACCCAGTCGATGGCGCTGCGGTTGCCCAGCCTGTACGCCCAGGCCTCGGGCGGCACGCCGAAGAGCACGGTCTCGCTGTCGACCACGATGCGGCCGGCCTCGGGCTCGGATTTCAGGATGCATTTCGGCGCCTGGCCGGCAGCGCGCGCCTTTGCGTCGGGCACGTCGTGGCGCTGCAAGGGCCAGGGCTCGACCGTTTCGTAGCCGATGTGCAGGTCCATCAGCGCGTGGCCCTGTTTGGCCCAGTGCCAGAAGTCGGCGCGCAGGCTGCCGTACAGCGGCACGCGCGGGAACTCGCGCTTCAGGTTCTGCGCGTACTTCTCGCGGTAGGCGGGGTCGTGCAGTACAGCGTAGACGTAATGGAAGATGCCTTCCTTGGTCGGCTCGGGCAGGCGCTTGCCGGGGCCGGCCTTGTAGTGCGACGTGAACTTCTTGAGGGACCAGTCGGTGATGTTCTCAGTGCGAGTTCCGTCGTCGGCGAACGAGTACATGGTGACGTACTTGGTGGCGTCTGCTGAATACAGGTTCAGATTCGGAACGATGTCGGTCGCGACAATGGCGAATGGTTGTCTGTCGCCCGCAATGACGCAAATGGACGGATTTCGAGTTGAAGCCGCTGGGAACGCTTGTTGAGTCGCACCGCGTTCGTCTACGAACAGCGGCGAGTCATAAAGGAACAGGCGGACAAATGGTCGGTACAAAGTTCCCTTCAGGAAGTCCGCAGAGAATTCCTCTCGCCGTCCTTGAGAGAATCTGCGTTTCAGGTTTCGAGACCACTTAACGACTGGATCAAAGTCGGGACGTTTGGCGTCAATCGCGTCGTAGTGCGCAACGAATGCACGCATGCGGTCACTGACCGAGTTCGCTTCGAAGTCGACAACCCATTCATCTCGATTTGTTGACGTCCCGAGTGAGAAGAGCTTGAAAACGACCTTCGCCGGCCGGCCGACGGCAGCGGCTTTCGCCTCCCGGCTTATTAGGGGCAGCAACTCATCGAAGTCGTTGTGCGTCAGATTCAGCCAATTCGTCTTGGCATCCGGCCGCACCTCTTCGCTCGCCAGCGTCGCCAGCCGTGACTGGCTCAGGAACGCCAGCTTCTCCTCCGCCGTCTCCAGTTCCGGTCGCCGCGTGTAGAAGATCCGCCCGCGGTCCTTGCTGCCGGCCTTCTTGACGAAGAAGCCGATCGCCACGCCGGTCTGGATGCCGAACACGTTGTGCTTCGTGCCGCTGAGCTTCGGGTTGGCCCGCACGTCGCCGCCCAGGTCCACCACGCGCACCTCGGCGAACTCGGCCGCCACCGTCTTGCGAAAGCCGTCGAAGGTGCGGCTGTCGATGAAGCTGCGGTTGGTCACGAAGGCCAGCACGCCGTTGGCATCCAGCCGGTCGCTGGCCCAGCGGAAGAAGCGCGCGTACATGTCGTACAGCTTGGTCTTCTGCGCCGTGCTCTCGGCGATGTAGGTCTGCCTGATGCGCGCGTCGATGGCCGGGTATTCGCGGTTCTTGTTGTTGTCGTTCTCGTTGGCCTGGTTCGCGTTGTACGGCGGGTTGCCGATGATGACGCTGATCTTGCGGCTGTTCTGGCGCTTGATGCGGGCCACGTTCTCGTCGCTGACGCTGCCGAAGAGGTCGGCCGTGCTGCCGTGCGCCAGCGTGTGCAGGCCCACGTTGTCCAGCGTGTCGACGAAGCACAGGTTGGCGAACTCCTCGTACTTGCCACTGATCGCGGCGTAGGTGGCCTCGATGTTCAGGTTGGCCACGTAGTACGGCAGGATCGCCACCTCGTTGGCGTGCAGCTCCTCCAGGTACTTGTGCTTCAGCTTGGCCGGCTGGCCGCGAAAGTGCTCGATCAGCTCGGCGACGAAGGTGCCGGTGCCGCAGGCGGGGTCGAGGATCTCCACGTCGCGGTCGATCAGGTTGCGGCCGAAGTGCTGCTCGCACAGCCAGTCGGCCGACTCGATCATGAAGCGCACGATGGCGTTGGGCTTGTAGACCACACCGAGGCGGTCGGCGGCCTTGGGGTTGTAGACCTTGTAGAAGTTCTCGTAGACCAGCTTGAGGAAGGTCTGCTTTTCGTGGTGGCCGCCGATCTGCGCGGCACCGCTGCGGATCGCCCGATAATAGATCTCCAGACTCTTCAGCAGCTGGAACCTGGTGTTGCCGGTGAAGAAGGTGTCCTCCAGCTTGTGCAGCTCGCGCGCGACGTTGTTGCCCTTGTGGAACGGCTGGCCGGGAAACACCTGATCGAAAATCTCGTCGGTGAGGATGTGCTGGATCAGGATCTCGCGCACGTCCTCCTCGACCAGGTTGGGGTTGATGGTTTCGCGCGCGTGGTCCAGAAAATGCCGCGCGGCCTTGCGGAAGGCGGCGTTGTCGGTGTGCGCGGCGTCGATCATCTCGCGCAGCACCTTGAGCACGGCCGGCAGGTCGGTGGTGAACTGGGTCACCGCCTTGCGAAACTCGGCGATCTCCGGGCGCTGGTAGCCGAAGAACAGGGTGAGCAGCCGTTCGAGCTGCCCGACATCGTCGATCGGGCAGCGCATCACCTCGCGCGCGTTCTGGATCAGCACGGCCTGGGCGCTGTCCTCGAAGATGATGTTGTCCTTCGGGTAGCCGCGCTTGAACTTCAGCGCGATCTCGGCGTCGAGGTCGTCGCGGTCGTCCTTCGCCTCCCAGTAGCCGAACGGCATGCGCAGCGCATGCAGCAGCGCACCGTCGACGTAGCGGCGCT
>JAGWMW010000076.1 GCA_028871575.1 Burkholderiales bacterium | reverse complement strand
AGTAGCGGTGCGCATGGTGATGCAGCTGGGCTCGCCGGGCCGCGGCGCGGGTCGCGTAATCTTCGGCAGCCATGCGCGACATTGTGTGGCAGCCCTGCTGGCCTCCCGGCCTCCCGGCCTCCCGGCCCGCCGACTTGCCGACTTGCCGACCGCCTGTATGCCGAGCTGCAGGCGCTGGAGGCGGCGCACCCTGAGCTGCGCACGCCCGATTCGCCCACCCAGCGCGTGATCGGGCAGGTGCTGGAGGGCTTCGCGCCCGTGCACCACGCGCCGCCGATGCTCAGCATCCGCACCGAGACCGACACCACCGCCGCGGGCGCCCGCGCCTTCGACGAGCGCGTGCGGCGCGAGCTCGGGCTGCCGCCCGAAGCGCCGCCGGTGGAATATGCGGCCGAGCTCAAGTTCGACGGCCTGGCGCTGAGCCTGCGCTACGAGCGCGGCCTGCTGGTGCAGGCGGCCACGCGCGGCGACGGCGAGACGGGCGAGGACGTGACGCAGAACGTGCGCACGATCGGGCAGATCCCGCTGCGGCTGTTCGGCGCGGCGCCGGACCTGCCGGCGCTGCTCGAGATCCGCGGCGAGGTCTACATGCGGCGTGACGATTTCGAGCGCCTGAACGCGCGCCAGCGCGAGCGCGGCGGCAAGACCTTCATCAACCCGCGCAACACCGCGGCCGGGGCGATCCGACAGCTCGACCCGAAGGCGCTGGCCGACAAGCGGCTGAGCTTCTACGCCTACGGCCTGGGCCAGGTGCAGGGCTGGGCGCAGCCGGCCACGCACAGCGCCACGCTCGATGCGGTGGCGGCCTTCGGCCTGCCCGTCAACGGCCTGCGCCGCGTCGTGGCCGGCGCGGACGGCCTGGCGGCCTTCCACGAGGCGGTGGCGGCGCAGCGCGACGCGCTGCCCTTCGACATCGACGGCGTCGTCTACAAGGTCGACCGCATCGACCTGCAGCGGCGCCTGGGCTTCGTCACCCGCGAGCCGCGCTGGGCGGTGGCGCACAAGTTCCCGGCGCAGGAGCAGGCCACGCGCTTGAACGGGATCGAGGTGCAGGTGGGCCGCACCGGCAAGCTCACCCCGGTGGCCAAGCTCGAGCCGGTGTTCGTGGGCGGCACCACGGTCAGCAACGCCACGCTGCACAACCTGTTCGAGCTGCGGCGCAAGGGCGTGCGCGTGGGCGACCGCGTGATCGTGCGCCGAGCCGGCGACGTGATCCCCGAGGTGGTGGGCCGCATCGCCGAGCCCGGCGGCGCGCGCCAGGCCTACGTGCCCAACTTCCGCATGCCGCGGGCCTGCCCGGTCTGCGGCAGCCGCGTGCTGCGCGAGAAGGGCGGCATCGAGCACCGCTGCACCGGCGGCCTCTTCTGCGCCGCGCAGCGCAAGCAGGCGATCCTGCATTTCGCCGGCCGCCGGGCGATGGACATCGAGGGCCTGGGCGACCGGCTGGTCGACCAGCTCGTCGATGGCGGCCTCGTGCGCACGCTGCCCGGCCTCTACGCGCTCGAGGCCGGCGCGCTGGAAGGCCTGGACCGCATGGCCGGCAAGAGCGCGGCCAACCTGGTGGCGGCGCTGGCGCGCAGCAAGGCCACGACACTGGCGCGCTTCCTCTATGCGCTGGGCATCCGCCACGTGGGCGAGGCGACGGCCAAGGCGCTGGCGCGCCACTTCGGCAGCCTGGAGCGGATCATGACCGCCGGCGTCGAGCCGCTGCAGGCGGTGGGCGACATCGGCCCGGTGGTGGCGCAGAGCGTGCAGGCCTTCTTCGCGCAGCCCCACAACCGGGAGGTCATCGCGGCCCTGCGCGAGGCCGGCGTCCACTGGCCCGAGCCGGCGGACGGGCAGGCCGACGACGCGCCGCGGCCGCTGGCCGGCCAGACCCTGGTGCTGACGGGCGGCCTGCCCACGCTGTCGCGCGACGAAGCCCGCGCCCTGATCGAGGCCGCCGGCGGCAAGGTCAGCGGCTCGGTGTCGAAGAAGACCGACTGGGTGGTGGCCGGCAGCGACGCCGGCAGCAAGCTCGAGCGGGCGCGCGAGCTCGGCCTGCCGGTGCTCGACGAGGCCGGCCTGCGCGCCCTGATCGCGCCGGCGCCACCGGCGCCACCGGCGCCGCTTCCGCCGCCACCGTCGCTTCCGCCGCCACCGCCGCCGGGCGCGGACAATGCCGGCCTGGTGCAACCCGAAGGACCCCCGGCATGACGGTGCGAGAGATTCTGAAGATGGGCGACCCGAGGCTGCTGCGCGTGGCCGAGCCGGTACGCGCCTTCGACACGCCCGAGCTGCAGGCCCTGATCGACGACATGTTCGAGACCATGGCCGCGGCCAACGGCGCGGGCCTGGCGGCGCCGCAGATCGGGGTCGACCTGCAGCTGGTGATCTTCGGCTTCACGCGCAACGAGCGCTACCCCGAGGCGCCGCCGGTGCCGCCCACGGTGCTGATCAACCCGCAGATCACGCCGCTGGGCGACGAGCAGGTGGCCGGCTGGGAAGGCTGCCTGTCGGTGCCGGGCCTGCGCGGCGTGGTGCCGCGCTGGGCCCGCATCCGCTACACCGGCTTCGACGCCCAGGGCCGGCCGATCGATCGCGAAGCCGAAGGCTTCCACGCCCGCGTGGTGCAGCACGAGTGCGACCACCTCGTCGGCCGCCTCTACCCCACGCGCATGACCGACCTGACCCAGTTCGGCTACACGAGCGTGCTGTTTCCCGAGCTCGACCCGCTCACCGACGACTGAGCGACGACTGAGCGACGACTGACCGGGCTGCGCCGCTCGGCCGCCAAGGCGGGCGGCCGACCCTGTCGGCGCGAAGCGGCGCCGCGGCGTTGACGGGTCATGAACACCCTTCGACGTGCCTGGCCGGCGGCGGTGCTGGGCTTGCTGCTGGCCGGCGCGGCGGCTGCGCCGGCCCATGCCGACGACGACCCGCCGGGCCGCGTCGGCCGCCTGGCCGAGCTGCGCGGCCATGTCTGGCGCTACGACGACGGCCAGGGCGCCTGGGTCGCCGCCAACCCGAACCGCCCCGTCACCGGCGGCGATCGCCTGGCCACCGATGACGATGCCCGGGCCGAGCTGCGCGTGGGTTCGACCACGCTGCGCCTGGGCGCCGGCAGCGAGCTCGAGGTGCGCCGGCTGGACGACGCGCGCCTGAGCGTGGAGCTGCGCCGCGGCGAGCTCGCGCTGCGCGTGCGCTCGCACGAGGCGGCGAACGAGGCCGACATCGTCACCGACGAGGTGCGGCTGCAGCCGCTGCGCAGCGGCCTGTACCGCGTCGACCGCATCGACGACAGCACCTACGCCGGCACCTGGCGCGGCGCCCTGCAGGTGGGCGAGGGCGGCGAGGCCTTCACCCTCGTGGCGGGGCAGCGGGCCGAGCTGTGGCGCGACGGCCGGCACGGGGCGCTGCAGAACCAGGCCTCGGCGATGCCGCGCGACGGCTTCGCCGACTGGGTGGCCCGCGCCGACGCCGCCGACGACCGCGGCATCGCCTACCGCTACGTCTCGCCCGAGATGACCGGCGCCGAGGACCTGGACGCCAACGGCCGCTGGCAGCAGGTGCCCGAGGTCGGCCCGGTCTGGGTGCCGACCGTGGTGGCGCCCGACTGGGCGCCCTACCGCTACGGCCACTGGGCCTGGGTGCCGCCCTGGGGCTGGACCTGGATCGACGACGCGCCCTGGGGCTTCGCGCCGTTTCACTACGGCCGCTGGCTGGTCTGGGGCGGGCGCTGGTGCTGGTCGCCCGGCGCCTACCGCCCGCGGCCCGTCTACGCGCCGGCGCTGGTGGCCTGGGTCGGCGGCAGCGGCTTCAGCATCTCGGTCGGCGTCGGCGGCGCTCTGCAGCCGGCCGTGGGCTGGGTGCCGCTGGCGCCGCACGAGCCCTTCGTGCCCTACTACCGCGCCAGCCGCGACTACGACGATCGACTGAACCACCGGCCGCCCGGCGACCGCCGCCCCGAGCCGCCCGCCGAGTACCGCAACCAGCAGGTGCCGGGCGCCGTGACCGTGGTGCCGCGGCAGGTCATCGACGACCATCAGCCGGTGTCGCGGGGCTGGGTGCGCGGTGTCGAGCCCGACGGGCCCGGGCGGACGGGCCGGCCCGGACCCGGCTTCGCGCCGGCACCGCCCCCGCCGCCGCCGCCGGCCGCACGCGAGGGCTGGCGCCAGGCGCAGCCCATGCGGCCGCCATCGGCCTACGTGTCGCCACCCGAGCAGGCGCCACGGCGCCAGCCCGAGCTGCAATCGCCCTCGCTGCCGCAGGCACAGCCACAGTCCCAGGCGCAGTCGCCACCGCGGGCGCAGCTGCCATCGCAGCCGCAGCCGCAGCCGCAGGCCCAGCCTCAACCGATGCCCGAGGGCCGGCGCGGAAGGCCCGAATGGCGCCAGTCCCTGCCCGTGCCGCCCGCCCCCGTGCCGCAGCTCGTGCAACCGCCCGTGCCGCGGCCCGAACCCCGGATGGAGCCCCGGCCCGAATTCCGCGGCGTGCCGGTGCGGCCGATGCCGATGCCCAATTCGATGCCGGCACCCAGGGCCGAGCCCGAGTTTCGGCCGGCACCCGCGCCGGTGCAGCGGGCTGCGCCACCGCCACCGCCACCGCCCCCGGTGCCAGTCGTTCGTGCCGCACCGCCGCCGCCTCCGCCGCCGGTCGTTCGGGCACCGCCGCCACCGCCCCCGCCGCGCGCGGTCGAGCATCCGATCGAGCCGCGCCCCGAGCGCCCGCCCGAAGAGAGGCGACGCATCCCTGCGCCGGGCGAGAAGCCGACCCAGCGCGAGTAGGGGGTGGATCGAGTGCAGGGACGCGGCTTCGGAGGTCTCGAGCAAACCTGGCTTCGCCACTTTGCTCGAGCCCCCGCGGGAGGCGGGCCGGGCGCAGCCCGGCCCGAGGGGCACTCAGAAAAAGGCCATCGTCCGCACCTCGATGCTCTCGCGCTTGGGCGCGTCGGGCGGGGTGTCGGGGTGCTCGAAGGCGCTGTGGCCCATGAAGCGCGCGCGGCCGTCGGTCTCGCTGTCGTAGGTCTTCAGCAGCAGCGCCTGCTCGGCCTCCATCTGCGGGAAGTACACCCAGCGGTGCGCCGGGTTCCAGCGCATCACGTAGATCTCGCCCGTGCGTTCGCGGTACTTCAGGTCCATCCGTAGCATGTCGGCCTCGGCATGGGTACGGGCGTCGCACATCGCCAGCGGCAGCTCTTCCACGCGGCGGTACAGCGGCTTCCAGACGTTGTAGAAGGCCACCCGGCGCCGCAGCAGGGTCTCGGCCTCGGCCGGCAGGATGTCGCGCACGCGCTGAGGGCCGCTGGCCACCGTGTAGTCGCTGTGGACCAGCAGCACCGCCGGGCGCTGCACGGTGGTCTGCACCTTCAGGTCGGCCGGCAGGCGCTTGCGGATCGTGTGGTCGAACACCTCGACCCGGCGCGCGCCGGTGTGCCGCTGCACGAAGGCGACGACCTGGGCATAGAAGCGCGACTTGATCGCGTCGTCGTCGTCGAAGTGGTCGAAGCGCGTCGCGGATCGCTCGACGAACGGGTGGATCTCGAATCCCTCGCGGTCGGCCGAGAGGCGCTGCGACTCGGCCCAGCCGTCGTGCACCGTCACTTCGCGTCGGTCGGTGCCCGGCGGGTTCAGCTTCGTGCCCGGGTCGGGCTCGTAGAAGTAGTAGTCGGGTGGCGTGCCGTTGTCGACGGTGTAGTTCAGCGTGGCGCGCACGCTGGCGGGGGCTGGGGTGGCGGGCATGGGCACGGCGGCTGTTTCAGTGGGCACTGCGCTGGGTGGTGAAGCCTTCGCCGACCCAGGTCTGCTGCCAGCAGGGCAGGGCTTCGACGCGCTCCGTCATCCAGCGCCGCAGCGCGGGGTGGTCGGCCAGCGGCAGGCGCTGCCAGCCGTGCAGGTGCATCGGTGCGGCCAGCGCGATGTCGGCGATGGTGGGCTGTTCGCCGGCGATCCAGGCCTGGCGCTGCAGCCGCTGCTCGAGGATGCCGGCCAGCTTGTGGAACTGCGCCGCCTGCGCGTCGAGCACGGCCGGGTCGCTCGCGCCGCCCAGCAGCGGCTTGACGCAGTTCTCGACCAGGAACACATAGCACGAGGGGAACCAGCTCGACGACTCCCACAGCAGCCAGCGGTTGATGTCGGCGCGCCGGCGCAGGTCGCGCGGATAGGCGGCCTCGTTGCCCACCTTGTCGGCGGCGTACTGCAGGATGGCGTTCGACTCCCACAGCACCAGGTCGCCGTCGGTCATCGCCGGGATCGAGGCATTGGGGTTGAGCTCGACATAGGGCGCGAGCTTCTGCTCGCCCTTGAAGTAGTCGACATGCTTCAGCGTGTAGGGCGCGCCGATGAGGCTCAGCCCCGCCAGCACCTTGCGGCAGTTGACGGTGATCGGGTCGGCATAGATCTGCATGCGTTGTCTCCGGCTGTAAGTTGAGTGGAGCGTTCTTCCGACGCCTGCGACCAGTGTAGGAATTGACCCTGCGCGGCACAGCTGCTGGAATGCGAACCGTTTGTCTTCGATGCGGAAACAGCGGCCCCGGTCGCGCCGATGAGGGCCTGCCATTGCCGATCTCCACCGACATGCTCGGCGCCTTCGTCAAGGTGGCCGAGCACGCGAGCGTCAGCCGCGCCGCAGCCGAGCTGGGCGTGGGCAAGGGCGTGGTCAGCAAGCGCGTGGCGCAGCTCGAGGCGGCGGTCAAGGCCACCCTGTTCAGCCGCAGCACGCGCCAGGTGGCGCTGACCGCGGCCGGCGAGGCGTATCTCGAATTCGCGCGCCGCGCGCTGCGGGAGGTGAGCGCGGCCGAAGAGCGGCTGCGCGACCTGCGGGCCGAGCTCAGCGGCCCGATCCGGCTGACCGCGCCGGTGTCCTGGGGGCAATGCGTGCTCGCGCCGCGCCTGCCGGCCTTCCTGCGTCTGCACCCGGCCATCTCGGTGGAGCTGCACCTGGCCGACCGCCGGCTCGACCTCGGGCGCGAGGGCTACGACCTGGCCCTGCGCTGGACCAGCCAGCCCGCGCCCGAGCTCCACGCGCAGGCGGTGGCGCAGGTGGCCTGGCTGCTGGCGGCCTCGCCCGCCTGGCTGGCCGAGGCCGGAGCGCCGGCCGAGCCCGAGGACCTGGCCCGCCACCCCTGCATGGGCTACTGGCGCGAGAGCGCCGACGACGCCTGGACCCTGTCGCGCGGCGGCGAGCGCCGCTGCGTGCGCGTCAGCAGCCGCTACCACGTCAACAACCCCGAGTCGGTGGCCGCGGCGGCTCTCGGTGGCCTGGGCATCGGGCTGCTGCCCGACTACCTGTGCACCGCCGCCCTGGCCGAGGGCCGGCTGCAGCGCGTGCTGCCGGCGTGGACGCCGCTCACGCCCTACGGCACCCGCATCACGGCCTTTGCGCCGCCCGAGCGGCTGCGACTGGCGCGCAACCGGGCGCTGCTGGACTTTCTCGTGCGCGCGCTCGCGCCGGCCACCGGCGACGCGGGCTGAGCCGCCTGCCCGGCCCCAGGGGTGCTCAGACCGCCTTGGTGTCGAACATCAGCAGCTCGACGCCGGCCTGCGCGAAGTTGGCCAGGTCGCCGGCCGTGGCCGCGCCTTCGGGCGAGGTGAGCGCGGCCTGGATCGCGGCCATCGAATCGAAGCCCAGCAGCGCCACCAGGTGCAGCGGGGCCTCGCCGGCCGGCGTGCCGATCGGGCCGCTGCTGACGTGGTAGCTGCGCAGGCCGGGCAGCGTCTTGGCCAGCGGCAGATGGGTGCCGAAGTAGTAGCGGTCGAACGCCGCCGGGTCGGCGGGCTTCTTGTACAGGGCGATCACTTGGGCCATGGCAGGCAGGCTTTCAGGACATGGCGGCCGCCGGCGGCGGCCCGGCCGGGTGCAGTGTCGCTGCCGCGCCACGCCGCGCACAACTGGCGTAAGCCCGCGCGGGCGCCGTTCTCCGGGGTGAGGCCGCGGTGGCCTGCCGACCGCACGGACCCGGGGCTTGACCGCCATCAAACTCGCGCCAGGGCCTTCGACGCAGCATCGTCGCCAGGACCAGGAGAAACCCTCATGACACGAACCAAGACTTCGGGACCCACCGGGCTTTGGCCCTTGCTGCTGGCCGGGCTACTGCTGCTGGCCGGGTGGGCCGGACCGGCCCAGGCGATCCCGGCCTTCAACCGCCAGACGGGCCAGAACTGCGTGGCTTGCCATGCCGGCGGGCAGTACCCCGAGCTGACGCCTTACGGCCGCTTGTTCAAGCTCACCGGCTACACCATCGGCCAGCGCGCGCTGCCGCTGTCGGCCATGGCGGTGCTCAGCGCCACCCGCGTGGCCAACACGTCCAAGAGCAGCGACCCGAACGCCGACTTCCAGAAGGACGGCAAGGTGGTGCTCGACACCGTCAGCCTGCTGGCCGGCGGCAAGGTCACCGGCAACCTGGGCGCCTTCGTCCAGGTGACCTACGACCCCTACGCCACCCAGGCCGCCGACGGCAGCTTCCACGGCCACACCCATGCCGACAACATCGACGTGCGCTGGGCCGACCGCTACGTGAGCGACCAGCGCGACCTGATCGTGGGCGTCAGCGTCAACAACAACCCCTCGGTCTCCGACCCCTGGAACACTGCCGCGGCCTGGATGCAGTACGTGCCGGTGCCCAGCCCCACCGGCAGCCGCTTCATCGACGGCCTGGCGCCTTACCCGGGCTATGCCGCCGGCAGCAACCTCGCGGGCATCACGGCCTACGCCTTCCTGAACCAGACCTGGTATGCCGAACTCGGCGGCTACCGCAGCGCCAACGGCGCGTTCTCGGTGCTCAGTGCCGGCCTGGACGATGCCAGCACCACCAAGCTGCAGGGCCTGAACCCGTACTGGCGGCTGACGTGGAGCCGGGCCTGGGGCGCGCACAACCTGATGCTGGGCACCTCGGGCATGGTCTCGCGCATCTACGACGACCCTCTGAACCCCTACGGCAACGCCAACGTGCACCGCAGCACCGACCTCGGCCTGGACGCGCAGTACCAGTACCTGCTGGACCCGCACACCTTCACCGCCCAGTTCGCCTACATGCACAGCCGGCAGCGGCTGTCCGACACCTCGGTGCAGGCGCTGCAGGCGGTGCCCTTCGTCGACGCCGCCGGCAACCCGCTGCCGCTGCCCAACGCGGCCGACACGACCCAGGTGCTTCGAATGAAGTTCACCTACACCTACCGGGCCACCTACGGCGCGAGCCTGGGCCTGTTCAGCCTCACCGGCTCGCGCGACACCGCCTACCTGACCGCCGGCTACGACCCGGGCACGTTGACCATCACCGACAACCCGGCGGCGCTGGCGCCTTCGGTGCAGGCGGTGGACGGCAACCGCACCGGCAGCCCCTCGACGGCCGGGGCCACGGTGGAAGGCTTCTACATGCCGATCCAGAACCTGCGCCTGGGCGCGCAATACACGGCCTACAGCCGCTTCAACGGCGCTTCGAGCAACTTCAACGGCTTCGGCCGCAACGCGCGCGACAACAACTCGCTCTTCCTCTATGCCTGGGCGGCTTACTGATGCCTGCCACCCCTGCCACCCGCCGCAGTCCCCACGGAGAACCCGCGTGAAGCTCCAAACCCCTGTGATCCTGCTGGCCACGGCCCTCGTGGCCACCGCCTGTGCCGACCTCGGCCGCTCGCGCGACCTGGCCAACCCCGCGGTGGCCCCCGCGACGCTGGCGCAGCAGGTCTGCGCCAACTGCCACGGGCCACGCGGCGTCTCGGTCTCGCCCAACTTCCCCAACCTGGCAGCGCAGACCGAGCCCTACATCGTCGCCCAGCTCACCGGCTTTCGGGCCCACGAGCGCACCGATCCGCCCGGCTTCGAGTACATGTGGGGCATCAGCCGCAGCCTGAGCGACGACCAGATCAAGGGCCTGGCGGCCTACTACTCGGCCCAGCCACCGGCGCCGGCGCAGCCGATCGACGAAGCCGACCGCGCCGCCGCTGCGGCCGGCCAGGCCATCTTCACCCACGGCCTGCCGGCGCAGAGCGTGCCGGCCTGCATGTCCTGCCACGGCCCCGGCGGCGCCGGCAACGGCGGCTTCCCGCGCCTGGCGGGCCAGCATGCCGACTACCTGCGCAAGCAGCTGCTGGTGTTCCAGCGCACGAACGAGCGCCCCGAGGGCACGGTGATGAAGGTCGTGGCCCATTCGCTGAGCCCGGCCAACATCCGCGACGTGGCGGCCTACCTGCAGTCGCTGGGCAGCCCCTGAGCGCCCCCAGGGCCGGGCTGCGCCCAGCCCGCCCCCCGCGGGGGTTCAAGCAAAGTGGCAAAGCCACGTTTGCTTGAGTCCAGGCCCTGGGTTCGGCGCGGCTGCGCCTTCAGCGCCGCAGCTGCGCCATCACGATCATGATCGCGTCCAGCTTCTGGTTCAGCAGGGCCAGCTGCTGGTGCACCTCGTCGTCGGCCGCGGCGCTGCCGTCCTGGCCGTCGTCGGGGCCTGCGGCGGCGCTCTGGCTGTCGTCGGCGGGCTGCAGCAGGTCTTCGTGGATCTGGTGCAGGCTGGCGCCGATCCACGCCAGGGCCGCGAGCACGGCCAGGCGCCAGAGCCATTCGGCGATGAACTTCTTCATGGGGTGAGGCGGTCGGGGGTTGCTCAGGGTTCGGAAGACTCCGGCGCCGCGGGGGCCGGCGACGGCGGCGGCGGTGGGGGCGGGGGTGACATCCCGATCAGCTGCTCCAGCGCGTGCGGCAGGCGCAGCGTCTCGCCGCCCAGGGCTGCCTTGACGGCATGGGCCGGCACGCTGGTCTGGCGCACCCGGGGCGGGTGCAGCGGCAGGCGGCGCTCGTCCAGCAGGCTGGCCACCAGCGGCTGGTCGGCGCGCTGGCCGCGCCGCAGCACCACCGCCACCTCCTCGCTGGCCAGGCGCACCCAGGTGCCGGGCGGGTAGAAGCCAAGCACCCGCAGCAGCGCCTGTCCGATGGCGTCGGGGCGGCCGTCGCGGCCCAGGCAGGCCTGGCGCACCGCGGCCGTCACGGCCATCGGGTGGCGGCCGGCGCGCACGCTGACCTTGGCCAGGAACTGGTCGCAGCGCCGCAGCAGGTCGGCCAGCCGGCGCTCGGGCGGCGGCTCGGGGTCGTCCGCCTGCGCTGACGCTGGCGCGGCGTGATGCTGCTCGACCACGGCCAGCCAGGCCTCGTCCTCCACGCCCAGCTCGCGCAGCAGCTCGGCGCTGCGCTGCGGGTGGCGGTCGATCAGCTGGCGCTGCTGCACCGTCAGGGGCCGGTCGCGGTGCGCCAGCTCGTTCTGCAGCGCGGTGATGCTGAGGTTCATCGTCAGCCCGGCCTGCATCAGCAGGCCGCGCTCGGCCGCCGGCCACTCGAGCTGGGCCGCGGCGAGGTCGCCCACCGCCACGCAGGCCAGCGCATGGGCCACGCCGTAGTGCTCGCTGGGGCGCGCGGCCTGCTGGAAGATCACGAACAGCGCCTCGTCGGTGGCGGTGTGCACCGTGTCGAGCACGCGCTGTCCCAGGGCCTGCAGCCGGTCGATGCGCAAGGCGTCGTAGCCGGGGTCGAGCAGCAGGGCCGAGAGCAGCCGCTCGAGCTCGGGCCACAGCCGCGCCACCTCGCGCAGCGAGCGGCCGGCACTGGCGCCCTCGGGCGGGCTGGGCTCGGGCGGTGGGGCGGTCAGGGGCATCGGCGCATCGGTGCACGGGGAGCCTGCAACGGCGGTCGACATGGCCCGGGTACACCACCATCGTATGCGAAACCCCTGGCGCCGCCGGCCACGGCGGCGGCGCCGATAGACTGCCGCCATGAAGCTCAAGCGCGCTGCGCTGGCGGCCTGCGCCGTGCTGGCCCTGGTCATCGTGGCCGCCTGGGCGGGCGTGCCGCCGCTGCTGCGCTGGCAGGCCCAGACCCGGCTCGCGGCCGGGCTTGGGCGCAGCGTGTCGGTGGGCGAGGTCGACTTCCACCCCTGGTCGCTGACGCTGACCGTGCACGACCTGGCCATCGCCGCGGCGCCCGGTGCGCCGGCCGGCACGGCGCCGCTGCTGCAGGTGGCCCGGCTGCGTGCCGAATTGGCGTTCTGGCCCTTGTTCGCCGGCCTGCCCGTGATCGAGACGCTGGAGATCGATGCGCCCCGGATCGCGCTCACGCGGCTGGCGGCCGGCCGCTACGACATCGACGACGTGATCCGCCGCCTCGGCCCCGGCCGCGGCGCGCCGGGCGGCGAGCCGCTGCGCTTCGCGCTCTACGACCTGCAACTGCGCGACGGGCAGCTGCGCCTGGACGACCGGCCCGCGGGCCGCGTGCAGCAGGTGAAGGGCCTGCGCCTGTCGCTGCCCTTCCTGTCGAACCGGCCGCAGCAGGCGGATCGCCCCGTGGCGCCGCGCCTGGCTTTCGAGTTGAACGGCACGCCGTTCGACAGCGCGGCCGTGGCCACCCCCTTCGCCGCCGACGACCGCGGCCACCTCGAGCTCGCCTGGACCGATCTCGACCTGGCGCCCTACCTGCCCTACCTGCCGGCCGGGCTGCCGGTGCGGCTGCTGCAGGGCCGTCTCTCGGCCGACCTGAAGCTGGCCTTCGAAGCGCCGCGGCAGGGGCCGCCCCGGCTCGCGCTCAGCGGCTGGATCGCCGCCCGCGACGTGGCGCTGGCCGACCCCCGCGGCGCGCCGCTCTTGGCCTGGCGCCACGCGCGGCTGGGCCTGCGCGACGTGCAGCCGCTGGCACGCCGGCTCGCCTTCGGCAGCCTGCGCATCGACGGCGCGCGGCTGCGGATGGCGCGGCGGGCCGATGGCCGGCTCGATCTCGGCCCCGCCGCCGCGCCTGCAGCCGCGGCTTCCACTGCGCCTTCCACCGCGTCCGCCGCTGCGCCTGCCGCCGGCCCGGGCGCCGCCTCAGTGGCTTCCGCAGCGGCCCGGCCATGGCAGGTGAGCCTGGACACCCTGGCCCTGGGCGACGCGCAGCTGCAGTGGCACGACGCCGCCGTGCAGCCGGCCGCGGCCCTGCAGCTCGATGTCGCCGCGCTGCGGGCCGAGCGGCTGCACTGGCCGCTGGCCGGCCCGGTGCCGCTGGCGCTCAGCGCCACGCTGCAGTCGCCCGGCGCAGGTCCGGCCCAGGGCCAGATCGCCCTGGCCGGGCAGGCCGACGCCCACCAGGCACAGCTGGACCTCACGCTCACCGACCTCGCGCTCGCGCGGCTGCAGCCCTACCTGGCCCCGCTGCTGCGGCCGCGGGTGCAAGGGCGGCTCACCCTTCAGGCCGGCCTGGATTGGGCCGACACCGCCACGTCGCCGCGCCTGCGGCTGAGCCTGGCGCAGGCGCGGCTGGACGACCTGCGGCTCGTGCCCGGCGCGGCCGATGGCGGTGGCGCGCCGGCCTCGCTGCGCCGGCTGGCGCTGGCCGACGTGTCGATCGATGCCCTCGCGCGCAGCGCTCGCTTCGGCCGCGTCGAGCTGCTCGAGCCCGAGGTGCAGATCGCGCGCGATGCCCAGGGCCGGATCCACCTGATGCAGTGGCTGCCGGCGGCGGCGCCGGCCGCGCCCTTTGAGCCGGCCGGTAAGGCCGCGCCCGGCGCCCCGGCCGCGGCCGCATCGACAGCGGCCGGGCCCGCAGCACCGCAGCCGCCCTGGCAGGTGCAGGTGCAGCAGCTCGCGCTCAGCGGCGGCCGCATCGGCTGGCACGACGCCGACACCGGGCAGGGCCGGCCATCGCCGCCGGTGCAGGCCGAGTTGCAGCGATTGCGGCTGGCCGTGCAGGGCCTGGCCTGGCCCGGCGGGCACGGCAGCCCCGAGGCCCGG